>DATAOR010000211.1:0-6241 GCA_036265635.1 Gemmatimonadales bacterium
CTGATGCCCACCGGCTGATCCCCACCAGGTTGACGCCGACCGGCTGACGCCTACTACACCCGCGCGGTCGATCCCCCCCGGGCCGCCAGGGCCACCCGGATCCGGTCCGGGTAGTTGCTGCACAGACCATCCACCCCGAGGCGTACCAGCCGCTCGAGGTCGCCCACCTCATTGACCGTCCAGGCGATCACGCGGCAGCCCGCGGCGTGAACCGATTGGACCAGCGCCTGGTCGACCTGCTGCCATTCCTGCCACAGGGTCGTGGCGCCCACCGACCGGAGCGCCCCGACGGGGTCGTCCAGATAGGCCGACAGCAGGATGCCCCGGGGCAGCGCCGGCCGAGTCTCGCCCAGCCGCCGGATGATCCGATGGTCGAAGCTGTGGACCGCGTACCGGTGCGGCGCGGGGCCGGCGTCGAGGACGTCCAGCAGAGCGCTATCGTGAGCCGGCGGCAGGCTCTTGAGCTCGATCCAGGCATCGTGCTCGCCCAGCAGGTCGAGTATTTCCTCTAGCAGGGGGAGGGTCTCGCCGTTCCGGATCCGGATCTGCCGCACCTCGGCCCGGGTCAGGGTGGCGATGGGCCCCACGCCTGGAAGATCGGCGTCGTGGTGCACCACCAGGGCCCCATCCTGGGTGGCATGGACGTCGAGCTCGACGCCGTCCGCGTCGAGCATGACCGCCCGGCGGAAGGCCGCCCGCGAGTTCTCATACTCGTAGCCCGAGGCGCCCCGATGAGCGATGATGTGCATCCGTGGCATGGCCCAAAGGTAGTCCGGCATAACGGACCCGTCCAACCAGCGTCCACCGCGTCCGACGCCTGATCCCCCTCGGACGCGGCGGGCTCGCCGGCCGCTCATGGAACGGGAGCCGTCGACACGGTAGATTCCAGGCGTCCCCACACCAAGGCTCGCGATGCGCCGGCGCGTGATGCCGCCCGCTGTCCTGTTGCTCCTCTCGATCTGTCTCCCCGCGGCCGCGACTTCGGCCGCAGCCGGACCAGCGGCGGCCGGCTCGCGCCTGGCCGGCGACCTCGTCTCGACCGTCCCGCCCGACTGGCTCGAGGCGCTGGTCCAGCTGCTGACCAACCCCCTGATTGCCCCGATCCTGCTGTCCCTCGGCATTCTGGGCATCGCCTTCGAGATCAAGGCCGGCGCCTTCGGCCTGGGGGCGCTGGTCAGCCTGGTGTCGCTCGGGCTGTTCTTCGGCTCCAGTTTCCTGACCGGCCTGGCGGGATGGAACGAGATCATCCTGCTCGGGGTCGGCAGCATGGCGCTCGCCATCGAGGTGTTCATCCTCCCCGGATTCGGGGTGGCCGGGATCACCGGCATCGTGGCGCTGGCCGCGGCCGTATTCCTGGCCCTGGTGGGCGGCGCGCCGACCGCGGCGGGGGTGACGCAGGCCTTCGCGGTGCTCGGCGTCAGCGCGGCGATCACCCTGGGCGTCGGCTACGCCTGGCTCCGGCACCTGCCCAACAGCGGCCGCTTCGCAGGGCTGTTCCTGCGCGGCGGCGCCCACCGGGCCGACGGCTACGTGGCGGCGTTGCCGCGGGCCGACCTGATAGGGCAGGATGGGATCGCCCTGACCGACCTGCGGCCGGCCGGTACCGCGCAGATCGGCTCCGAGCGGGTGGACGTGGTGACCGAAGGCGAGTACGTGCACCAGGGCGGCGCGGTGCGGGTGGTGCGGAGTGAAGGGTACCGTCACGTCGTCCGGGGCGTTCGATAGCTCCAACCTAGCAGGTCGCAGGTTTCTCTCACCTCGAGGACAAGCCCGTGGATGATTCGGTGCTGAGTCTCGGCGTGGTGCTGGTCCTGGCGTTCATCGCCGTCATTCTCGTGGTGATCTTCTTCCAGTTCATTCCGTTCGGCCTGTGGCTGAACGCGCTGTTCTCCGGTATCCGGGTCCCCTTCCTTACCCTGTTCGGAATGCGGTTCCGCCGGGTGGACCCCCGGGCCATCGTGCTCCCGCTAATCACCGGGCACAAGGCCGGTATCCAGGTGGACGTGAATGACCTGGAAGGTCACTATCTGGCCGGCGGCAACGTCAACCGGGTGGTCAACGCCCTGATCTCGGCCGACAAGGCCGGCATCGCGCTGACCTACAAGCAGGCGACCGCCATCGATCTGGCCGGCCGGGACGTCTTCGAGGCGGTCCAGGTGAGCGTCAACCCGAAGGTGATCACTACGCCCAAGGTCGCGGCCATGGCCAAGGACGGCATCCAGCTGCTGGCCTTGGCCCGGGTGACCGTCAGGGCCAACATCAACCGGCTGGTGGGCGGGGCAGGGGAGGAGACCATCCTGGCCCGGGTCGGCGAGGGGATCGTCAGCACCATCGGCTCCGCGGCTTCCCACAAGGCGGTGCTGGAGAATCCCGATCTGATCTCCAAGACGGTGCTCTCCAAGGGGCTCGACGCCGGAACGGCGTTCGAGATCCTGTCGATCGACATCGCCGACGTGGATGTGGGCAAGAACATCGGGGCCGAGCTGCAGACCGACCAGGCCGAGGCCGACAAGCGGATCGCGCAGGCCAAGGCGGAGGAGCGGCGGGCCCTGGCGGTGGCGATGGAGCAGGAATACAAGGCCGAGGCGCAGAGCCAGCGAGCGAAGGTGATCGCGGCCGAGGCCGAGATCCCGCTCGCCATCGCTGAGGCGTTCCGGAGCGGCAACCTCGGGGTGATGGACTACCAGCGGTATCGGAACGTGCAGGCCGACACCACCATGCGGACCGCGATCGCGGGGGGCGACAGCGGCACCAGCCCGGCCGCGAGCTGATCGTGGATCTGGGTCCGCTGCTCGGTCTGGGCCTGCTCTGGCTGGTGGCCAACGCCATCCGGAAGGGCGGGGCCAAGCCTCCGCCGCGCCCGGGCGGGCCGTCGGGCCCGACGTCCACCACCCGCCCGGGCACCGGGGAGGCCCGTCCGTCCACCGGTCCCCTTCCGCCGATGCCCGGCCGGCCGGACGCGACCCAGCGGGAAGGGAGCGCTCTGGAGCGTCTGCTTCAGGACCTTGGGCGGACGCTGGAGGAGGCGCGGACCACGGGCGAGCCAAAGGGAAGGATGGACGCGCCAGCCAAGGCGCCGGCCAGTCCGGAGCCGCCCGCTCGGAGTAAGCCCACGCGCGACAAGGTCAGGGCCTCCCGCGCCGAGAGCACAAGGACGGCGGCGGGGAGCCGGGACGCCCCGACTCGCGGCGAGCGAGTCGAAGTGGATCAGGACGATGAGGCGGAGCGGGTCGTGCAGCAGCGGCTGGACCAGGTGGCCGCGCGCGGTGGCCCCCTGGGGGAGGCCGATCACCAGCGGTTCGACCAGCGTATCCGGCAGGAGCCGTCCGATCACACGGCGGTGCGACCGAGGGATCCCGCCATAGATCGGCTGCGGCAGGCGATCGTCTGGCGCGAGATCCTCGGCCCCCCGGTTTCACTGCGGGACGACCCCGGCCCCTGACACCATCCCGCCGCGACACGACCATCGCCGCCGGTTCAGGCGCCGGCGGTCGCGCCCGGATCTCTCGCGCTACTGCGTGCCGAACTTGTCCCGATACATCTGCATCGCCTGCTCGATCGCGGCCCGCGCCTCGGCCGCTCCCTCGAAGCCACGCGTTTCCGTGCGGGTGCCCTCCAGGTCCTTGTACACCTGGAAGAAATGCTCGATCTCCTTGAGATAATGGGGCGGAATGTCGGCCAGGTCGTTGAGCCCGTCGGAGTAAGGGTCCCCGACCGGCACCGCCAGCACCTTCTCGTCCGCCGCCCCCCGGTCCACCAGGTGGAACAGGCCGATCGGCCGCGCGTTGACCAGGCAGCCGGTGAAGACCGGGATGGTCATCAGGACCAGCACGTCGAGCGGATCGCCGTCGTCGCCCAGGGTTCGCGGGAGGAAGCCGTAGTCGCCGGGATAGTGCACGGCGCTGTAGAGGACCCGGTCCAGGCGAAAGACGCCCAGCTCCTTGTCGAGCTCGTACTTGTTGCGCTCGTTGGTGGGGATCTCGATCACCGCGGTGACCTCCTCCGGCGGGGTCGGCCCGGTGGGAATATCGTGCCAGGGATGGAAGCTGCGCGGCGGGACGTGCACGGCGACGGTGACCTCGGCGAGGCGGGAGCGTGGCGCGGGCGACTGGGCGGCGCCGCGCATTCGGCGACAATATAGGCGCGGCACGCCGCGCTTGCGATCCGGGGCCGGCCACGCGAAGATACCGCAGGCCCGAGTGGCGGAATGGCAGACGCAGTGGACTCAAAATCCACCGGGGGCAACCCCGTGCGAGTTCGACTCTCGCCTCGGGCACTGGCCGGTCGGAGATTCAGCGTCCGCGCGTCAGCGTCCGCGCGTCAGCGTCCGCGCGTCAGCGTCGGCGAGGCAGCCCGGCCTTCCGTGCGCTGATGATCTCGGTGTTCATCCCGCCCCAGTGCAGCGTGCCGGCGAACCGGCCGTGCTCCATCTTCAGACAGCGGTCCATCACGACGTCCAAGCCACCCCCGGTGGCGATGCCGGCCGCCTCGAGGCTGACGATCCGGAGCTGGAGCCAGAGCGCCCGCGCCCCGATCGCCACCGCCTGCCGGGCAAACTCGGCCGCCTCGGCTGACGGCCGAAAGACATCCACAATGTCCACCCGCTCGGGTATGCTGGCCAGCGTCGGGTAGATGGTCTCGCCCAGCACCCGCCCGCCCCGCGGATTGACCGGGATGATCCGATACCCCTCGTGCTGGAGATAGCCGGCCACGAAGGCGCTGGCCCGCTGCGGGTCGGCCGACATGCCGACGATGGCCACCGTGCGGGCGGTGGCCAGCAGCCGGCGGATCACGACCGGGTCCTGGTACCGCCGCCGCTCCTCGTCGCTGAGGCTGGTGTTCAGCCGGAAGTCGCATGCAGGGCCTGATCCAGGTCCCACAGGAGATCCTCCAGGGTCTCGAGACCGACCGACAGCCGCACCATCTCGGGGGCCACGCCGCCGCGGCGGAGCTCGTCCTCGCTCAGCTGCTGGTGGGTGGTCGACGCCGGGTGGATGACCAGGCTGCGGGCATCGCCCACGTTGGCCAGATGGGAGAACAGCTGCAGCGCTTCGATGAAGCGGCGGCCCGCCTCGCGGCCGCCGTCCGCCCCCGCCCGGATCCCGAACGAGAACACCGCGCCGGGCCGCCCGGCGAGATACTTCCGGGCCAGCTCGTGCTGGGGATGGTCCGGCAGCCCGGCGTAGGCCACCCAGGCGACCCGGGGGTGGTCGCGGAGGAAGGCGGCGACCGCCAGCGCATTGGCGGCGTGGCGCTCCATCCGGAGCGACAGCGTCTCCAGGCCCTGCAGCAGGAGGAACGCGTTGCTGGGCGAGAGGCAGGCTCCGGTGTCGCGGAGGGTCTCGGCCCGGACCTTCATCAGATAGCCGTAGTGCCCGAAGGTGTCGAAGAAGCGGAGCCCGTGGTACGATGGCGACGGGTCGGCGATGGTGGGAGTGCCGCTGTAGTCGAACCGGCCCGAGTCGAGGATGGCGCCGCCGATGCTGGTGCCGTGGCCGCCGATGAACTTGGTGGCGGAATGGAGCACGATGGTCGCGCCCCATTCGATCGGTCGGCAGAGGTAGGGCGTGGCGAAGGTGTTGTCCACGATCAGCGGGATGCCGTGCGCCTGAGCCAGCTGGCCCAGCGGCTCGAGGTCGAGGATGCTGCCGCGGGGGTTGCCCACGGTCTCCCCATACAGCGCTCGGGTGCGGGGGCCGATGGCGCGCTCCCAATCTTCCAGGCTGGTCGGGTCCACGAATCGGACCTGGACGGAAAGCTTGCGGAAGGTATGGGTGAACTGGGTGACGGTGCCGCCGTAGAGGTGGGAGGAGGCCACGATCTCGTCGCCCGGCGCGAGCAAGGTCATCAAGGCCACGAACTGGGCCGCCATCCCGCTGGCGACCGCGACCGCGCCGGTGGCGCCCTCCAGGGAAGCGAGGCGCTCCTCGAGCACCGCGGTGGTCGGATTGCCGATCCGGGTGTAGATGTTGCCGTACTGCTTGAGCTCGAACAGCTGGGCGGCCGTCTCGGCGTCGTCGAAAACGTAGGATGTCGTCTGGTAGATCGGGACGGCGCGAGCCCCGGTCAACGCGTCCGGGACGTGGCCGGCGTGGAGCATCCGGGTGTCGAAGCCGAACTGGCGCGTCACCCCATCGCGCTCCGGCTGGGCGCTCATCACCAGTTGACCCGCGGGTCGTCGGCCATGGGCGCGACGACCGTCCCCGGACGCGTGGTCGGACGCGGTCCGAGGGAGGGCCTG
>DATAOR010000212.1:0-37055 GCA_036265635.1 Gemmatimonadales bacterium
GCGCACCAGCCTTGATCCGGATCACCTTGCCCGCGAAGGCGAGATTGGCGATTCGCACGACCTCGGCGGCCGGACCCGATGGCGCGGCGGCGGCCGGGGCCGGCGGCGCGGCTCCCGGCGCCGCACCACCCCGGCGCCCGAGGTAACGCGACAGCGTGAACGGGATGGTGAACTCGAAGCCGACCATGTGCGCCCCGCGAACTCCGCGCGACGAGCCCTCGATCGAGGCGCTCTGGGTGTTGGTGACCTGGATGGAGAACGTGTGGGGACTGTAGGGAATCCTGAGCTGCGCCCCGCCCGCCCACACCGTCCCCAGGCCGGCCCCGTCGGGCGCGTTGACCAGGCCGAACACGTCGCCCGCCAGGCTGAGCCAGCTGGTGAGCCGGACAACCGCGCCGGTGCCGACCCCCCAGAGCGAGCGCTGCACGTCGTACCCGTTCGACATGCCCCGCACCGTGCCGAGCAACCGGACCGGGCCCATCCGCCGGGCCAGCTCCAGCTCGCCGTCGACGCTCTGGGGGGCGAAGGCATAGCCGGCGGTGGCGGTCAGATCGAGCGGCGTCCGGGCGGACTGCCGGAGCAGCGGCCGACGGAGCGACAGCTGGTACTCGTTGGGGATGCCGCTGAAGACGGTCGAGTTGGTGGCGTAGTCGAGATCGAGATTGAAGCCGTACGGCAGTCCCGTGGCCAGCCGGAAATTGGGGAAGCTGGTGACCTTCCGGGCCGGGGGCGGGCTGACCTCGAACCGGTGAAGGAAGTTGAACTGGATGACGCCCACCGGCACGGTCCAGCCGTCGTCGAGATTGGGCGTGCGGTTGACCACCGCCTGGCTCAGCAGCGGCGGAGCAACCGCCAGCAACAGCGCCGCGGCGAGCGCCGGCCGGCGAATCATGGCGCAGTCACCGTCACGGATGCCTTCATGAAGGGGTGGAACCGGCAGAAATAGGTGTAGGTCCCCGGGGCGCCGGCGGTGAAGGTGAACCTCGCTCCAGGGCTGACGGTGCCGTCGAAGGCGCTGCCGTCGTCGGCCGAGACCGTGTGGGCCACGTCGTCCCGGTTGGTCCAGGTCACGCTGGCGCCGCTTGCGACCGTCAGGCTCGGGGGCACATAGGCGAAATTCCGGATCTCAACCGCACTGCCGCCGGCCGGCGGCTCGGGTCCGGTGGTGGGCCGGTCGCTGAAGCAGCCGGCCAGCACCACCGCCGCGAAGGTCGCCAGACCGGCCGGCGCGCCCCGCATCGCCCTACTGCACCACCACAGTACCGGACATCGCCGCACCGTGGACCGCGCAGTCGTAGTGGTAGGTACCCGGCGCGGTAAAGGTCATGGTGTAGGTCATGCCATTCCCTGCCTTGATGTCGCTGCTGGTGAAGCTGGGTGTTCCCTCGGACCTGACGCTGTGCGAGACCGAGCCCGTGCTGGTCCAGGTCCAGGTGACCGTCTGTCCTACCGCCACCGTATCGTTGGCGGGGCGCGAGCTGTTGTGCGAGCTCTCGAAGAAATCATTGCCGACCCTGACCGAGCCGACGGGACCCGGCGTCGGCTCCGGCCCGGTCGTGCCGGTTCCTGAGCTGTCCGAGCAGCCGATGACAGCCGCGAGCCCGATGGTCGCGAGGGCGGCCAGCCGGCCGGCGAAGCGATCCTGCATGCCACCTCCAAGTTGTCGCCGGACGGGAGCTTGCCCCGGCCGCCCGGCTTGCTCACCTTATCTGTTATCACAGACTTCGTCAAGAGAACGTCCATCCCGGCCGGTCTGTGGACACTCGGTCCAGGCCGCTTGGTGCGCCCCCTATGCTCGCGGGACCCGATCCATGCCCCACCTCCGGCAGGCCATTCAGCAGCGGAAGCCGTTCGAGAGCCTCGAGCAGGAGGTCTTCCTCGAAGTCCTTCGGACCGGGCACGCCCTGGTCGAGGGCCTGGTGGAGCTGCTCCGACCCTACGGCCTGACCCAGCCACAGTACAACGTGCTCCGCATCCTCCGCGGGGCCGGGCCCACCGGATTGGCCACCGGCGACGTGGGCGACCGCATGGTGGCGAGCCGCGAGCCGGACGTGACCCGGCTGCTGATGCGGATGGAGCGGGACGGTCTGGTGATCCGGGCCCGCCGGGCGGAGAACCGGCGGGTCGTGGCCGCGCGGATCACCCAGCGAGGCCTCGAAGTCCTGGCCGAGCTGGACGAGCCGGTGGCCCGGATGCACCGAACCCAGCTCTCGCATATGTCGCGGCGGGAGCTGGCGCAGCTGGCGGCATTGCTGGAGCGGGCCCGGCGGGAGGACCAGGGCTGAGGCGCAGGGAAGGCGGACAGGCTGGACCAGACTCCGATGCCGGCCGGTCGTGCCCTTGGGAGCATGGGGACTCTGTGGACATGCTCATACCCGATTCACCGGAGATTCAGCCGGTCGGTGTCAATGTAGTGACCCATCATTCCGTTGCTCCTCAGACTCGGTGAGGTAGGCCATGGGTCAGCTCACGCACGCACGCTCCGCCAGGTGGTGGGGCGCGTCCGCCGCTTGCGTCGCCTTCGTTCTGGCCTGCTCCGCCGATCCCACCACGACCGAGCCCGCCACCACCGGGGCGGTCCCTTCGACCGCCGAGGAAGGCGTAGCGATCGCGGCCGGTAGGCCGAATGTCGTGGTGATCATGAGCGACGATCAGACCATGGCCGACATGAGCGCCATGCCCAAGACCCGGAGCCTGATCGGCGGAGCCGGGATGACCTTCCGCAACAACGTGGTGACCCTCCCCGTCTGTTGCCCCTCTCGAGCCACCTTCCTGACCGGACAGTATCCCCACAATCATGGCGTTCGGGGAAACAGCTCCGCCGACGGGGGATACAAGCGGCTCGATGCCTCCAACACGCTTCCGGTCTGGCTCCAGGCTGCGGGCTACGTCACCGGTCACATCGGCAAGTATCTCAACGGGTACGGTGAGGTGGATTCGCTGGAGATCCCCCCGGGATACACGGAGTGGAACGGCGCCCTCGGACTGTCGGCGTACGAGTACTACGACTACTACGTGAACGAGCGTGGCACCGTCGTGCATCACGGCACCACGCCGGATCAATACCAGGCCGACGTCTACACCGCCAAGGCGGTCGACTTCATCCGCCGGCGCGGGCGGGTGGCGGCCGGCGGCGGCAAGCCTTTCTTTCTGTTCGTCACCTACCTGGCGCCACACTGGGGCGGCCCGGTGGAGCCGGGGGACCCCGTCTCGCTGCAGACCCCGGTCCCGGCCCCCCGGCACCGGGGGCTGTTCGCCGGCGCGCAGCTGCCGAAGACCCCGTCGTTCAACGAGGCTGATGTAAGCGACAAGCCCCTGAGCGTGCGCCGCCGCCCGCTGATGACGGCCTCGCAGATCAGCGATCTGCAGATCGCGCACCGTCAGCGGCTCCAGGCGCTGCAGGCCGTCGACGAAGGGGTGGCGAAGATCATCGCCGCGCTGCAGGCGGCGACCGTCCTGCCGAACACGCTGGTGATCTATACCTCGGACAACGGCTGGTTCCAGGGCGAGCATCGCATCGCGTTCGGGAAGATCCACCCTTACGAACCGTCGGTGATAGTCCCGCTGCTGGTCCGGGGCCCCGGTATACCCGCGAATACCAAGAACGCGGCCGCAGTCGCCAATATCGACTTGGCGCCGACCATCGTGGCGACCGCGGGCGCCACGGCCCGGCGCACCATGGACGGCCGCAGTCTCTGGCCGCTGCTGCAGGGTCAGCTGTCGTGGGGGACGCCGACCGGCCGCTACATCATGATAGAGGACAGTCCCCTCGGCGGCGCCGCCACGGTGTTCTGGTCCATCCGGCAGGGGAAGTACGTCTACACCGAGTATGACAATGGCGACCGCGAGCTCTACGATCTGGCGGTGGACTCGGCGGAGGTGGCCAGTCGCCATGCGGATCCGGCCTACGCCGCGATCCGGCGCCAGCTGGCCGATCGCCTGGCGGTGATGAAGACCTGCAGCGGATCGTCTTCCTGCTGAAAGACCTCGCCCCACCTTGCGACGGAGCGCAGGTGGGGCGAGTGGGGTTAGCCTGGCAGCTGGCCTGATGCCCGGCGGTCCGGCGACCGCGACCGGCGTTATTCGACCGTGACCGACTTGGCCAGGTTTCTGGGCTGGTCCACGTTGCAGCCCCGGGCCACCGCCACGTAGTACGACAGCAGCTGCAGCGGGATGCTGGTGAGGATCGGGGTCAGGGTGTCGAGCGTCTCCGGGATGGCGAAGGTCGCATCGGCCAGGCGCTCGATCTCGGTGTCCCCGGCGTTGATCAGCGCGATGACCTTGCCCCCGCGGGCCTTCACCTCTTCGATGTTGGACACGATCTTCGAGTGGACCGCGTCGCGCGGGGCGATGAACACCACCGGCATGTTCTCGTCGATCAGCGCGATCGGGCCGTGCTTCATCTCCGCCGCGGGATAGCCCTCGGCGTGGATGTAGGAGATCTCCTTGAGCTTGAGCGCGCCTTCGAGGGCCACCGGGAAATTGACCCCGCGGCCAAGGTAGAGGGCGTTGGTGGCGTGCTTGAGGAACCGATCGGCCAGCGCCTCGATCTCCGCGCTCCGCTGGAGGATGTCGGCGATCTGCTCGGGCAGCCGGCGGAGGGCTTCGATGAACTGCCGCCCCTGCAGGATGCTGAGGTTCCGGAGCCGGGCGATGCGGAGCGTCACCAGGGCCAGCGCCGCGACCTGGCTGGTGAAGGCCTTGGTGCTGGCCACGCCCACCTCGGGCCCGGCGTGCAGGTAGATGCCGCCGTCCACTTCCCGCGCGATGGTCGAGCCCACCACGTTGACCAGTCCGACCGTCCGGGCGCCGCGCCGCTTGGCCTCCCGGATCGCGGCCAGCGTGTCGGCCGTCTCCCCGCTCTGCGAGATCCCGATGACCAGCGTCCGGTTGTCCACCACCGGGTTGCGGTAGCGGAACTCGGAGGCGTACTCCACTTCGACCGGGATCCGGGCCATCTCCTCCAGCAGGTACTCGCCGATCAGCCCCGAGTGCCACGAGGTGCCGCAGGCGGTGATGACGATCCGCTCGACCTGCTTGAGCTCCTCGTCGCTCAGGTTGAGCCCGTGTACCCGCGAGGTGCCCTCGTCGTCCAGCAGGTGGCCGCGGAGCGTATTGCACAGGCTCTCGGGCTGCTCGCAGATCTCCTTGAGCATGAAGTGGGCGTACCCGTTCCGCTCGACCATCGCCAGGTCCCAGTCGATCTGGTTGACCGGCTTGCTGATCCGGGTGGTCTGGAGGTTCCGGACCCGATAGCCGTCGCGGGTGAGCACCACCAGCTCGCCGTCGTCGAGATAGACCACCGAGCGGGTGTACTGCAGCAGGGGTGAGGCGTCGGAGGCCACGAACCACTCGTTCTCGCCCACGCCCACCAGCAGCGGGGAGCCCTTCCGCGCCGCCACCAGCACGCCCGGCTCGTCGGCCGAGATGAACGCCAGGCCGTAGGCCCCGTCCACGTCGCGCAGCGCCTCGGCCACCGCCTCCTCGAGGTTGCCCCGGTAGAACTCGCCCACCAGGTGCGCCAGCACCTCGGTGTCGGTCTCGCTCTTGAAGGTGTGGCCCCGGGCCTCGAGCGCCTTCCGGATGGCGTTGGAGTTCTCGATGATGCCGTTGTGGATGACCGCGATCCGCCCGGCCTGGTCGGTATGCGGGTGCGCGTTCGGGGTGGTCGGCGCGCCGTGGGTGGCCCACCGGGTGTGGCCGATGCCGACGGTGCCCGTGGGCATCTCCTCGCCCAGCTGCTGCTCCAGCACACTCAGCTTGCCGGCCGCTTTCATGATCTGGAGTCCGTGGCCGTTCACCACGGCGATGCCCGACGAGTCGTACCCCCGATACTCCAGCCGGCGGAGCCCTTCGAGCAGGAGCCCGGCCGCCTGCCTCGGTCCGATGTACCCCACGATGCCACACATCAGGCCATGAACCTCAGTGCAAGAGTTCGCGAGCCGCGGTGATGAGCGCGTCGGCCTCGTCGGCCGTGGGCGCTTCGGCGATGAGGCGGACGATCGGCTCGGTACCCGACGGGCGGACGTGGACCCATCGGTCCCGCCAGGCGAGCCGGAGACCGTCGCGGTCGTCGGCCGCCGCATCGGCGAACCGGCTCCGGAGCCGCTGGTACAGCGGCGCCAGCTCGGGCCCGCGGGGTCCCTTCGCCTTCACGATGGTGTATCGGGGTGACGACGCGACCAGCTCCGAGACCGTTACCCCATTCGTCGCAAGCAGATGCAAGATCAAGGCCAGCCCCAGGGGCGCGTCGCGCCCGATGTGCAGCGCCGGCAGCATGACGCCGCCGTTGCCCTCGCCGCCGATGACCGCGCCCAGATCCCGTATGGCCCGCGCCACGTTGGCCTCGCCCACCGGCGCCCGGACGAATCGGGCACCGGCCCGCCGGGCCGCGTCCTCCACCACCAGGCTGGTGGACAGATTGACGACTACCGTCGCACTTTGTGCGTCACTGGTGCGTCGATCCAACACAGCGCGGACGGCAAAGGCCAGGGTGTAGTCCTCCCCGATCGGCTCGCCCCGCTCGTCCACCAGGGCCAGCCGGTCGACGTCGGGATCCACCGCCACCCCGATGTCGGCGCCTTCGCGCCGGACCAGCTCGCCCAGCTCGCCGAGGTTCTCCGGCACCGGCTCCGGTGCCCGGGGAAACCGCCCGTCCGGCTCCAGGTTGATCGCGCTCACGGTGCAGCCCAGCCGCTCGAGCAGTGGCGGGATGGCCGTGACCCCCGCGCCCCGGACGCAGTCGAGGGCGACCCGGAACCGGCGGGCCTGGATGGCCGGCACATCGAGCAGGGGCAACGCCAGCACCGCGTCCAGATGTCGCCCGACTGCCTCGCGGTCCTCCCGCCGCTCGCCGAGACCTTCCCAGCCCAGCCTCGGCGGTCCGGCCTCGGCCAGATCGCGCAGCCGGGCGCCGGCCTCGGCGTCCAGGAAGATCCCGTCCGGTCCGACGAACTTGAGCGCATTCCACTCGATCGGGTTGTGGCTGGCCGTGAGGATCAGGCCCGCGCCCGCGCGATGGTGCTCGACCGCCAGCTGGACCGTGGGGGTGGGGACCATCCCGGCGTCGATCACGTCCACCCCCACCGACATCAACCCGGCTGCCGCGGCGTGGGCGAACATCGCGCCGCTGGTCCGGGAATCCCGTCCGAGCACCACGGCCGGCCGGCCGTCGGTCCGGACCGCGGTCTGGGGCAGCGCCGAGGTCCGAACCCAGGCCCCCAGCGCGGCCGCGTAGCGGGTTACCAGCTCCGGCGTGAGATCCGTGCCCACGTGGCCACGAATGCCGGAAACGCTGATCATGAGCGTATCGGACATCGGCTGTTCCGGAAGTTGTCAGGCGGAGATGAGAAGCACGGTCGGGTCGGGAAACGCCCGAAGGAAGGCCCCCACCACCTCGGTGTCGAAGTGGGTACCGGCGCAGCGCTGCAGCTCGGCCACGGCATCGGCGGGCGTGCGCGGCGGGCGATACGCCCGGTTGGTCGTCATGGCGTCGAATGCGTCCACCACGGAGACGATCCGGGCCTCGTGCGCGATGGCGTCGCCGGCCAGGCCGTCGGGAAACCCGCCGCCGTCGAGCCGCTCGTGGTGCGAGCGCACGATCCGGAGCACGCTGGGCGACTCCACCATGAACGGCGCCAGGATCCGCTCGCCCAGCGCCGCGTGTCCCTTGATGTGCTGGAACTCGTCGAGGCTGAGCGGCCCGGGTTTGTTGAGGATGTCCTCGCGGGTGCCGATCTTGCCGATGTCGTGGAGCTCGCCGCCGAGGCGGATCTGCTCCAGCCGGTCCCCGGTGTACCCCAGCTGCACGGCCGTCTTCACAGCGTAGCGCGACACCCGGGCCGAGTGGCCGCTGGTGTAGGCGTCCTTGGCCTCGAGGGCGTGGACCAGGGTCTGGACCCCGTTGATTAATGACTGCTTGTTGCGCCGGTCGAGCTCCTTGACCCGGCTCTCCAGGTGCTGCTGGTAGAACCGGTTCTGCAGCACCAGGTCGCGCTTCTCCAGGGCCTTGTCCACCCGGGCCCGAACCTCTTCGCCCATGACCGGCTTGGCGATGTAGTCGAGCGCGCCGGCCTTGAGGCACTCCACGGCGGTGGCCACCTCGGCCACCCCCGTCAGCATCACGAAGGCGATGTCGGGATAGCGTTGCAGGGCTTCGCGCAGAAAGGTGACCCCGTCCATCTCGGGCATGTGGATGTCCGAGATGACCAACGGTACCTCGCCGTTCTGCTCGAGCAGGCCCAGCGCCTCGGTGCCGGACCCGGCTTCCATGGTGGCCAGCCCGTGGGCTTCGATGACGCGGGCGAGCGAGTGCCGCACCTTGGCGTCGTCGTCCACGACCAGACAGTGCACGGCGGGCGCGCCGGAAGACAGGGTGGGCACGACCCGAAGGTAACCGCGGGCGCCCCCCCTCTACAACCATGCCCGCAGCGTCATTACGCTTCTTCCCACCCTCACCCGCGCCGGCCGCAATGACCCGTATCCGCTCCCACGATCACGACTATCGCTTCGGCACCAGGGCCGTCCACGCCGGCCAGGAGCCCGAGCCGCTGGCCGGCGCGGTGATGACGCCGATCTACCAGACCTCGACCTACGTCCAGGAGGGGCTCGGCCGTCACAAGGGCTACGAGTACGGCCGGACCCAGAACCCCACCCGGGAGGCGCTCGAGCGCAACGTGGCGGCGCTGGAGGGGGCCACGGCCGGGTTTGCCTTCGGCTCCGGGCTGGCCGCGCTCGACGCCGTGCTCAAGCTGCTCAAGCAGGGCGATCACGTCGTCTGCGGCGAGAACGTCTACGGCGGCAGTCACCGGCTGATGGAGCGCGTGTACGCCCCGCTCGGCTTGAGCTTCACCTTCGTGGACATGCGGGACGTCGGCAACGTCGAGCGGGCGATCGGGCCGGCCACCCGGGTGGTCTACTGCGAGACGCCCACCAACCCGATGATGAACTTGGTGGACCTCGCGGCGGCGGGCGACCTCACCCAGGCCCTGGGGCTCCTGCTGGTGGTCGACAACACCTTCGCGACCCCGTTCTTCCAGCGACCGCTCGAGTTCGGCGCCGATCTCGTGCTTCACTCCACCACCAAGTATCTCAACGGCCACAGCGACATGGTCGGCGGGGTCCTGGTAACCTCGCGGGACGACCTGGCCGAGCGGGTCGGCTTCATCCAGAACGCCGCCGGCGGCGTGCCCGGGCCGATGGACTGCTGGCTGGCGCTTCGCGGGATCAAGACCCTGCCGCTCCGGATGCGCCAGCACGACAGCAACGGCCGGCGGGTGGCCGAATGGCTGTCCCGGCGCTCCGATGTCCCCCGGCTGTATTACCCCGGCCTGCCGTCCCATCCCCAGCACGAGCTGGCCTGCCGCCAGATGTCGGGCTTCGGGGGCATGATCTCGCTCGACCTGGGCGACCCCGCGCGCGCCCACCGATTCGTCGAGGCGACCCGGATCTTCGCCCTGGCTGAGTCGCTCGGCGGGGTGGAAAGCCTGATCGGCCACCCGGCGAGCATGACCCACGCCTCGGTGCCGCCCGCCATGCGCGCGGCCATGGGGCTGACCGACAGCCTGGTCCGGCTGAGCTGCGGGATCGAGGAGACGGACGACCTGCTCGAGGACCTCGACCGGGCCTTTGCGGAGAGCCGGCGGTAGCTGCGTCCCAATCTGAAACCTCGCTGGCCGTGGGACGTAGGGCAGCCAACCTCAACCCGAGCGCGCGATGACCAGCCTCCCCGCCCCCCGCCCGCGTCAGACCCTGCCCCAGATCTCGGCCGTAGCCTGGGAGCACCCGGCCGACCGGGCCGCGCTGCAGGCACTCCGGACCATTCCCGGGGTGGACGAGGTGATCCGGAAGACGCTGGCCCTGCTCGGCGGCGAGCGGGGCGTCCGGCTGCTCTTCCAGGGCAACGCCGTCCGGATCGGGCCGGCCCAGTTCCCCAAGCTGTGGCACCTCCACAACGAAGTGGTCACCACCTTCGATTGGCCCGGCGTCCCCGAGCTGTACGTCTCCCAGACTCCGTTCTTCAACGCCGGGGCCTACGGCATCGACGCGCCGTTCATCGTGATCCACTCGGCGGCGATCGAGCTGCTCGACGACGATGAGCTCCGGGTGCTGCTGTCGCACGAGCTGGGACACGTGATGAGCGGCCATGCCCTCTACCGCACCATCGCCGCGATCCTGGCCTTGATCAGCCTCGGCGCCCTGCCCACGCTGGCCGGCCTGGCGGTGCTCCCGATCCGGCTGGCCTTTCTCGAGTGGTCCCGGAAATCGGAGCTGTCGGCCGACCGGGCGGGCCTGCTCGGCGCGCAGGACATTGTGGCCGCCCAGCGGCTCGACATGAAGATGGCCGGCGGCGGGCGGGGGGCCGGCTTCGCGGGCCAGCTCAACGTGGACGCGTTCATGCAGCAGGCTCACGAGTATGCTGCCAGCGGCGAGGGCCTCGACGTGGTCTACAAGGTGCTCAGCACGCTCGCCCTGACTCACCCGATGCACACGGTCCGGGCGGCCGAGCTCCAGCGCTGGGTAGCCGGTGGCGACTACGACCGGATCCTCCGCGGGGAGTACCCGCGGCGGGGGCCCGAGACCGCCGGCCGGCCGCTGGGCGACGACCTGAGCGCCGCGGGCAGCTACTACGCCGGCGAGGCCCGCGAGCTGGCCAGCCAGGTGGCCGAGGCCGCCAAGCGCGCGGCCGAGCGGGCCAGGGACGCCTTCCGGAGCGCCCAGCAGTCGTGAGAGTTCTGGTCGTCGGCGGGGGCGGGCGCGAGCATGCCCTCTGCTGGACGGTCCGCCGCGAGCATCCCGACGCCGATCTGTTCTGCGCGCCCGGCAACCCGGGCACGGCCGAGCTGGCGACCAATCTCTCCATCGCCGCGGACGACCTCGATCGCCTGGCCGACGCGGCGGACATGCAGGGCATCGACCTCACCATCGTCGGGCCCGAAGTGCCGCTGGCCCGCGGCCTGGCCGACCGGCTTCGGGCCGAGGGCCGGGCGGTGTTCGGGCCGAGCGCGGCGGCAGCCCAGCTCGAGGCCTCCAAGGCGTTCGCCAAGGAGGTGATGGCGGCGGCGGGCATCCCGACCGCCGCCAGCCGGACGTTCCAGGAGCTGGCGCCGGCGCTTGCCTACGTCGACCGCCACGCCGAGCCGCTGGTGGTCAAGGCCTCGGGGCTGGCCGCCGGCAAGGGCGCCATCGTGTGCGCCACCCGGGCGGAAGCGGCGACGGCCGTCCGGGCCATGCTGGGCGAGCGCGCCTTCGGCGACGCGGGGACCACGGTCGTGGTCGAGAGCTATCTGGTCGGCGAGGAGATCTCCGTCCTGGCCGTGACCGATGGGCGGGACGCCGAGCTCCTGCCGGTGAGCCAGGACCACAAGCGCCTGCTCGAGGGCGACCGGGGTCCCAACACCGGCGGGATGGGCGCCTACAGCCCGGTGGCCGTGGCCACGCCCGCCGTGCTCGAGCGGGCCCGGCGGGAAGTCATCATGCCGGCGCTGGCAGAGATGCAGCGCCGCGCCAGTCCGTTCAGCGGGGTGCTCTACGCCGGGCTGATGGTGGACCGCGACGACACGCCCTGGGTAGTCGAATTCAACTGCCGTCTGGGCGACCCCGAGACCCAGGTGGTGCTGCCGCTGTTGGACGGCGGATTCACGGAGACGCTGTGGTCGGTGGCCCGCGGGCTCGGCGTGGTGGCGCTGCCGCGGCCAACCGATCGGGCGTCGGTCACCACCGTGCTGGCCGCCCGCGGCTATCCCGACGCCCCGGAGAAGGGCGCCGCGATTCGAATCCCGGCCGGGCTGCCGCCGGGCGTCACGGTGTTCCACGCCGGCACTGTTCGCGGCTCCGACGGCGTGCTCCGGGTTGCCGGTGGCCGGGTCCTCAACGTCACTGCGGTGGCCAGCGGCTTCGCCGAGGCCCAGCGGCTCAGCCGGGAGACCGCCGAGGCGATCGAGTTCGAGGGCAAGGTCTTTCGACGGGACATCGGCTGGCGCGAGGCGGCCCGCGCCGAGGCCCGGACCGCCCGGGCCGCTCCGGGGTCCCGTTAGATTTCGAGCTCCGATGCCTGAGCTGCCCGAAGTCGAAACCATGGTCCGCGACATCCGTCCCGTCCTGATCGGCCGCCAGCTCGGCCGAGTCTCCTTGAGCCACGACGACATCCTCACCGGAGTGAGCCGCCGCCGCCTGCTGCGGGACCTGCGCGGCGCCACCGTCCGCGACGTCACCCGCCGGGCGAAGCATGCCGTGCTCGACCTGGGCGACGAACGGCTGGTGGTGCAGCCGGGGATGACTGGCTCGCTCATCGTGTACGACCGGGCGCTCTCCCCCGAAGAGCGCCGCTACGCCGTGCTCCGGGCGCGCCTCGACGACGGTCGCGAGCTGGTCTACCGCGACGTTCGCCGCATCGGCAGGCTGCGGCTGCTGGACGACCGTGGCTGGCGGCGGTTCTCGGAGACCATCGGTCCGGAACCGCTGGCCGACGATTTCACCCCCGAGCGACTCGGCGACGTGCTCCGGTCGTCCCGGCAGGCAGTCAAGAAGGTGCTGATGGACCAGCGGCACCTTGCCGGAGTGGGGAACATCTACGCCAACGAGGCGCTGTTCGCCGCCGGGATCGATCCTTCCAAGCCGGCCCGGAAGCTCGGCCCGGATGACCACCGGCGCCTCCATGCGGCCCTCCGGCGGATTCTCCAGGCCGCGATCGACTCGAGCGGAACCACGGTCCGCGATTACCGCACCGGCACCGGCGAGCCCGGCAACTTCCAGCTCGAGCTGCTGGTCTACGGGCGCGAGGGAGAGCCCTGCCGCCGGTGTGCCACCCGGCTGACGGGCACCCACGAGATCGACGCCCGCATCACCGTCTTCTGTCACCGCTGCCAGTCGTGAGCCGGGCCCGCCGGGCGCAGCGCGCCGCCCCTCTGCCCGCCACCGATCTCGGCCAGCTGCGTGAACGGGTGCGCGCGCTGGCCGAGAACCGGCCGGCGATCTACCGGATGACCGACGCGCTGGGGCGGGTGATCTACGTCGGCAAGGCCAAGCGGCTCCGCACCCGTCTGCTGACCTACTTCCGGGCGGAGTATCCCGACGACAAGGCCGCCCGGATTCTCTACGCCGCGTCCGACATCGCCTGGGACTACGTGCCCAGCGAGTTCGCCGCCTATCTCGGCGAGCTCAGGCAGATCAAGAAGCTACGGCCCCACTTCAACCATCGCGGCAACGTGACCCGCCGCTCGGTCCTGATCAAGATCTCGGCGGAGCCGGCGCCCCGGGTGTATGCCGGCGCGACCGTGGCCCAGGGCGACGCCTGCTGCTACGGGCCATTTCATTCTCTCGGCCGGACGGTGGAAGCGGTCCGGACGTTGAACGACCTGCTGGGACTTCGCGATTGTACCCTCGAGATGCCGCCGGTGTTCTCCGGCCAGTCCGACCTGTTCGACGAGCCTCGACAGGCCAGGTGCATGCGGCATGAGTTCGGCTTCTGTACCGGGCCATGCGCCGGCTTCGTCAGCCGGGCGGACTACTCCCGCCGAATCGAGACCGCGATGGCCTTTCTCGAGGGCCGGACCATCCAGCCGATCGACCGGGTGGTGACCGAGATGCAGGAGGCCGCGGCGGCCGCGCGCTTCGAGCTGGCGGCCCGGTGGCGGGAGAAATTCGAGCAGCTGGAATGGCTGCTGGCCGCGACCAGCCGGGCCCGCTCCGCCCGCGACCTGTTGTCGTTCGTGTACCGGGACCCGGGCGAGTTCGGCGACGACCGGGTGTATCTGGTTCGCCAGGGCGTCGTGCGGGCCGGCTTCCCCTTCCCCGCCACCCCGATCGAGCGCGAGGCATTCCGGGCCGTGGTGGCGGAGGAGACCGCCCGGCCGGTGGAGTCGTCCGGGCCGCTGCCGCTCGAGTCGCTGGACGAGATTCTGCTGCTGATGTCCTGGTTCCGGGCCCATCCCGAGGCCCTCCGGCGGACCACGCCGTACGCCGACTGGCTGGCCGCCTGACCCTGCCGGGGAGTGTCCCGCCCCCGGGGAGAATGTCCTCTCCAGGTGACGATGGCCGGAACCGCCATTTCCAAGTCCCCGGTGGTATGGGACTTAGCCCCGTGCACTTTGTGGCACCTATCCTGCTCTGCCCTCCCGCGTTGCCTGTTCGCGCAGCCTACACCAGGGAGGTCTCATGCTTCGCAAGCTGCTGGGTGCCGGCGCCGTCGCCGGCCTCGTCCTGACGTCGCCGCTGGCCGCCCAGCGCGCCGCCGGTCCCGCCTTCGGCATCACCCCGTATGCCGGCTACATCAAGTTCGGCAATCTCGTCTCCGGTCCGCTCGGCACCAGCCTGCGTAACGCGGGCGCCGGCGTGTTCGGCGCCGAGCTGCAGCTGGGCTTCAACCGCGCCATCTCGCTGATCGGCAACGTGGCGTATTCCCAGCCCGATCTGGAGATCGGCGCCCCGATTCTGGGCGGGCTGTCGGTAGGCCGCGGCTCAGTCCTGCTGTACGATGCCGCGCTGCGGCTCAGGCTGCCGGTGACGGCGGGCCTGCCGGTCTCGCCGTTCGTGCAGGGCGGCGCGGGGGCCATCCGCCAGTCGTTCGACGTCGGGCCCGCCTCGACCCATGCCACCAACTTCGCCTACAACGTCGGCGGGGGTGCGGACGTGGCGCTGGGCCCGCGACTGGGCCTGCAACTGATGGTGAAGGATTACATCGGAAAGTTCGACGCCCGGGAAGCGACTGCGATCAACGTCGACACCAGGACGTCGCACAACTGGGCGGTGAGCGCGGGCCTGCGACTGGGCCTGTAGCGACAACCGGTAATGAACCGGACGGCACACGCCAAGCGGGGAGCCTGCGACGAACGGGGCTCCCCGCTTGACGTCGGGGATCGAGCGTCTCGGTCCCGCGACTCGCCTCGGAACTCACGGCGGCGAGGCGAGCGTCACCGCCCACCGGCTTGGCGCGCGGTCGAGCGTGGCCGCATCGCCGGTATCGGGCCAGCCGTACCACCGGTTGGGGTCGTCATCGTGCAGCTGGAAGGCGATCGCCGCCGGCCGACCGTCCTGCCCGGCCAGCCAGGCGGGATCGAGCTTCAGCACCAGGGTCCAGGCCGTGCCGTCATCAGCCACGGTCGCCGACCAGCCGCCACCTTGGTGGACCGGACCCACCCGCCAGTCGGGATCATCCAGCGGGGCCTCCCAGCGGCCGGCGCGCCCGCGATACACCACACTGCTGTCCAGCGTCCGATGCAGCGCCAGCTGGAAGTCATCGTGCCCGGGCGCCTCGGATCGGTCGCCCCCCACGTCCAGGCAGACGGCGACGAAGTCGGCGAAGGAAGGCGTTCGGTCCGCTACCCGGGCCACGATGAACACCGTGTCCGCCGCGCGCAGCAGCCACACCGAAGCCAATCCCTGACTGGTGGCGACGCGGAGGGACGGCGGCCCCCAGCTCACGCTATCCAGCCGTTCAGCCCTCGGCACCTGAGCCACATCCCGCAGCCGGAGGGTGTCCCCGGCCGTCGGGATCGCCGCCATCGCCAGGGTGGCCAGGGCGAACAGCGTAGCCTAGTCCGCGTCGGCCGGGGTGAGCGGAACCAGCCGGCCGCGTGGGGGGATGCCTGGCTCGAGCTCCAGGATGCCGACCGACGGCGGCAGGTTGAACCGACGGGCGCCCGCGCCGCCCGGGTTCATGACGGTGACGACGGTATCGACCAGCGTGAGGACCGGTCGGTGGGTATGTCCGTAGACGATGATCTCGGCGTCCGGAAAGGCGGCCTGGAGCTTCTCGGGCGTGGGGATACCGAGTTGGTCGCCATGGGTGACCACCACGGCGCAGCCCTCGAGCTCGAGCCGGGCGACCTGCGGCAGCCGCCGGCGCAGGTCCCACCCGTCGGTGTTGCCGTAGACGGCGGTCACGGGGGCCAGTGCGGCCAGCTCGTCGAGCAACGATGCCGGCCCCACGTCACCACCGTGAAGGATGTGGTCCACTCCGCTGAAGAGGTCGAACACCTCGGGCCGAAGCAGTCCGTGCGTATCCGAGATCACGCCGACCCGCACGTCGCCCCCGGACCCCGGCATTTCCGCCCCATGCTAGTCGACCCGGGCGGCGGCGCTGGCCCGGCCAAGCAGGCCGGCGAATGCGTCGAGCAGCTCGCTCTGGGTGAAGCTGCAGTGGCCGAACCGGTCCACCGTGGTAAGCTCCAGCAGCCCGGCGGCGCCCTGCCCAGCGACCTTGGCCGCGTACAGCTCCGATTGGGCCGAGGGCACGATCGGATCACCGGTGGTGTGCACCAGGCTGACCGGAATCGTGATCGCCCCCGTGGTCTCGAACGTGGCCAGGCCGGCCCGCGCGGCCGGATCGGCCGTCACCCGGGCCACGCCCGCGTTGAGGCCGGCGTCGTTCGGAGACCCGTGGTATTGCCGCCCCACGTTGTCGTACGGCTGGCCGCCGAGGCGGGCGCGCGCGTCGACCAGCGCGAAGACATCGTACGACAGGGCCCCGATCACGGTGGTGCCGACCGAGAGCAGGTCCTGTGGGTCGTGGGGCGCGCCGGCCACGACCAGCAGCTCCAGGGCGGCCAGCGGGTCGTTCTGCAAAGCCTCTATGATCCGCGGGACGAAGACCGTGCTCCATTGGGTACGGACGGAGTCCGGTACGTCCACCGGGCCGCCGGGGATCACGTCGGGAAAGTACCAGTCGAACAGCACCCGGAAGTCGCCGAAGTAGTCGATCTGAGCCGTGAAATCCCCCACCGGCCCACAGGCCGCCAGCGCGCCGGCGAACAGCTCGGGATGCTGCTCGGCCGACAGCGCGGCCACCAGCCCGCCCTCGGAGACCCCGACCACGAAGACGCGAGCGGGATCGGGCTCGAACCGCTGCCGGACATCGGCCACCAGCTGAGCCACGTCGCCGACCGCCTGGTCGGCGACGAGCCCGTTGGCCCGGTAGCTGGTGCCGGCGTAAGCCGCGCCGGTCGAGGTGACGATCTGGGCCACGCTTTGGCCGTCCACTTCGTCGTCGGGCACGGCCAGGGGCTGGTCACCCGGGATGTACCCGTGGGCATAGACCACCAGGTCGCCGTTCCAGGAGGCGGGATAGCAGACCTGGTACAGCGCGGGCGAGTCGCTGGCCCGGCCGTCGTGGCAGCCGGCGGTAGCCGGCTCGGCCTGATCCGGCTGAGCGGGACCGGCCTCGTCGTCGCCGCAGGCGGCCAGGCCGATCGCCAGGGCGACGAGTACGCGTCGAGAGATCCAGGAGTTCATGTCGCATCCTTGTCCATCCACCGCCGTGCGATCTCGATATCGATCGCCAGCTGGTCGAGGACCCGCTGGACCACGAAGTCGACCAGCTCGGCCACGGTGGTGGGGCGGTGATAGAAGCCCGGCGCGGCCGGCAGCACGACGGCGCCAGCTTCGGTGACGGCGGTGAGATTGCGCAGGTGGACCAGCGAGAGCGGCGTCTCGCGCGGCACCAGCACCAGCCGGCGACGCTCCTTCAGGGTAACGTCGGCCGCGCGCTCGACCAGCGAGCGACTGGTGCCGGCGGCAATGGCGGCCACCGTGCCCATCGAGCAGGGGCACACCACCATGCCGTGGCTCCGGCGCGAGCCTGAAGCCGGTGGTGCGCCACGATCGCCGTCGGGGAATGGGGTGACTGAGGTCCAGTCGCCGCCGGTGGCCTGGCGGAGGCCGTCCACCGAGGTGATCCCCGCCTCGGCCTCGAGCAGCCGGAGGCCGTGGCTCGACACGATCAGCCAGACCGGCACGCGGTGGCGAGCCAGCACCTCGAGCAGGCGGATGCCGTACGGCGCGCCCGACGCGCCGGTGAGCGCCACGATGACCGGGTGGTCGATCACGCCGCCAGCCGGTCCACCAGCGCGAAGGCGAACACGGTCACGGACATCACGCCGTTCATGGTGAAAAAGGCAGCGTCCAGCCGCGAGAGGTCGCCGGGCCGGACCAGCCGATGCTCATAGGCCAGGATTCCCGCGGCCGCGACCAGGCCGGCATAGTACCACGGCCCGAACCCCGCGCCCCAGCCGAACAGCGCCAGCGCCGGGATGGTGACCGCATGCAGCAGCTTGGCCAGCAGGATCGCCCTCGCCTCCCCCAGCCGGACGACGGCGCTCCGCAGTCCCTGGGTCCGGTCGAAGCCCTCGTCGGGCAGGGCGTAGAAGATGTCGAAGCCCGCCACCCAGGTCGCCACCGCCAGCGTCACGGCCAGGAGCAGCCAGACCGGCTGGCTCCAGCGACCGGTCACGGCGAGATACCCGCCGACCGGCGCCATGGCCAGGCTCAGGCCCAGCCACAGGTGGGGCCACCAGGTGAACCGCTTGGCGAGGCTGTAGGTCAGCACCCAGCCGAGCGCCAACGGGCTCAGCAGGAGGCAGATGGGATTGAGCAGCGCCGCGGCGGCCACGAACAGGGCGCCGGCGGCCACGATCGAGAGCCAGGCCTGGCCCAGGGTCAGGGCGCCGCGGGGCAGCTCCCGGTTGCGGGTCCGCGGGTTGGCGGCATCGAATCGCCGGTCCGCCACCCGGTTGAAGCCCATGGCGGCCCAGCGCGCGGCGGAGAAGGCCACCACCACCAGCACCACCGTCCGAAGCGTCACGCGCTCGACCCGCGAGGCGGCCAGCACGCCGAGCAGGGCGAACGGCAGGGCGAACAGCGTGTGCGGCAGCTTGACGAAGTTGACGTATCGGACCAGCAGCGACTGGCCGGCGAAGGTCTGGCCTTCCCGCGCGGGTGAGGTCACAGCCGGATGCCGAGCTGCGGCCAGAGCTCGTCCACCCGCCGGCGGGTGGCCTCGTCCATCCGGATCAGGTCGGGCCACTCGCGGGTGAAGCCTTCCTCCCGCCACTTCCTGGTCGCGTCGATCCCCATCTTGCTTCCGTAGGTGAAGGCGCGGCTGGCGTGGTCGAGCACGTCGACCGGGCCCATGGTGAACCGGACGTCACGCTCCGGATCGATGTTGTTGAGCGCGATCCACCAGGCCTCGTCCGGATTCCGGACGTCGACGTGCTTGTCCACGATCACCAGGACCTTGGCCAGCGACATCAGCCCCTGGCCCCAAAGCGCGTTCATCACCTTGTAGGCCTGCCCGGGATACTGCTTGTCGATTGAGACGAAGACCAGGTTATGGAAGATCCCGGCGGCCGGCATGTGGTAATCCACGATCTCCGGCACCGTGAGCTTGAGCAGCGGCAGAAAGATCCGCTCGGTGGCATGGCCGAGGTAGTAATCCTCCATCGGGGGCCGGCCCACCAGGGTCGCGGGATAGAGCGGGTCGCGCCGGGCGGTCAGCGCGGTGAGGTGGACCCGGGGATAGTAGTCGGCCAGCGAGTAGAACCCGGTGTGGTCGCCGAACGGCCCCTCCAGCACCAGCGGCTCGGCCGGGTCGATGTAGCCCTCGAGCACGAACTCGGCCTCGGCGGGGACCTCGAGATCGCAGGTGACCGCCCGGACCAGCTCGACCGGCTCGCGGCGGAGAAAGCCGGCGAAGATGAACTCGTCGATCGTCGGCGGCAGCGGAGCGGACCCCGCGTAGATGCTGGCGGGGTCGCCGCCAAGGGCGATCGCCACCGGCATCCGCTCCTCCCGCTCGGCCATCTCGCGCCAGTGGGCGGCCCCGACCTTGTGCCGCTGCCAGTGCATCGCGAGCGTATTCCGGCCCAGCACCTGGACCCGGTACATGCCGACGTTGCGGATGCCGCGGGCCGGGTCGGTGGTGATGACCATCGGCAGGGTGATGTAGCGCCCGCCGTCGCCCGGCCAGGTGGTGAGGAACGGGATGTCGTCCAGGTTGACCGCGTCGCCCCGGAGGATGACTTCCTGGCAGGGCGCCCGACCGCTCCGCACCCGGGGCGGGAACTTGCCGATCTCGGCCAGCTTGGGCAGCATCGCTAGCTTGCCGAACAGGCCCTCGGGGACCTTGAGATTGAGCAGCTCGGCGATCCGGCCCCCGATGGCGTCGAGCCGGTCCACGCCGAGGGCGAGGCACATCCGGCGCATGGAGCCGAACAGGTTGATGGCCACCGGGTGGACACTCCGGCGGCCGTCGTCGAGCAGCACGTGCTCGAACAGCAGCGCGGGGCCGCCACCGGGGCTCTTCATGCAGCGATCGGCGATCTCCGCCACCTCGAGCCGGGCCCGCACGGGCTGGGCGATCCGCACCAGCTCGCCGACGCGGTCGATGTCCTTGAGGAACTGACGGAGATTATCGAGGGCCATGGGCGGCGAGCTCTGGGTGCGGGAGGTCGAGCGGAGGGTTCGGACTCATCGGGTCGGCGCAGGCGGCGGCCACGGGCTCACCGTCCTTCTCCTTCGGGCTCACGCGTCCCCACGTGCAGGGCGCAGACCCCGCCCATGAACAGCCGGTAGGACACCCCGCTGAAACCCCGCGCGGCCATCCGGCGCGCCAGCTCCGGCGGAGCCGGGAAGGCCATGGTGGACTCTGGTAACCAGGTATAGGCGCTCGTATGTTTCGAGATCCGACGCCCGATCCACGGCAGCACCCGGCGGAAGTACACGATGTACAGCCGGCGCAGCAGCGGCTGGGGCGGCAGCGCCATCTCCAGAATCACCAGCCGGGCGCCGGGCTTCAGCACTCTGGCCGCCTCCGTCAGTCCGGCCTCGAGATCCACCAGGTTTCGCACCCCCCACCCGACCATCGCACCGTCGAACGAGGCGTCCGGGAACGGCAGATCGAGCGCGTCGGCGGTAACCGGCATCAGCCGGGCGGTCTTGCCCCGGCCGAGCCGAAGCATGGCGGCAACGAAATCGGCTCCGACGACCCGTCCCCGGAACCCCGGGGCTGCCGCCAGGGTGGCGCCGAAATCGAGCGTGCCGGCACAGAGGTCGAGATACATTCCGCCGGGCTGGCGCTCCCAGCCCAACCGTCCGACCGCCACCCGCCGCCAGCGCTGATCGAAGCGGAGGCTGATGATGCGGTTGAGCCGGTCGTAGGTGGGCGCGATAGCGGTGAAGACGTCCCGGACGTAGGCCCGTTTCTCAGGCCCGCCCGAGACGGGTAACTCACGATCCGAGGCTAACATAGGCGCTCAATGTAGTCCGGCGGCAAGACCGTTGGCAAGGCGGACCGCCGGTGGCTGACAGCCGCGACTGGGTCCGGCTCTCCGACCAGGAGGTGGTGCTCCAGGCCCGGGCGGGCCGGGAACCGGCCTACCGCGAGCTGATCCGCCGATACGAGCGCCCGATCTTCGCGCTCCTGTTCCGGATGGTGCGCGACCGCGAGCTGGCCGAGGACCTGGCGCAAGAAACCTTCATTAAGGCGCTCAACGCCATCGAGTCGTACCGGCCCGAGTTCAAGTTCTCCTCCTGGATCTTCAAGATCGCGAACAACGCGGCGATCGATCACCTGCGGCGGCGCGAGCTCGACACCCTTTCGCTCGACGGCTCGCCCCACGCCGAGACGCCCGAGGCGATGCAGGCCACCGCGCTCCAGATCGGGGCCCGCCAGGAATCCCCGCTCGACGCGGTCGAGGCCAAGGAGCTGGGCGGCGCCATCGAGGCGGCCATCGGCCGGCTGCGGCCGGAGTACCGGTCGTGCATCCTGCTGCGCCACGTCGAAGGCCGGGCCTACGAGGAGATCGCCGAGATGCTCGATCTTCCCCTGGGCACCGTGAAGACCTACATCCACCGGGCCCGGAACGAGCTGCGCCAGACCCTGGCCCACTTGCGCGACGCATGAAACCCTGCCCGTACTCATCCCGTAGGAGGGTCCACTTATGACCCCGGTCCCCGGCGCCCACCTCACCCCCGACGACTTCGATGCCTGGCTGGCGGGCACGCTCGCGCCCGAGGCCGAAGCGCATCTGGCCGGCTGTCCGACCTGCCAGGAGCGGGCGGACACCGAACGGGAGATCGTCGCCCTGCTCGACGGGCTGCCGCTGCTGAGCCCGAGCCCGGGATTCGCCAACGCGGTGATGGCGCGGGTGAAGGTTCCCCGGGTCGAAATGGTGAGCACGCTGCAGCTCATCCGCCAGCGCGCCTTCGCCACCCGCCGCTCCACCGCCGTCGCGGCCGGCCTGCTGGTCGCGCTGCTGGGGTCGATGGCCGGCAGCGTGGTCTGGACGCTGGGGCACCAGGCCCAGCTGGCCGCGTTCGGGAGCTGGCTCAGTGCCGAGGCCGGCCAGCTGGGCTGGGCCGGCGTTCGCGCCGTCGCTTCAAATTTCATCGCCCAACCCTGGTTCGCCGGGCTTCGATCGCTGGCCGCCAGTCCCGGGCGGCTCGGCCTTGCCTCCGTCCTCGCGCTGGCGGTCTATCTGGCCGGCGTGATGGCGCTTCGCCGCCTGCTGGCCCTGCCGACGCAGCAGGTGGCGCATGCGAGCGTCTAGCGGGCTGGTCATCGCGGGCCTGGCGCTGGCCCTGGGGGCCCCCCGGGCGGTGGCCGCCGTCCCGCTGGATCCCACCGGCAGCCACACCGTGCAGATGGTCCACGGGTTCTGGTCGCTGGTGTCCGACGTCGCCGGACAGGGGAGCCAGACGACCCAGCCCGCCCCGCAGGTCATTCCCCCCGCTCCTGCCGGTCAGCCTCCGGTCCGGCTCGACGACCTGAGCCAGCCTACGGCCGTCGAGGCCTCGCTCCGGGAGGCACTCCGCCGGCGGGACGGCGCCGTGCGGGTCACCATCCGCGACGGGATCGCGCGGCTGGGCGACTACAGCATCGGCTCGACTGAGAGCGTGTCGGGCCACCTCCTGGTCGTCCAGGGCACGGCCGACGTGTACGGCAAGCTGCTGGGCAACCTGGTGACGGTGGACGGCGACGTGGTGCTCCATCCCGGCGCCGTCATCGCCGGCGACGTCCTGACCCTGGGTGGTGAGGTGAGGGACCAGGGCGGCGAGATCGGAGGCGAGGTCCGCAGCTTCCGCTCGGCCGCCGTACTCGGGGCACCGCTGGTGCCGGCGGTCGAGCCGCCCGGTGCGCTGGCCACGGTGTTCCGGCGCCTGGCCGGCGTGTTCGGCGTATTTCTCACCCTTGGCGCCCTCGGCTTTGGACTGGTGATGTTCGGGCGGCCCAATCTCGAGGTCGTGTCCGACACCGTCTCCCATTCGTTCGGCCGGGCGTTCACCACCGGATTGCTCGGGCAGATGCTCCTGATCCCGACTTTCGGCATGCTGGTGGTCGGCCTCATCCTCAGCGTGGTTGGTATCGTGCTGCTGCCATTCGCGGTGGTGGTGTACGCCCTGCTGGTCATCGTGGCGGTGGTGGGCGGCTACCTGGCCGTCGCCCATGCCATGGGAGAGACCTACACCCGGCGGCGGATGGCGCTGGGCGCCATGATCGGCTCGCCCAACAGCTACCGCTATCTCCTGGTGGGGCTGGGGGCGCTGGCGGCGTTCTGGCTGGCCTGGTCGGTCTTCGGCTGGGTCCCCATCGCGGGGGACCTGATCCGCGGCGCCGCCATCCTGGTCACCTGGCTGCTGGGCACGGCCGGGTTCGGGGCGGCGCTGCTCAGCCGGGCCGGGCTACGCGAGAACTTCGCCGGCCGCCTGTTCCCACCCGAAGCATTGACCGACGAGTATCTCTGGGCCACGCCACAATTCGGCGTGAGCGCGGCCAGGCGGCCCGGCAGCCGGACCCCGACGCGAGGCCTGTGATGCGGGTCCCGGGTCTGCTGGTCCTGGCCCTCATCGCGGCGGGGCCGGCCGCGGCACAGTCGATGCGGCCGTTCAGCACCTACCGGCAGTGGCATGGCGAGACCAGCATGGCCGGACGCCTGGAGTTCGCGGCCGGCGCGATCCGCCTGGCCGCCGGACGGCCATCCGAGCTCTACCGGATGGACGTACTGTACGACGGCAGCCGGTTCCAGCCGCTCAGCGACTTCGACGCCGCCCGCGGCGCGGTCCAGCTGGGTATTCGCTCGCAGGGCAACGGCGGGCTCCGCATAGTCCGCCAGGGGCACCTCCGTCAGACCGGCTCGGTGACCTTCTCGCCCCGGACGGATCTGGCCCTCGCCGTCACCCTCGGCGCAGTCGACGCCGACTTCGAGCTGGGCGGGCTTCGGCTCACCAACCTCGAGCTCGAAGCCGGCGCCAGCCGGGCCACGGTGCGGTTCTCCCAACCCAACGCCACCCGGTGTCGAGCCGCGGTGCTGAGCTCCGGCGCGGCCGAGCTCACGGTGGTGGGGCTGGGCAACAGCCGGTGCGACCGGATCGCCTTCGAAGGGGGAGTGGGCCGGGTGACGCTCGATTTCAGCGGCGCCTGGACCTCGAGCGCGCAGGTGGCGGTGAAGATGGCCCTGGGCGAGGTGGCTCTCCGGCTGCCGAAACGGATCGGTGTCCGGCTCACCCTCGACAAGTTTCTCTCCTCCTTCGAGCCGCAAGGGCTGGTGGCCCGGGGCACCAGCTTCCTCTCGCCCGGCTATGACCAGGCCGCCCGGCACCTCGATATCGACATCACCACCGCGGTGGGCAACGTGACGATCGACTGGGTGGAGTGACCAGACACCCTATCGCCTGGCGGGCCCGCCGCTAGCTTTTCGGTATGTCCCCCCTCGAGACCCTCGGGTTCGCGCTCGGCACCTCGTTCGCCTCCGGGCTCAACCTGTACGCCACGGTGGCCGCCGTCGGGCTGCTGGAGCGGTTCGGCCTGCTCCAGCTGCCCCAGCCGATGATGATCCTGGCCCATCCGATCGTCCTGGGGCTGGCCGCGGCGCTGTTCGTGATCGAGTTCGTGGCCGACAAGATTCCCTACGTGGACAGCGTCTGGGACGCGGTCCACACCTTCATCCGGCCGCCGGCCGCCGCCTTCCTGTCCTATAGCGCGTTCGCCACCGGCGTGCCGGAGCAGTGGAAGATCGGTGCGGCCCTGCTGGCGGGCAGCGTGGCGCTGACGTCGCACGGCGCGAAAGCCACCACCCGAGCCGCCGCCAACGTCAGCCCCGAGCCGGTGAGCAACTGGACGCTCAGCTTCGCCGAGGACTCGATCGCGATCTTCCTGTCGTGGCTGGCCGCGACCCATCCGCTGCTCACCGCGGGCGTGGTGGTGGTGCTGGTCGTCCTGGCGCTGTTGCTGATCTGGCGGCTGTTCCGGTTCTTCCGTCAGGTCGTGGCCCGATTCGGCGGACGACGACCCGGTCCGGGCGAGGTCGTCAGCCCAACCTCGCCCTGATTCTCCCGCCCATGCCGAGCCCCAGCCGGCGGGAGGCGGAGCCGTCGCGGACGGCGATCTCCACGGCACCGTCCGAGCCGACGTAGGCCAGCAACCCGCCGGTCGGCACGTCTCCGAAGGTCCGCCGGAGCGGGCCGATCTCCAGCCCTTCGACCTCCAGTACCGCGTACGGGGGGACCAGCTCGGTCGTCAGGTTGGTAATCAGGGTGCCGAAGCGGTCCACATAGAGAATCTCCCCCACCACCGACTTCCCTTCATAGTGTGGCTCGGCATACGTCAGCCGGACGGGCGCAGCCGCCAGCGGCTCGCCCAGCTCCTGCAGGGCGCAGCCCCGCGCCAACGCGGCGGCCGCCGGCGCGAAGACGTCGCGGCCATGAAAGGTGGGGGCAGCCTCGGCCGGCACGGGGAGGACGACAGCGGTGACTTCGGTGTCGCGGTAGACCGGGCTGAAGATTCCGTTGTCGGGACCGACGAACCAGTGACCGCGGGCGCGCAGGGCCAGCGCCGCGCGGGCGGTGCCCACGCCGGGGTCTACCACCGCCAGATGGATGGTGTCGTCAGGAAAGCGCGACCAGGCGCGGCCGAGCACATAGGCGGCGGAGCGAAGGTCACCCGGCGGCACGGCGTGGGTGACGTCGACCAGGGTCAACGCCGGGCAGCGGGCCAGCAGCACGCCCTTGAGCTCGGCCACGTACGAGTCCGAGGTTCCGAAGTCGGTGAGCAGGGTGACGATCGGCATGCTCTAAGCTAACGCGCCGACGACCGCGCTCAGGCCCGCGCCGCTTCCCACCTGCCCCAGCGCCAAAGCGAGGTCATCGCCGCCGCCCGCGCCATGGCGGTGAGGGCCAGCATCCACCAGATGCCCGCCAGGCCGAAGCTGGCCGCGACCAGTCCGGCCAGGGGAACCCGGATCGCGCTGATGCCGACGACCACCAGCATGGTATAGAAGGTGTACCCGGCCCCCGTGAGCGCGCCCTCGAGCACGGTCTCGAAGGCCATCACCAGCTGGGCCACGCCGGCGGCGCGGAGGTAGCGCGAGGCGTCGTGCACCACCGCCGGATCGCTGGTGAAGATACCCGCGAGCGATGCGGGCGCCGCCATGAACACCAGGGCCAGCAGGACGGCCGGCACCGACGCCAGCCGCACCGTCAGCCAGCCTGCCTCACGGGCCCGGCCGGGCTGTCCTGCGCCGAGATTCTGTCCGACCAGCGTCTCGGCCGCCAGGCCGAACCCGATGCAGACCATGTAGCCGGCCCCCTCGATCTTGTGCCCGACGCCCAGGGCGGCGATCGCCGGCGTGCCGAACCGCCCGACCACCCGGACCAGCACCATGTAGATGGCGCTGAACAGCACGCCGGTCAGCATGGTGGGCAGTCCGATCCGGGCGATGGTGCGGGCGACGGGCAGGCTCAGGTCCAGCCGGAGCCCGCCGCGGCGGCGCAGCAGCTCGAGCCCCACCACGAAGCCGAGCCCGCGGGTGAGCACGGTCGCCAGCGCCGCCCCGTACACGCCCAGCGCCGGCACCGGCCCCCAGCCCAGGATCATGACCGGGTCGAGCACCAGGTTCAGCAGGACCGAGCCGCCCAGCAGCAGGAACGGCGTCCGGGTGTCGCCGGCGCTCCGGAACGCCGCGGTGATCACGAAGTAGCCGTAGATCAGCACGGCACCGAGCAGCTGGACCACGAGGAAGTCCCGGGCCAGCTCGGCCACGCGACCGGTGGTGCGCATCAGGCCGAAGATCGCCGGCAGGCTGACAATGCCGGCTGCCCCGACCGCGACGCCCAGGACCACCGCCATGACCAGCGCCGTCCCGGCCGCCCGGGCCGCCCCGAGCGGGTCCCGCTCGCCATGGCGCCGGGCAGCGACGGCGGTGAGCCCCACCCCGACCAGCTCGCCGATGGCCACCAGGATCCAGACCGAATAGCTGGCGAGCGAGACGGCTGCGAGGGCTTCGGGGCCGAGCGTGCGGCCGACCCAGAAGGTGTCGGTGATGTTGAACAGGACCTGGAACAGCGTGGTGCCGACCGCCGGAAGGGCCAGCCGGAGGATGGCGGGACGGAGCGGGCCTTCGAGGATTCCGGTCTCTGCCGTCGGGGGCGACAGGATGGGACCGGCGTCCGGCTGGTCGGCGTAGAGGCCGGCCGGCGGCACGCCGGGATCAGGCAGCGTCAGCCGTCAGTTCCGCAGAATTGGAAGCGCCGCGCTCCGGGCGGCGGTCTTCCGTTGCAGCTCGGCGGCGATCCCCCGCAGGCTCTCGGCGGCCGGACTCTGGGGACTGGCCACCAGCACGGGCTGACCATTGTCCGCCTGCTCCGCCAGCCCGGGCTGGAGCGGCACGGTCCCGAGCAGCGGCACGCCCAGCTCGTCCGCCAGCCGCCGGCCGCCGCCGGACGAGAACAGGTCGAAGCGACGGCCCGTCTCCGGATCGGTGAAGCCGCTCATGTTCTCGACCACCCCGATCACCGGGACCTGCACCCGCTCGAACATCTTGGCGCCGCGAAGCGCGTCGCCTACGGCCATTTCCTGCGGCGTGGTGACGATGACCGCGCCGGCTACCTGGGTGGCCTGGACCAGGGAGAGCTGCGCGTCGCCCGTGCCGGGGGGCAGGTCGACGATGAGATAGTCGAGCTCGCCCCAGTCGACGTCGCGGAGGAACTGGGTCACGATCTTCATGATGATCGGGCCGCGCCAGATGGCCGGGGCGTCGCGCTCCACCAGAAACCCGAGCGACATGAGCCTGACGCCGTGGGCCTCGAGCGGCTGGATCCGCCCCTGCACGACCGGCGGCTTCTCGAACACCCCGAACATGCGCGGCACGTTGGGGCCGTAGATGTCGGCGTCCATCACGCCCACGCTGGCGCCGGCCTGTGCCAAGGCAATGGCGACGTTGACGGCCACGGTGGATTTGCCCACGCCGCCCTTGCCGGACGAGATCGCCAGGATCCGTCCCAGGTTGGGCTGCTCGGGGCCGGCCGGGGTCGGGGGAAACGGGGCGCTGGGGCTGGGCCGGGCGGGACCGGCTGGCTTGGTGACGTTGATCTTGATCTCGTCCCGGCGGACGCCGTCGATGGCCTGCACCGCGCTGCGCGCCTCGCGGACCAGAGTCGCCGGATCCTCCGGGGCGAGGAGGAAGGTGAAGCTGACCCCGCCCTGGTCGGTGACGGCCAGGTCCCGAATCATGCCGGCTGAGAGCAGGTCGTTCTCCAGCCTGGGGTTGCGGATCCCGGCCAGGGCTGCCATGACTTTGGCCTCCAGGGCCTCGGCCATCAGACGGCCTCCACGTGCTTGACCTCGGGTACCGCCTCCCGGAGCCGGAGCTCAATGCCGTGGCGCAGCGTCACCGATGCCGCCGCGCAGCCATGGCAGCTGCCGCCCAGACGGACGAGCAGGGTGCCCTCGCGCTCGTCGAAATCCACCACCTCGACGTGGCCGCGGTGCGACGCGATGTACGGTCGCAGGGTGTCGAGCGTCTTCTCGATGCGGTCGATGGTGTCCATGGGCTCCCGGCCGAAATCCTACCAACTTATTCGGCAATATAGATCGGGCCGGAGGAGGGTCAACGGCCGGGGCCGGCCCCCTGGCCGTTGCCCGAAAGATAGGCCCGGGCGGCAGTCAGCACGGTCGACTGGACCTCAGCCAGCGACCCCGCCAGCGCCAGGCCGGCGGCCTTGGTGTGGCCGCCCCCGCCGAACGGCTTGGAGAATTCGGCCACGTCCACGTCGCCGACCGAGCGAAGCGACACCTTCACCCTGCCCTGGCTCACCTCGCGGAACAACAGGGCCATCCGGACGCCCTCGATGGAGCGGGGAAACTCGACCACCCCCTCGAGGTCGTCGGACGAGACACCGAGCCGCTCGATGGCGCCGGGCGGGACGGTGACCCAGGCGAGCCCGTGCTCGGGCTCCACCACCAGCGTCTGCAGCGCTTCGGCGAACAGCCGGGGACGGCCCTCGGGGGCGCGGGCGTAGACCTCCAGATAGATCTCCTCCGGGTCCACCCCGACCTCGAGCAGCTCGGCGGCGATACGCAGGGTGCGCGGCCGGGTGTTGCTGAACCGGAAGCCGCCGGTGTCGGTCAGGATGGCCACGTACAGGCCGCGGGCGGCTTCTTCGGTCAAGGTCCAGCCGTTGGCGACGGCCAGCTCGAAGATCAGCTCGCCGGTGGCTGCCGCGCCGGGGTCGAGATAGCGCGGTCCCGGAGGCAGGACGCCCTCGCTCACGTGGTGATCGATGCAGGCGACCGGCACGCCCCGGTCGCGCACCGTCTCGCTCAGCATGCCGAGCCGGCCGAGGTCCGAGATGTCGAGCACGACGATGGCATCCGCCCGGCGCAGCTCGCGGACGGCCTCGGCCGTGCGGTCGACGCCGGGCAGGTCCTCGAACAGAAATGAGAACCGGGCCGGCGTCGCGGTCGGATTGGTGATGACCGCGTCGACGCCCCGGTCCCGCAGCAGATGGACGAGGCCGGCCTCGCTGCCGAGCCCGTCACCGTCCGGATTGACGTGGGTGGTCAGGCAGACGCGCTGTCCCGGCTTGAGGGCGGTGGCCAGCGACCGCGCGGCGGCGGCCCGATCGGGAGGAAGGGCGAACGGCATGGGGGAAAATTAACAGGGACGAGCGGTGGGGGGTCGGTCGGGCCGTCACGGTGCCGCACCGGCGTCAGCCGCCGCCGCGGGTACGCTCTCGTAGGGTAGGCCGCGGGGTGGCGAGGCCCCGATTCCCTGATCGAAAGGGAAGCGCCGGTTCCTGCACCACCCAACGGCGCGGCGACTTCGAGGCCCCGCCCTGCCGGCGCGGCCCGCCGCCGGGCTAGGCCCGTCCCTGCTGCACCTTCGAGTGCCGACGGCCGTAGGCGAAGTAGATCACCAGCCCGATCGCCATCCAGATGAACAGGCGGGCCCAGGTGTCCTTGGGCAGCCCTGACATGAGATAGAAGCAGGCCAGCATGCCGCCCAGGGGCACCAGCGGCACCAGCGGCGTCCGGAAGGGGCGCGGCCGCTCGGGCTCGGTATACCGCAGCACCAGCACGCCGGCGCAGACGATGGCGAAGGCGAGCAGCGTGCCGATGGAGACCAGCTCGCCCAGGAGGCCGATCGGGAGCAGGCCGGCGAAGATCATGGCCGCGACGCCGGTGAGCGCGCTGGCCAGGTAGGGTGTCCGAAACTTGGGATGGACCCGGCTGAAGATCGGCGGCAGCAGCCCATCCTTGGACATCGAGTAGAACACCCGCGGCTGGCCCAGGAGCATCACCAGGATGACGCTGCTCAGGCCGGCGATCGCGCCGATCTTGACGATCGGGCGGAGCCAGGCCAGCCCGGGACCGGCCGCGTTGATGCCCACGGCGATCGGGTCCGGGACGTTGAGCTCGGTGTACTTGACGATGCCGGTCAGCACCAGTGCCACGGCGATGTAGAGCACGGTGCAGATGGCCAGCGACCCCAGGATGCCGATCGGCATGTCGCGCTTGGGGTTCCGGGTCTCCTGGGCGGCCGTGCTCACGGCGTCGAACCCGATGTAGGCGAAGAAGATCACCCCGGCCCCGCGGAGAATGCCGTCCCAACCGTACTTGCCGGGGCCCGCCGCGGGCGGCACGAACGGCTCCCAGTTCTCGCGATTGACGTAGGCCAGGCCGAAGCCGATGAAGAGGAACACCACCACCAGCTTGATGACGACGATCACATTGTTGAACTTGGCCGACTCGGAGATGCCGATGATCAGCAGGATGGTGATCACCGCCACGATCACCATGGCCGGCACGTTCAGCACCGCGCCGGTGCTGCTCCAGCCCTCGGTGAACAGGCGCCAGACGTTAAGGCCCGCGTCGGGCGGTGCGGTGTGGGTGTAGGGCGCCGAGGTGTACTGCGCCGGGATGGTGATGCCGACGTCGCGGAGGAACGAGACGACATACCCCGACCAGCCGACCGCCACCGTGGAGGCGGCGAACAGGTACTCGAGGATCAGGTCCCAGCCGATGATCCACGCCAGCAGCTCGCCCAGGGTGGCGTAGCCGTAGGTGTAGGCCGACCCCGCCACGGGGATCATGGCCGCGAACTCGGCGTAGCAGAGGCCGGCGAGGGCGCAGGCGGTGCCGGCCAGGATGAAGGAATAGACGATGGCGGGCCCGGCGTAGTTGGCGGCTGCCTGCCCGGTCAGGACGAAGATGCCGGCGCCGATGATGGCGCCGATGCCCAGGGCGACCAGATTGCCCGCGCCGAGGGCTCGCTTGAGGCTGTGGTCGGCGCCCACCTCCGCCTGGAGGGCGGTGATGTCCTTCCGGGCGAACAGGCTCATTTGGCGGCTCGCTCCCGCTGCAGCAGGCTGTGCTTCCGGCCGTAGCCGAAGTAGATGACGAACCCGATCAGCAGCCAGACGAACAGCCGGATCCAGGTGTCGGCCGGCAGCGTGGCCATGAGGCCGAAGCAGGCCAGGATGCCGAGGATCGGCACCAGGGGCACCAGCGGCGTGCGGAAGGGGCGCTCCAGGTCGGGCCGGGTGCGCCGGAGGATCAGCACGCCGGCGCAGACCAGCACGAAGGCCAGCAGGGTGCCGATGTTGACCAGCTCGCCCAGGATCTGGATCGGGAAGGTGCCGGTGATCACGGCCACGATCAGACCGACGTAGATGGTCGAGAGATACGGCGTCCGGTACCGGGGGTGCACCTTGCCGGCCCACGGCCCGATCAGCCCGTCGCGCGACATCGAGTAGAACACACGGCTCTGCCCAAGGAGCATCACCAGCACCACCGAGCCGAGTCCGAGGACGGCGCCGACGTTGATCACCGGCCGGAGCCAGCTGAGGCCCTGGACCTGCTCCACCGCGTAGGCGACCGGGTGGGCCACGTTGAGCTGGTCGTACTTGACCAGCCCCGTCAGGGTGAGCGACACCACGATGTAGAGGAGGGTGCAGATGCCGAGCGACCCCAGGATCCCGATCGGCATGTCGCGCTGCGGGTTCCTGGCCTCCTGCGCGGCCGTGCTCACGGCGTCGAAGCCGATGTAGGCGAAGAAGATCAGTCCCGCCCCCCGGAACACGCCGCTCCAGCCGAACTCACCGAAGGTCCCGGTGTTGGGGGGAATGAAGGGATGCCAGTTGGCCGCGTTGACGTAGCGGGCGCCGAACACCACGAACAGCACGACCACGGCGATCTTGAGCATCACGATCAGGTTGTTGACCTTGGCCGACTCCTCGATCCCGATCACCAGGACCCAGGTGGCCAGCAGCACGATGACCATGGCCGGCAGGTTGAAGAGCGCGCCGGTCGGGTTCCAGCCCTGGTGGAGACAGCTGGCGACGGCGTTGGTCACGTCGGCGGCACTGCAGAACCGGAGCGGGGCCGAAGTGACGGCCGCCGGGAGATGGAGGCCGAAGTAATCGAGCAGGCTGACGAAGTAGCCCGACCAGCCCACCCCGACGGTGGCGGCGCCCATGGCGTACTCGAGCACCAGGTCCCAGCCGATGATCCAGGCGATGAACTCGCCCATGGTGGCATAGCTGTAGGTATAGGCGCTGCCGGCGACCGGCACCGCGCTGGCCATCTCGGCGTAGCACAGTCCGGCGAGCCCGCAGGCGATGGCGGCGACCACGAAGGAGAGCGGCACGGCCGGCCCCGCGTGGAGCGCGGCGGCCAGGCCGGTCAGCACGAAGATGCCGGCGCCGATGATGGCGCCGATGCCGAGCATGGTCAGGTTCAGTGCCCCGAGGGTGCGTTTGAGGGACCGTTCGCCGGTCGCCTCCGCCTCGGCGCGCAGCGCCGCGACGGACTTCGTCGCCCACAAGCTCATAGACTGGTCCTCGAAGGGTGGAGATGCGCCGCACCGGACGGGCGGCGCCGACTGCGACCTGCGCCTGCTGTGCCCGCGGGAGCCGGGAAGGAGCCCCGCCGCCGCGTCCTACGCGCTGTAGTTGGGCGCTTCCCGGGTGATGGTCACGTCGTGAGGGTGCGACTCGCGCAGGCCGGCCGACGTGATCTGCACCATCTCGACGTCGCACTGGAGCTGCGGGATCGAGGCGACCCCGCAGTAGCCCATCCCACTACGCAACCCGCCCACCATTTGATACAGCACGTCGGCCACCGGTCCCTTGTAGGGGACCCGGCCTTCGATGCCCTCGGGCACCAGCTTGGACGGCGCCATCTCGCCCTCCTGGAAATACCGGTCGGCCGAGCCGTCCTGCATGGCGGAGAGGCTGCCCATGCCGCGGATCATCTTGAACCGGCGGCCCTCCGCCAGCACCGACTCCCCGGGGCTCTCCTCGGTGCCGGCCATCATCGACCCCATCATGACGGACGAGGCGCCGGCCGCGAGCGCCTTGACCACGTCGCCCGAGTACTTGATGCCGCCATCGGCGATGACCGGCACGTCGTCGGCCCCGCGCAGCGCGTCCATGATGGCGGTGATCTGAGGGACACCGACGCCGGTGACCACCCGGGTCGTGCAGATGCTGCCCGGCCCGATGCCGACCTTCACCGCGTCCACCCCTCGGCGGACCATCTCGCGGGCGCCGGCCTCGGTGGCCACGTTGCCCGCGACCAGCTGGAGCTCGGGAAACGATTCCCGGAGCTGGCTTACGGTCCGCAGTACCCCTTCGCTGTGGCCGTGAGCCGAGTCCACCACCAGCACGTCCACGCCGGCGTCGATCAGCCGCCGGGCCCGCTCGGTCGCGTCCTGGCCGCCGCCGACCGCCGCCGCTACCCGGAGCCGGCCGTGCTGGTCCTTGTTGGCGTTGGGGTGCTCGCGCCGCTTGAAGATGTCCTTGACGGTGATCAGCCCCTTGAGCACGCCCTGGCTGTCCACCACCGGCAGCTTCTCGATCCGGTGCCGGGCCAGGATCCGCTCGGCGTCGTCGAGGCTGGTGCCGACCGGGGCAGTGACCAGCTTCTCCTTGGTCATCGCCTCCTGAATCGGCTGCTCCAGGTTGCGCTCGAACTGGAGGTCGCGATTGGTGATGATGCCGATCAGCCGGCCCTGGCCGTCCACGATGGGGACGCCCGAGATCTTGAACCGGCGCATCAGCTGGTAGGCGTCCCGGAGCGGGCGCTCCGGCCCCAGCGTGATCGGGTTCAGGATCATCCCGCTCTCGCTCCGCTTGACCCGGTCCACTTCGGCCGCCTGCCGCTCCGGGGTCATGTTCTTGTGGAGCACGCCGATGCCGCCGGCCCGGGCCATGGCGATGGCCATATCGGCCTCGGTGACGGTGTCCATGGCGGCGGAGACGAGCGGGATGTTGAGCGGAATGGTGCGGGTGAGGCGGCTGGCGGTCGAGACCTCCCGCGGGTGGACGGCCGAGTACCTCGGCACCAGGAGGACGTCGTCGAAGGTGAGGCCGGGCTTGGGGCGGATGACGCTCATGCGCTCGGGGTCGCGGCTCGCGGGACAGGGCGGGCGACGGCCGGCCCGATACACGACGGCCCGCCGTGGCCCGTGAGGGCGATCGGCAGGCCGGGGGTAGGCGGTTCCATCACCTAGTGTAGAGTCCGGGGCAGCGGAAATCAAGCGCCGGCAGTGGTCCGGCGCCAGAACAGGTAGACCGGCACGCCGCTGGCCACGATCAGGAGGCCCGGCCAGGTGTAGAGCGGCTTCTCCACCAGGAGGATCACCATCAGCGCGGCGTTGGCCAGGAGGTAGAGGCCCGGCAGCACCGGATACCCGAACGCCCGCACCGGCCGCGGCAGGTCGGGCCGGAGCCGACGCAGCCGGAACAGCGCCAGGGTGGTGAGGAAGTAGAACACGATGGCGGCGAAGATGACGTAATCGAGCAGCTGGCCGTAGGTCCCGCTGATGCACAGGACGCTGGCCCAGATGGCCTGGGCCACCAGCCCGAAGATCGGGGTCCGGTAAGTAGGATGGAGCACGCCGGCCCGCTGGAAGAACAACCGGTCGCGCGCCATGGCGTAATACACCCGCGGCCCCGACAGAATCAGCCCGTTGTTGCAGCCGAAGGTCGACAGCAGAATGGCGACCGCCATCACCGTCGCCGCGCCGGCCCCGAGCGCCACCTCGATCGCCGCGGTGCCGACCCGGTCCTGCAGGGCGTACTGGAGCCCTCGGGCGATCACATCGTGGCCGTGGGGATCGCCCGAGAACGGCAGCACGTTCAGGTAGGCGACGTTGGCCAGGATATAGAGCAGGCTCACGGTGCCGGTACCGATGGCCAGGGCCCGCGGCAGGTTCCGGGTCGGGTTCTGGACCTCGGCGGCGGCGAAGGTGACGTTGTTCCAGGCGTCGCTCGAGAACAGCGAGCCGACCATGGCGGCGCCGAGGACCGGCACCATGGCCAGCGACCAATCGCCGGTGCCCCAGAAGGCGGCGAAGTTGGCGGCGGCAATGTCGGGCTGGCGGAACAGCGTGAGCCCGAACAGCACCAGCGCGGCCAGCGCGCCGACCTTGGCCACGCTGAAGACCGTCTGGATCGCAGCGCCCAGCGTCACCCCCCGCATATTGGTGATGGTGAGCAGGACGATCATGGCGATGGCCACCAGCCGCTGGGGCGACAGCCCGAGCTGGATGGCGTCGGCCGCGCCCGGCAGCCCGAGCCGGCCCAGCGGGAGAAATACGTCCGGGCTCACCGCCGGCACCAGCACGCCGAGAAACTTGGCGAAGGCGACGCCCACGGCGGCGATGGTCCCGGTCTGGATCACGGCGAACAGGGTCCAGCCGTAGAGAAAGCCCGCCAGCGGCGAGAGGCCTTCCCGGAGGAAGACGTACTGGCCGCCCGCCCGGGGCATCATCGCCGCCAGCTCGGCGTAGGCCAGGGCGCCGGTGACCGTCATGGCCCCCGTCACCAGCCAGACCAGCAGCAGGCCACCCGGACCCCAGGCGCCCACCTGGCGCCCGATGTCGGCCGAGACGATGAAGATGCCCGAGCCGATCATCGAGCCCACCACGAGCGAGATCGCGGCCAGCGGGCCGATGCCCCGGATGAACTCGGCCGGAGATGAGGTCGCGGGCGCCGAAGCTTCGCTGATCGTGGCCACGGGCAGCTCGGGGATTACGGGAGGCTTGAGGGTACCGTGAGCCGGACGGTCAGCTCCCGGTGCCCGATTCGGGTGGGGCCGACACCGGGGGAAGCGCGGGGTTGGCCGGCGGCGCCGGCTTCGAGGCCGACTCGGCGGCCTTGACCGCCTCGTCCACCACGGCCTGGCCGGCGGCGGCGAGCCCCTTCATGAGCTTGGCCGCGCTGTCCATCACGCCCATGGTCCCGCTGATGGCCTGGATCGGCAGCTTGCCGGCCCGCATGGTGTCCTCGACCGTCTCGGTGATCTTGGCGAGGATCCCGCCGGGCCGGCCCCGCTCCGCGTACCTGCTGTCGAGGAACTCGATGTAGTCGAGGATCTGGTAGCCGCGCTCGTCGCTCAGGCCGTCGAGCAGCCGGCCGATCCGCTGCTTGAGCAGGTCGTTCATCCGGTGTCCTACTTTCCGTCCATGCCCGAGACCACCGACACCAGCTCGACCACCGGGGTGGTGAGAAACCTCGTGCGGGCCGCGCGGATCGAGACCCGGGCCACGATCTCCGTCAGCGGCGGCAGCGCCTGGAAGGCGGCCGACTGCGCCGCCGGGATGGTCAGATAGACGAAGCCGGGCTCCGGCAGGGGCCCGCGGGTAAGCAGATAGGGCTGCCCCGGCGGCATCTCACCCCGCAGCTCGTCGGCCTGCTTGACGGCAATCAGCTGGAGCCGCCACACCACCGTGCGCCCGACGAACCGGTCGGGCTGGGATCGCACCTCGGCCGCGGTCACGCCGACCATGGCGCTGTCGTCGGCGGCGGACACGGCGTCGGCCGGGACCCAGCCCTCGACCTGAATCTTCACCTGATCACCGGCACGGGCCAGCAGCCGGGCCGGCGCCCCGCCGGCAATGGTGCCAAGCGCGCCGCCTTCGGCGGCGGCGGCCATCGGCGTCTCGCGGGCGAGCCGGATCCGCTCACCCCCCGCGGGCTCGATCGGCGGGCCAGCCGGCGCA
>DATAOR010000213.1:0-2317 GCA_036265635.1 Gemmatimonadales bacterium
CTCGAGCGCTTCGCCGAGCTGGGCTACGCCGCCGACGTCGCCGCCGATTCGGATCTCACCTCGCTCCGCGCCCTGCCCCGATTCGCGGCGGTCCGCCACCGCCTCGCCGGCAACGCGACCCCGCTGATCCGGGCCGACTCCGCCTTTACCCTGGCCGAGCGCGACCTGCTGACCGAGGGCGTGGCGTACGACTCGGCGAGCCGCTCCTTCTTCGTTGGCAGCGTCCGCCACCGGAGGATTGTGCGCGTCGGTCCGACCGGCCGGACGGTTCCTTTCGTCGGGTCGGCCCGAGACGGAATGTGGGCGCCCCTGGGCCTGAAGGTGGACCCGGTTCGTCGGTGGCTCTGGGTGGCGGTGACGGCGGTCCCCCAGATGATCGGATACGACACCGCCCAGGCCGGCCGCTCCGGCGTCCTGGCGTTTGACCTGGCCACCGGCGGGTTACGCGCCCGCTACCTGCTCCCATCGGACGGCCGGCCTCACGCCCTGGGCGATGTGCTGGTGGCCCGCAACGGTGACGTGTATGCCAGCGATAGTCGCGCCCCCATCGTCTACCGCGTGCGTCCCTCGGCGACGCGGAACGGCTCGGCCCGGCTGGAGCCCTGGCTCAGCTCGCCCTGGCTGCTGTCGGCGCAGGGCATGGCGTTCGATCGAGACGAGCGCATCCTTTACCTTGCGGACTACGCCCGCGGCCTGCTCCGGGTCGACCTGGCCACCCGCACGGTCCGGCTGATGCCCAGCCAGGGGGCCTCCGTTCTCGGCATAGACGGCCTGTATCGCGTGGGCGACGATCTGATCGGGGTGCAAAACGGCGTGGCGCCAGCGCGGGTGGTCCGGCTCCGGCTGGGCCCGGCCGGTGACCGGATCGTGGGCACGGACCCATTGGAGCGGGCCCGTCCCGACTACGCCGAGCCCACACTGGGAGTCGTGGTGGGCAGCAGCTTCTACTACATCGCCAACAGCCAGTGGGAGCACTTCAGGGACGACGGCAGCGTGGCCGAGCCCGACCGGCTCCGGTCACCATTGATCCTGCGATTGCCCCTCCCGCCCGCGCCGCGCCGCCGTTGACGCCGCCGCGTGGCCCGGACTAGCTTGCCGCCACGCCATGCACCTCACCGACTTCTTCGCGCCCGATGCCGTCTCGCTCGACCTCGGCGGCGACAGCAAGGACAGCGCTCTGGGCGCGCTCGTCGGGCTGCTGGGACTCGACCCGGGCGCCGGCGATACGCTGGTCCGGCTGCTCCAGCGACGCGAGGGGCTCGGCTCGACCGGCGTGGGCCGCGGCATCGCCATCCCCCACTGCCGCTCGCTGGTGGTCGAGCGCCTGCGGCTGGCCTACGGCCACCATCGGGCCGGGGTGGAGTATCAGGCCATCGACAACCGCCCGGTGCACGACTTCTTTCTGATCGTGGCCCCGCCGCTCGAGATCTCCAACCAGTACCTCCCGGTCCTGGGAAAGATCGCGCAGTTCGCCAAGGAGCCCGACGTGCCCGAAAGGCTGGCCCGCCTGGCCTCGACCGGCGAGTTTCTCGCGCTGCTGGGGGAGAAGGGAGTGTAGCCGTGCGCCGGTGGCTGCCGACCCTGCTGGTGCTGCTCTTCCCTGCCGGCCTCCCCGGGCAGTCGGCACCCGACCGCGCCGCCCTCGACCGCTTTCGCGATTCCCTCGCCACCGCCGACCTTGCCGCGCTCGCCCAGCTGCAGCGCACCCTGACTCGCTCCGCCGATCCCATGGCCCAGCTCCGGCTGGGCCTGCTCGCGCTCCGTCGCCACCAGCTGGGCGCCGATCTTGACGCCTCCGAGGCCCGCGGCCTGCTCCGCCGTGTGGCTCGTCGGACATCGTCCTGGCCCTACGCCTGGCATGCGCTCGCCGAGGCCGAGCGGGCGCGGAGCGCCTGGGAGCGGGCCGACTCGCTGGCCCTGGGAAGCCGGGTGGGCGTCGGCTCGCTGGAGCGCGCGCTCGAGGCCGAGCGCCGCGCGCTGGAGAGCGACCCCCGCTACCTGCCGGCCGCCGCCGGCCTGGCCGGGCTCGCGCTCGGTCTTCGCGATACGGCACTCCTCGTCCCGGCCCGGGACGCGTTGCGGCGGTCGGATTCGGCCTTCGCACACCACGGCCCGGGACCCTCGGCGGTGCCGGCCGAGCTGCTGCTGGCCCTCGGGCGGCTCGAGCGGGCCACCGACCGGCTCGATTCGGCGCTCTCGGCCTTTGCCCGAGCACGGACCGCGGCGCCCAGGCCGGCCGCGCGGTCGATGGCCGAGCTGGAGGAAGCCAGGACCGCGCTTGCCCGCGGCGCTGCCGGGGCCGAGCGGCTCTACTTCG
>DATAOR010000214.1:0-10008 GCA_036265635.1 Gemmatimonadales bacterium
CTCGCGCCCGACGTTCGGCGCGGCGGACCGACATGAGCGTCCGGCCGGCCGCCGCAGGGCTCGCCCTCCTGGTGGCCGGGCTGGTGCCCCAGGCAGGGTGGGCTCAGGGCTACCGCCTGCGATTGGACAGCCGGCTGCAGACTGTGGCCTTCCGCGGCGTGTCGCCCGACAGCATCGTGCGCGCGGCCGCGGTCGTGGGCTCGACCGGCGGGTTCTTCACGCCGGACGGTTTTGCGGTCACCTGCACCGGCACGAGCGACTACTGTCGCTTCTACCGGCCCGGCCCGCAGCTGTCCAGTACTCCGCTGGTGAGCTACGCCGATCTCACGGTCTGGGGACTCGGCGCGCCCGGTCTCAGCCTGCGAGGCAACGTGCGCTGGGGCGCCGACCTCAGCGCGGCCGATCTGTGGCCCGGCACCGACCCGGCCCTCCAGCTGCTGGAGGGGTACGCCGAGTACGCCAGGGGCGAGCTGACCGGACGGCTGGGGCGGCAGCACGTGACCGGCCGGCTGGGGTGGCTGGGGATGGATGGGGCCGCACTCACGCTGCGGTCGGCGCGTGCCGGGCTCGAGTTCACCGGCTACGGCGGGTGGGGACTGGCGCGGGGGGTGGACTTGCCGGTCACCAGTCCCTCGCTCAACCCGCTCGAGGACTACCAGCTCCCCCGGCGCCAAGTGACGGCCGGCGCCATGGCCGGCTGGCGGAACCGGAGCGCCGATCTGCGGGCCGAGTACCGCCGCGAGATCGATCCGTCGGCCGACGCCTTCGTGTCGGAGCGAGCCGCCCTGACCATGGTCGTCCGCCCCCTGGCGCATTTCCGCCTCACCGGCGGGGCGGAGTACGACCTGGCCCAGGGGTGGTGGGGTACGTCGGACCTGACCCTGGGATACGACTCGCCGCTGGTGAGCGCGGACGGCGGGGCCCGGCGCTACCGGCCGTACTTCGAGCTGTGGACCATCTGGGGCGCCTTCAGCCCGGTGCCGTATACCGCGCTCGACGGCTCGATCTCGATCGCCCCGGTTCGCCGGTTGCGACTGCGCGCGAGCGGCGAGCGGTACTGGTTCGACGAGACCGGGGCCGAGACCGGCCTCGGCACCTTCGAGGATGACGGCTGGCGGATCTCGCTGGCGGCGACCGCCTTCGCCCTCCCCAGCCTGACGCTCGACCTCGGCTATCACGAAGAGTTCGGTCCCGGCGCCGCCTCGCGGAGCTGGGATGGCCGAGCCACCTGGCTGCCGATGCCCGCCCTCAGCCTGGCGGCGTTCGGGTCGAGCTTCCTCCGGCCGCTCGAGCTCCGCTTCGACGAAGCCCACGTCGACGCCGTCGGGCTGGATGCGACGTATCGGCTGTCCGAGCGGCTGGAGGTCGCCGTCTCCGGCGCCCAGTACTTCGAGAACCGCCGCCGGCCGGATGCGGGCGCCTTCGACTGGAATCAGTTCCGGCTCCAGCTGCGGGCCACCTGGATGCTGGGATCGGACGCGGACCGGCTGCGCCTCCCGCCGGCCATCCGGGGCGTGCGTCGGGTGGGGCGGTGAAGCCCGCGCGGCTGCTGGCCGGGGTGCTCGTCACCCTCGCCCTGGCCGGCGCCGGAGGCACCGTCGCCGCGGTGCGGCTGGCCGACCGGTTCGACCACTGGCAACACCGCAAGCTGTTTCCGACCTGCCAGGGTTGCCACGTCGGGGCCAGCGATACTTCCCGCTCCATCTGGCCGGCGGCGGGAGACTGCTCGACCTGCCATGACGGCGCCATCGAGAAGAAGGTGGACTGGGCCCCGCCCGCCCCATCGGCGTCCAACCTGCGATTCACCCACCCGGCTCATGCCGCCGCGGCCGCCAAGCGACTACCGTCGGACTCGGTCACCTGCGGCTCCTGTCACCTGGAGCGCGGCGCGCCCTGGATGCAGGTCCGGCGGACCGACGTCCGCCAGTGCCTCGACTGCCACGGCATCCGCGCTGAGCACCTGGCGGCACCCGACACGGCCTGCGCCACCTGCCACGTTACCCTGGCGCAGGCTGTCAGCCTGCCGCGCGAGCGGATCGCCCGGTTCCCGGCACCGCCCTCGCACGACCAGCAAGGCTTCGCGGAGCATCACAAGCCGTCGGCCACCTGCGCCACCTGCCATGCCCGCGACTTCTGCACCAGCTGCCATGTCAACGCGCCGGAAGTGCCGGCGATCCAGGCCTTGGCGCCGGACCCCCGCTCGCTCGCCATCGAGACCAAGCTCGAGGCGCCGGCGAGCCATGCTGCCCCGGATTTCGACACCCACCATGGCCGCGACGCGGGCCGCCGGCCCCAGAGCTGCGCCACCTGCCATACCCAGGCAAGCTGCCTGACCTGCCACGTGGCCCAGCCGGGTGTGGCCGCCTCGCTGCCCGAGGCCGGCCCCGGCCGCGGCCCTGGCGCCATGATCAAGCGCCGCCGGCCGAGCTCCCATGGGGCGGACTTCACGGACCGGCATGCTCCGGTGGCCGCGGCGGCTCCCCGCAGCTGTAGCGCCTGCCATGCCCGGGCGGACTGCCTCGATTGCCACCGGCCGTCGGCCGCGACCGGACCGGCCTACCATCCGGTCGGCTTTCTGTCGCGCCATCCCGCCTCGGCCTATGCCCGCGAGACGAGTTGTGCCGAGTGCCACAACGTGCGCTCGTTCTGCGCCGACTGCCACCAGCAGTCGGGCCTCGGCGCGCGCGGGACGCTGCGAGGCGGGTTCCACGATGCCCGGCCCGGTTTTCTCCTGGGCCATGGACCCGCCGCCCGGCAAAGCCTCGAGAGCTGCGTCTCCTGTCACGCCGAGCGGGACTGTCTCACCTGCCATTCCGCGACGGGAGGGCGGCGGTTCAATCCCCACGGGCCCGGCTTCGACGCCGACCGGATGCGCCGGCACAACTCCCAGGCCTGCACCGTGTGCCACGGGGCCGCCATTCCCTCCTCCCCGTAGGCGGACCGCAAAACCTCACCCGGCGTTCATGCTCGGTTCATGGGTCCGATGTTATCATCCTCTCGCAGCGTGAACCTTACCTGGAGGATGGTATGAGAGTCGCGATGCGGACCCCCACGATGGGGAAGGTGGGCGAGATTGATCGGTTCTTCGATCGCTTCTTCGCCCCCGGATTCCTGCCCGAGCCGCTGGCGCCAGAGTACGGCTATGAGACGGCCACGGAGTGGATTCCGATGCTGGACCTGGTGGAGAACGCCAACGAGTTCGTCGTCCGGCTCGAGGTCCCGGGCATTCATCGGGAGAACCTCGATATCCAGCTGACCGGGCAGGTGCTGACGGTGACCGGGAAGCGGGAGCTGGCCACGGAGATCCCGGGAGAGGCGTTCCTGCTGAAGGAGCGGCTGTATGGCAAGTTCGTTCGCAAGATCCGGCTTCCCGTGCCGGTGACTGAGAACAAGGTTGCCGCCAACTACGAGGATGGAGTGCTGCTGGTTCACCTGCCGAAGGCCGTGCCGGCCCCGGCCAGCAAGATCCTGATCAAGTAGATGGCAGCCTGACTCCGTCCACCCCGGGCGATACCCGCCCGGGGTTTTTTGTGTCCGCCCCCCGAGCGTCCACCTGCCGCGGCCGAGGACTACAGTAGCGCCAGCGGCGCCCAGGCCAGTGTGGTCAGCGCCAGCGGGCCCAGGCCAGTGTCGTCGCCACCGCCCGTTGCCAGCCCTCCCGGCGCCGACGGCGCTCGGCCTCGCTTGACGATGGCTCGAATCGGCGAAACCGGCGACCGGCAAGGAACTCGTCCGTCCCCCGCCAGACACCCAACGCCACGCCGGCCAGCCCCGCCGCACCCAGCGCGGTGGTTTCCACCATGTCCGGACGCTCCACCGGCACGCCGAGCACGTCGGCCTGAAACTGCATCAGCCAATCGTTGGCGGAGGCGCCGCCATCGACCCTGAGCGCCGGTACGCCGACGCCGCCGGACTGGGCCATCGCCTCGAGCAGCTCGGCGCTGCTGAAGGCCATCGCCTCGAGGGCGGCCCGCACCAGGTGGGCCCGAGATGTGCCCCGGGTGACCCCGGTGATCGTCCCGCGCGCCTCGGCCTCCCAATGCGGGGTCCCGAGCCCGACGAAGGCGGGGACGAAGTGCACCCCGCCCGTATCGGCCACGCTGGCGGCGAGGGCCTCCGACTCGGCTGCGCTGCCCAGCACGCCCAGGCCGTCGCGCAGCCATTGGACCGCGGCGCCGGCGATGAACACGCTCCCCTCCAGGGCGTAGGCCGGCTCGCCTCGAGGCCCGCACGCGGCCGTGGCCAGGATGCCGGCGCCGGGCTCGGGTCGTCGAGCACCCGTGGAGACCAGCAGGAAGGCCCCGGTCCCGTAGGTGTTCTTGGCGGCGCCTGCGACGCAGCAGCCCTGGCCGAACAGGGCGGCCTGCTGATCGCCCGCCAGCCCGGCGATCGGCAGGGGCCCGCCCAGCAAGTCGGGCTCGGTCTCTCCCACGACTCCGGCGCTGGGAACGATCGCGGGCAGCAACCCCGGAGGCACGCCGAACAGGTCCAGCAGCTCAGGGTCCCAGTCCCGATCGTCCAGGCTGTAGAGCAGCGTGCGGGAGGCGTTCGTATGGTCGGTGACATGGGCCCGGCCGCCGGTCAGCCGGGCGACCAGCCAGCTTTCGACCGTGCCCGAGGCCAGCTCGCCGCGCTCGGCCCGGCGCCGGAGGGCGGGATCCCGCAGCAGCCACTCGAGCTTGGTGGCCGAGAAGTAGGGATCGGCCACCAGCCCAGTTCGCCGGCGCAGCAGCGTTTCGGTGCCATCGTCCCGGAGCTCGCGGCAGCGCTCGGCAGTCCGCCGGTCCTGCCACACGATGGCCGGCCCGACCGGCGCCAGGGTGGCGCGCTCCCACAGCACGACGGTTTCCCGCTGATTGGTGATGCCGAGGCCGGCCGGCCGCTCGCCCGAGGACGCCAGGGCCTCGCGCATGGCCTCGAGCGAGACGCGGATGATCTCTTCAGGGTCATGCTCGACCCAACCGGGCCTGGGGTAGAACTGCGTGAACTCGCGGTAGCCCCGGCCGAGGATGGTGCCATCCTGGTGAACCAGCAGGGCGGTGCTGCCGGTCGTCCCCTGGTCGAGCGCGAGGATGGAGGTCATCCGACCTGGATCGTCACGCCGCGGACGATGGCGGGACCGCACCGGCCACGTCCCGAGGCGCCACCACGCCGCGGTCGGTGATGATCGCGCTGACCAGGTCGGCAGGCGTCACGTCGAAGGCGGGGTTCCAGACTGCGGCCGTGACGGCGGCAGCCGGGTGGCCGCGCCAGCCGGAGACTTCGGCCGCCGCGCGCTCCTCGATGGGGATGTGGTCGCCATCGGGCGTGGCCGGATCGATGGTCGAGGTGGGCGCCGCCACATAGAACGGCACCCCGTGCGCCCGCGCCGCCAAGGCCACGCCATAGGTGCCGATCTTGTTGGCCACGTCGCCGTTGGCGGCGATCCGGTCGGCCCCGACGATGACGCAGGTGATGTCGCCCCGCCGGAGCCGGCTGGCCGCCATGCCGTCCGCGATGACGGTGACGGGCACCCCCGCCTGGCCCAGCTCCCAGGCGGTGAGCCGGCTGCCTTGGAGCAGGGGCCGGGTCTCGTCGGCGACGACCGCGACGCGCTGCCCGGCCTCGTGCAGCAGGTACACCGGCGCCAGCGCGGTGCCGATCCCGCCGGTGGCCAGCGCGCCGGCGTTGCAGTGGGTCAGCACGGTGGCATCTCCGCCGATCAGACGGGCGCCCGCCTCGCCGATCCGCCGGCACATCGCCCGGTCTTCGGCCCAGATCGCATCGGCCTCGTCGCGAAGCACCCGCGCCAACTGGTCCGGGCTCGCCCGCTCGGCTCGTCGCTCCATCCGGTCGAGCGCCCAGCGCAGGTTCACCGCGGTGGGCCGGGTCGCGTTGAGCACCCGGGCGGCCTGCCGGACCCGATCCAGCCCCCCCGCCCCGTCACCGGCGCCGTTGCGGAGCGCCAGGGTTACACCCATCGCCGCGGCAATGCCGATCAGGGGTGCGCCCCGCACCCGCAGTGTGCGGATCGCTTCGGCCACGGCGTCCACCGTGGCGAGGTCGAGATACTGCTCGGTATCCGGCAGGCGCGTCTGGTCCAGAATCCGGACGGAGCCGTCGGCGGTCCAGGCGATGGGCTGAGGAACGGGCATGCGGCAAAGATACCGCCGCACCGTAACCAGTGGAGCCGGTGATATCTTTCTCCGCCGGCGCCAGCCTGGGCGGCGGCTCCGGCCTCCACCTCTTCCCGGTCTCCTCATGTCCTACGGTACCCTGCTCTTCGACCTGACCGACGGCATCGCCACCGTCACGGTCAACCGGCCCGACAAGCTGAACGCGCTCAATGCCGAGGTCATCGCGGAATTGGACGACGTCGCGGGGCGGCTCGAACGGGAGACCGAGATCCGGGGCCTGCTGCTCACCGGGGCCGGCGCCAAGGCGTTCGTGGCGGGGGCCGACATCGCGGAGCTGGGCGGCCAGGGCGCGGTGGACGGCACCGCCCGCGCCGCCCGGGGGCAGGCGATGATGCGCCGGCTGGAGCGTGCCGGCAAGCCGGTGATCGCCGCGGTGAACGGCTTCGCCCTCGGCGGCGGCTGCGAGCTGGCCATGGCCTGCCATCTGCGGGTGGCCAGCGAGTCGGCCAAGTTCGGCCAGCCCGAGGTGAAGCTGGGTCTCGGCCCCGGATACGGGGGGACGGTCCGGCTACCCCGCCTGGTGGGCCGGGGCCGGGCGCTCGAGCTGCTGTTGACCGGGGCCATGATCGACGCCCAGGAAGCCTGGCGCATCGGACTGGTGAACCGGGTCGTCCCGCCGGACCAGCTGATGGCCGAGTCGCGACGGCTCCTGGCGGGCATCCTCGAGAACGGGCCGCTGGCGGTGCGAGCCTGCCTGTCCCTGGTGGACCGGGGCCTGGACCTCAGCCTGGACGACGCGTTGGCGCTCGAGGCGAGCTGGTTCGGCCTGCTCAGCGCCACGGCCGACATGCGCGAGGGCACTCGGGCGTTCCTGGAGAAGCGGAAGCCGGCCTTTACCGGAGCGTGAGGCGGAGCGTGACATCCATGGCGCAGCCGGACTCCAGGGACATCGTCGGCAGCGTGGCGATCGGGCGGCGCGACACGGCGCTCGTCCGGGGGGCCGCGCGCGGGATCGTCCTGGCGCTGCTCCTGACGGCGTGCGGTACGCGGGACCGGGTCACCTTTCCCACGCAGGAGACCGGCGACGGCTTCGGCCCGACCACCGCGATCACGGTGCCGGACCGTTCGGACACGACCGTCACCGAGGGCGACGTGTTCTTTGTGGAGGGGCTGACCACGGACGAGGACGGAGTCGCGACCGTGTTCATCGAGCTCGGCGGGCTGGATCAGGCGTTCTCGCCGATCGACGGCCAGGGCCGGGACACGGTCCGGTTCGCCCTGCCGCTCTCGACCATCGGTCACCTGGGCGATACTGCCGTGGTGCGGGTCCACGGGGTGGACCGCCTGGGTATCGAGGGGCCGCCTGCCGTCCGGCAGATTCTCATCCGCTAGTGCGGCTTCGACGTCTCACCGCTCGCGGCTTCCGCAACCTGGCGGACTTCGAGCGCGACCTGCCTCCGGCGGGCTTCGTCCTCCTCGGCGCCAACGCGCAGGGCAAGACCAACCTGCTCGAAGCCATCTACTACCCGGTACTCTACCGTTCCTTCCGGGGGGCCCCCGATCAGGAAGTCGCCCGCTTTGACGGCCCGGGGTTTCTCCTCGACGCCGGCATCGAGGGCGGCCCCGCCGCCTCGGTCGGGGCCAGCTGGGCGGCCGGCGGGAAGAGGAAGCGGATCACCATCGACGGCGAGGACCGCACCCGGGTCGCCGATGCGGTGGGCGCCTGGCTGGCCGTCTCTTTTCTCCCCGAGGACGTGGAGCTGGCCACCGGCCCAGGGGCCATCCGGCGGGGCTACCTCGACCGACTCCTCTCGCTGGCGGACCCGCGCTATCTCCGCTCGCTCTCGCGGTACCGCGCCGCGCTGGCCCAGCGCAACAGCGCGCTCCGCCAGGCCCGGGGTGAGCTGGCCCGCGCCTTCGACCTGCCCCTGGCCGCCGCGGGGAGCGAGCTCGTCGCCGCGCGCGAGCGCTGGGCCGGGGAGGCCGCCGGCCGCTTCACCGCCGAGTTCGACGGGCTGGGCGAGGGCAGCGGCACCCGCCTGAGCTATCGCGGCTGCCCCGCTCTGCGCGACCCGTCCGCCTGGCCCGCCGTACTGGACGAGGCCTGGCCCCGCGACCAGGCGCGGGGCATGACCACCGTGGGCCCCCACCGAGACGACCTGCTGCTGGAGCTGGGCGGCCGGCCGCTTCGCCAATTCGGCTCCAACGGCCAGCAGCGAGCCGCCGCGGTGGCACTCAAGCTGATCGAGCTGGCCAGTCTGCGGGCCGCCCGAGGCACCGAGCCGGCCCTGTTGCTGGACGACGTGTTCGCCGCCTTCGACGGGGACCGCCAGCGGCGTCTGGCCAGCCGCCTGCTGGGCGACCCCGACCGGCAGATCTTCCTGACCGCACCGCGGCCGGATGAGCTGCCGCCCGACCTGGGACTGCCGGTCTGGCGGATGGATCGCGGGGTGGTCACCGGCTGACGGGATCGGGCCGGCCCGGCCCACACCCCGTGGGGCTGCCTCGACGCCCATGGCTTCGCCGGGGTCCACGGATCATCGGCCGCCCCGGTCGCGCCACCCGTCCGGCGCCCCGGTCGGGAGTCGCCAAGGCCCGGCCGGACGCGCGCTTAGCCAGCCGGAGCCAGCGCCGGCAGTCCGCCTTCCGAGACTGCAATTTGACCCTCCGCCCGGCTATTTTTCCCAGGTTCCTCCAGACGACGTCCGACCGCCGCGCAGCACCCAGATTCGGCGTCTGCCGGACATGACCGAAGAGCTGGTCTTCGCCGGTCAGGCGGAGCAGGCTCAGACCTGCTCGAGGTGCTCCGTGGCGGTGTCAACCTGAGCGAGCGGCGCCCGCCGACCACCCTGGCCGAAGCGCTGGCCAGCTACCTCAAGCAGTCGGGCTTTTCCAAGCGGCTGCAGCAGGCCGGCATCGTCGAGCAGTGGGCCGAGCTGGTCGGGCCCCAGATTTCGGCGGTCACCTCGCCCGAATCGGTCACTCCCGACGGAGTGCTCCGAGTCCGCGTCGCCACGGCGGCGTGGGCCAACGAATTGAGCCTGATGTCGCCCCGGATCCTGGCCCGGCTCAACGCCGGCCGGACCGGGCGCATCCGGGAGATCCGCTGGGTGCCCGTCGGCCCCGGCCCCAAGTGACGGAGCCTATGGCCAAGAACGACGCAGCCGCGCCGCAGTACAAAGCCGATGCCATCCAGGTCCTCAAGGGCCTGGAGGCGGTCCGCAAGCGCCCCGGGATGTACATCGGGTCCACCAGTGAGAACGGCCTCCACCACCTGGTGTACGAGGTGGTGGACAACTCGATCGACGAGGCGCTGGCCGGACACTGCGACACGATCACGGTCACCATCCATGCCGACAACTCGATCACGGTCCAGGACAACGGCCGCGGCATTCCGGTCGACAAACACGAGAGCGGCAAATCAGCCGCGGAAGTCGTGCTCACCGTGCTCCACGCCGGCGGCAAGTTCGACAACGACAGCTACAAGGTGTCCGGCGGTCTGCACGGCGTCGGCGTGTCGGTGGTCAACGCGCTGTCGGAAACGCTCGACCTCGAGATCTGGCGCAACGGCCAGGTGTATTCGCAGTCGTACGAACGCGGCAAGCCGACGAAGGATCTCGAAATCACCGGGATCACCAAGCGGCGCGGCACCAAGGTCACCTTCAAGCCCGACGCTGAAGTGTTCGAAACAACCGACTTCAGCTTCGACACGCTGGCGCAGCGGCTTCGCGAGCTGGCGTTTCTGAACGGCGGCATTCTCATCACGCTCGACGATGAGCGCGACGGAAAAGCGCACAAGTTCCACTATGAAGGCGGCATCGTTTCGTTCGTCACGCACCTGAACAAGAACAAGTCCGCCGTCAACGAGAAGCCGATCTACATGCGCGGCGAG
>DATAOR010000215.1:0-3665 GCA_036265635.1 Gemmatimonadales bacterium
GCGCCGCCGAACGGCTCGCCCCGAACCGCCGGCGGAGCGTTCGACCAGTCGTACCAGGCGGTGTCGCCACCGGCCAGCCGGAAGTAGGGTGCGGTCGGCTGCGCGGTCGCCGCGGCCACGGCGGCGACCTTTCGCGACTGGATCGAGCCGGGCGGCAGGGACAGGAGAGCGGCGGACGAATCGGCGGTCACGGCGCCGGATCCCGTCACCGAGGCCGTCACGGTGTGGGGCGCCGCGCCCGAATTCCAGCACTCGAGGGTGACCTCGACCCGCTGGCCCGCCACGATGCGGTCATCATCCGCCCGGGCGTCGCAGACCACGCCGGCCGCGGCCACGATGGCTCGATCGAGATGGCGCAGCTCATCGGCCGGCACATGCTCGGCCGTCCACTGCCGCCGCAACTGGAGCAGCACGGCCGGATCGGTCGTCTTCGGCACCGGGGCCGCCCCGGACATGGTGGTGTCGATGCCGGCGAACAAGGCGACCCCGCCGCCGGCCCGATCCTCGACCAGCGCCAGCCGGACCGGCGACGGGCCCAGACTCTGGAGCCGTCCCATATCCTGGGACCGGTGCAGGCTCCGCCCTGCCATGGCGATCTGGTGAAAGGAGCGCCCCTCGGCGGGATCCACCCGGCCTCCTTCCAGCGTGGTGGTGGTGGCCGCGGTATCGAACCGGGTGCTGCGATAGAGCTTCGCCGGCGCCCAGGGGGCCAGGCCCTCCTCCCGGGCCAGCTCGGGGAACCGGGTCGAGTCGCCGGCGGCGCGGAACGCCTCCAGCGCCGCCCATCCGGCCGCCTGGTGCTGTCCGTGGCCGTCCCGGGGTGTGCCGCTGAAGACCGACACCACGATCTGCGGGCGGAACCGGCGCACGATCCGGACGACGTCCTTGAGGATCGTGTCCCGCGGCCAGTGCTGCCAGGTCTCCTGTTGCGTCTTGGAGAAGCCGAAGTCGTAGGCCCGGGTGAAATACTGCCGGGCGCCGTCGAGCCGGCGCGCGGCCAGCAGCTCTTCGGTCCGGACCAGCCCCAGCGCCTCGCCCAGCTCGGGCCCGATCAGATTCTGCCCGCCCTCACCCCGATTGAGCGACAGGTACGCGGCCTCGGCGCCGAGGCCGCGGACCAGCAGGGTGAGCAGCTCGGTGTCCTCGTCGTCCGGGTGGGCGCCGATCATCAGCACCCGGCGATCGTGGCCCAGCATCCGTAGCTCGTGGTCGAGGGCCACCAGCCCGCCGGTAGACGGCGCCTCGAGCTGGGCCGGCAACGGCAGGGGAACGGTGGTGGAGAGCAGAAAGGCGAGCCCGAGAAGACAGGAAGCGCGACGCACGGAGTCCGGACGGAAGAGTGTGGCAGGAAGCTATACCCGTCCGGAGCCAAACGTCAGCACGGCCCTTTGCACCCTGAACGACCAAACGGGGAGCGACCCTGGCCGGCCGGCCTCAGCGCGGCGCGGCGCCCAGCGGCGTTTCCCGGACCGAGTCGCGCAGCCCCGGGTGACGGCGCCAGAGGTACGCGCCCATCGCGAGCGCCGCCAGCGTGTTGGCCGACAGCACCGCCCAGAAGGGAAACAGCTCCTGCGTCCGCTCGGAGAACACCATCAGCAGGCCGTAGAACAGCACTTCGAACACCAGGAACACGGGCAGCAAGGCGTAGCGCACGACGGGGTTGTCCACCGCCCAGTGCACCAGGGCCACCAGCCCGATGCCGATCAGGCCGAACACGATGAAGTGGAAGGCGGTATAGAGCAGGATCGCGCCGAACGCCAGCACGGGATCGGGCTGCCGGTCGCCCAGGAGCACCATCTGGCCCAACAGGCTCGGCGTCTGGAACGGGTGACCGGCGAGGGTGTCCAGCAGCAGGAACCACGCGGCCACGACGAGGCCGCCGATCAGCCCCACGTCGGTACCCTCGCCGACGGCCGAATGTCGAATGTCGGTCATGCCAACCTCACGAATGCCCCGGGCAGGTCCCGCCGGGCCGGTCTGGCCGGCTCGGCGCCCCGCGGGCCCGAGTCCGCGGGCACCGCCGCGCTGAGAGGTGTCTTCCACAGTGGGATGGCTTCCCCGGGGACGCAAGAGACCGGCGCAGGGCCGGTCTCGGGAGCCTTCAGGGTGTCAGCGGGGAGAGCCCGCGGCCAGACGGCTCAGGCCGCCCGTGGCCGCTCGGGCGGGTGTGGGGGCGGCGGGACCTCGGAGCCCAACGGCACTTCCTGGAGGGAACGGGCCAGCCGCGGGTGCCGCCGCCAGAGGTACCCCGCCATGCCCAGCACACCCAGCAGGCTGCCGCCGATCACCAGCCAGGGCGAGAACCGCTCGCCCGAAGCCACCACGAGGCCGTAGGTCAGGCCGGCAAACAGGCCGCACGCCACCAGCAATCCGATCCATACGCCCATGCGGAAGGCAGGACTCCGGCTGGCCAGATGCGTCAGCGCGGTGAGGCCCACCCCGATCAGCCCGAACAGGACGAGGTGGAGCACGGTGTAGCCCAGCACCGCGGCGGGCACGACGTGGGTCGCCGGGGTCAGGTCGCCCCCCAGGAAGATCTTGCCCAGCACGTTGGGCGTGTGGAGCGGCTGGCCGCCGGCCAGGTCGACGATGAAGTACCAGACGGCCACGATCAGCGCGCCGACAAGACCGGTGACCACTCCTTCGCGCAGAGCCGAGTGTTGCCGAGCCTCCATATCCCCCCCAGGCGCCATGAGCCCGCCGTGTGTGAAGTCGTGTGTGCTGGGGTATGGTGGCGGATCCGGCTTGATGCGGATGTGTCGGCGGTCACGGGTCGCGAGAACGACCGCCCCCGGGGCCGGGTTGGCGGACGCCCCGGCACCGGTCGCAGGGACAGAGCTCGAGCAGACGCTGGAAGGTGTAGATCCCGGTGCCGTGCCCGTCGCTCCAGCGGACCTGGAGGCCATAGCCGCCGACCAGCGAGACCTCGACCGGCCGAATGTCGGCCGGCACCGTCGCCGGGTCGAGCAACGGCCGCCCGGACATCTCGTCGGCGCAGGCCGCGCAGCCGCAGGCCAGCCGGAGCGCCCGCGCGGGGTAGAACGCCTGGTGCCCTTCGGGCTCCCAGTCGATCACCAGTCCGGCATCCTGGCGAGTAATGGCGTACGGCATGGGCATCGGAACTCCGGGGAATGGCCGGGATCGCGTTGGTTTGGGATCCCTGAACCGGATCGGGATCCGTGAATCGGATCGGGGGTCCTCTATCAGATCGGGATCCCTGCATCGGATCGGGATCTCTGCATCGGATCGGGATCTCTGCGTCGGATCGGGGCTCCCTGCATCGGATCGGGATCCCTGCATCGGATTGGGATCCCTGCATCGGATCGGGGCTCCCTGAGCCGAGGGGAACCGCCCGAATCGTGTCGGATCGGGCTCCCTTGAGCCGGATTCGAATCCCTGAGCTGAATGGATAGTATATTGCCGGCAACTACAACCATCCGCCCATGCCTACTGACGTGACCAATCCCTTCGGTGCCCGCGCCTCCCTCCGCCTGGGCGATGAGAGCGCCACCGTCTACCGCCTCAGCGAGCTCGCCCGGCAGGGGATAGCCGACCTCGACCGGCTGCCGTTCTCGATCCGGGTGCTGCTGGAGAACGCGCTTCGCCAGGTGGGCCGCGGCTTCGTCACCGAGGCCCACGTCCGGGCTCTGGCCGGCTGGACGCCG
>DATAOR010000216.1:0-13265 GCA_036265635.1 Gemmatimonadales bacterium
GCCGGGTTGACCACGTGGCCGGTGTTGACGCTTGGTGCGGGGTTGAAATTCGCATCTCCAGGATACTGAGCGATGAGCGTGCGGTTCCCGGTCGCCGTGAGTATGAGCGTGCAGCTCGAGGGCCCGAAGACCGCCGGCGCACTGCACGATGGCTCGGGACCGCTGCTCACGCTGATGGTCACATCCCCCGTGGGCGTGCCGCCGCCGGCGCCATTCGGCACCAACGTCCACTGGACCACCACCGTTTCCCCCGACACCGATGGGTCGGGTTCATCCGACTGGATGGCCAGGGTGGTGCCCGCCGGATTCACCAGGTGCGATGAAGGGCTCGACGTGGAGCCGGTGAAGTTGACATCGCCGTTGTACGTGGCGGTGACGGACTTGGTGCCGGAGGACCGGAACCTGATCTGGCAGCTTCCGGTGCCGCCACCGACCGTGATGCCGGCGGTGCAGCTGTCCGTTCCATCCGTCACGGTCACGCTACCGCCAGGACTCCCCGCCCCCGGCGCCGCGATGTTGACGTCATACTCGACGGTGACGGCCTGACCGGTGACCGACACCGTGGGTATCCGCCGGGTGATGGCCACCGTCGTGGCAGCCTGCCCGACGTCGAACGTTCCGCTGGTAGTACTCGCCGCCCCGCCGCCGGAAGAAAACGCCGTGAGCTGATAGCCGGTCCCTGCCGTATTGATCGCCAGATTGCTGAAGGTCGCCGTACCGAGCAATGGAGTGGCCGTGCTGGTCCCGACCAAGGTGCCGTTCACCGAGGAGGTGATCGTGATATTCCCCGTGGCCAGCAACACGGGATTGCCGCCCGCATCCTGGACCTGGACCTGCAGCGCGGGCGAGAACTTCTGGCCGACGACGCGGTCGGTCGGTCCGACCAGAAAGACCAGATGGTTGGCCGTGCCCGGGACGATGTCGAAGGTCGGGCTGGTGGCATCGGCCAGACCGCCCGCTGTTGCCGTCAGCGTGTAGTCGGTACCGGCCTTGTCGATCGAGAGATTGGCAAACGTGGCCACCCCGTTGACGGCCGCCACGGTCGTCGTGCCCGACAGTACCCCACCGGCAGGGTTGGTCCCGATGGCCAGAGTCACCGCATCGGTGGCCCCCGTGACGGTGTTACCGCCGGCGTCCTGGATCGCCACCTTGACCGACGGCGTGATCGAGACGCCCGCGGCGGTCGTGACCGGCGGCTGGACGAACGTGAGCTTCGTGGCGGTACCCGAGCCGGCAGTGGCCGTAAAGGGCACCGAGGGCAGCCCCGAGTACACCGCGTTGAGGCTGTTGGGCCCCGCGTTGCCCCCGAGGGTCCAGCTGGTCTTGGCGAAGCCGGTGGGGCTGGTGATCGCGCTGACCGGATTGACCGAGCCGCCGCCGGTGGCGATCACCCAGTTGATCGGCTTGCCGCCAACCCCGTTGCCGTTGTCGTCCACCAGCTGCACCACCAGCGAGTCGGCCAGGGTCGAGCCGGACTGGGCGCTCTGTCCGTCCCCGGAGATCTTGAGCAGGGTGGTGGGATTGGCCGCTTCGGCGGTGTGGGTGAAGGTGACTGAGCCGAGCGTGCCGGACGACGCCTCGGCCGTCTGGGTGCCCGAGGTCTTGCCCAACACTCGCTGGGCCGCCGCCAGACCGTTGCCGTCGCTGACCCCGCTTTCGGGGCTGATCGAGCCGCCGCCCGCGGCGGCCCAGTGTACCTCGACGCCGGCCACCGGGTTGTTAAGCGGGTCTACCACGCGGACGACCAGCGAATCCGGCAGTGCGGAGCCCACCGCGGCCGTCTGGTTGTCCCCGCTTACCAGGACCAGTGTGGCCCCCGAGCCTGACACCGCCGTGGCCGCGAAGGTCACCACGAGCGATGCCGGGATGCCGTCGCCGGTGACTTGGGCCTGCACCGACTGGGCCCCGGTGGCGGCACCGAGAGTCCAGTTGGCCGAGGCCTGACCGTCGGACCCGGTCAAGGCGCTGGCCGGGGTCACCGAGCCACCGCCGGAGACGACCGTGAACACCACCGTCTGCCCTTCGACCGGGCGCTGCTGATTATCGGCGACCCGGACGACGAGCGGCTGGGGCAGGATGCCGCCGGCCACCGCCGACTGGGCATCCCCGCCGGTCTTGGTGATCGCCGACGGCCTCGAGTCGGGCGGCAGGAGGACGTCACCGCCGCACGCCCCCGCCGCGAGGCAGAGTACGAGCGCGATCAGAGACGTCCAGCGCCGCCGGATCGAGATCACGAAGGTATGTCCTCTGTCGGGTTGCCCCTCGAGGGGCAAGATATTCGGAACTGCGGTCGAGCTAGCCCCATCCATTGAGCAGGTTGCGTGCCCGGTACCGAGGGTGGAGCCTTGCCCTAAACGATTGTCAACACACCGCTTATGAATAGCGGCCCCGGCCCTGTTGCCGGCGCGCGACAACAGGCCTCAGAAGAGAACGAACGCGGTGAAGAGCAGGGGCGATCCGGAGGCCCCGGGCACCGTCGCGGTCGCCTTCTGGGTCCCCACCCGATTGCCCAGCGTCCAGGTCACGCTGGTGCTGCCGTCAGCAGCCGTCCGAGTAGTGGCGGCGTCGAGCTGCCCGTCTTCCGGATCCGTGGCCCAGGCGACCTCCGCCCCGCCCACCGGATTGCCGAATCGGTCGAGCACCCGGACCGCCAGGGGCTGGCCGACGGGCTGGCCGCGGCGCCCTGGCTGATTGGTGGGGCCGATGGCCCGGAGGGTGTCGGGTGGTCCGGCCACCGCGGTCGCCCGAAGCGACAGGGTCGGCGCGGAGTCCGCGTCGGCCACGACGCGGGCGGTGGCGGTGTACTCGCCGGGCGTGGTCCCCAGCATCCACCGGTTGGTCGCCCGTCCCTGCGAGTCGGTCACCACCGTGTCCTGATCGAAGCTGTCGCCGCCAGCATCCGAGGTCAGAAAGGCCACCCGTCGATCGATCAGCGGCTCGCCCGCAGTGGTCTCGACCGCCAGCACGACGGGACCGGGCAGGGCCTCGCCCACCGAGCCGGTCTGACTGTTGCCGTCGATCAGGCGGAGGGTGACGCCATCCACCGTCGAGCTCGGCAGGGTGAGATCACTGCCGCAGGCCGTCACCATCAGCGCCGCCACCGCGCCGAGGGCGATCCGAAGGTGCCGTTCGACCGATCGTCCTTTCATGCCATCACCTGCAATCCGTGGTTGGCGGAAACCGAACCATAGGCGGGGGCCCGCGCCGCGACCAGTGGGCCTCATCGGCCGCCGGACTGGAACAGGACGCCGACGCCGAAGTTGATGATCCGCTCGCGGTAGCGGTCGCCGCCGCGTCCGGTATAGCGCTGTTCGACCAGATCCACGGCGGGGTTGAGGTACCACCGCCGCCCGAGCCGGACCTCCCAACCCGCCCCCAGGAGCCCGGCGAACCCGGTATCGCCGAGGCCAACGCCACGATCGAAATCCACCTCGTTGCGGGCCAGGCCCAGGCCGCCCTTGACGTACAAGCCGGTGGACCGAGCGGGATAGAGCTGACCGATGAAGAGCACGCTGGTCAGTGAATTGGTCTGGTCGTGCTGATCGTCGATCCAGCCGAGGATCTCTCCGCCAAGCCGAAGGTAGGGGGTGGGGGTGCCGCCCAGGCGCAGCGAAACCGTGGGCCGGTAGAGATCCGAGCTGTAGCCCAGCCCGTCGCGCAGATCGAACGCCTCCCCGCCGGCGCCGACGCCAAAGGCCGCCCAGAAACCATGGCGCCCGTCGTGGACCTCGACCAGACCACGGGGGGTCTCCTGGGCCACGGCACGGCCACCGAGCAGCAGGAGGGCCACGGCAGCAATCGCGCCCCGCCGAAGCGATCTCATGTTCCACCTCGTCATCGTTAAGTTGCGGGTCCAGCGTGGGTACTCCGGCTCACGGCAAGAGCCGGACCGCCCCGGCGATCCTCAGCATCTCCTTACCGGATCGCAGGTTAGTACCGAATGCCCGGTCGGGCCACCGCGCGACCGTCCACTTTCTCGGACAGTCATGACCGCTATCCGCCGCCGCATCGCCATGGCCGTGCTGTTCCTCGCCGCGGCGGGCTTCGCCCGCCTGGGGGTCTGGCAGCTCTTCCGGCTGCGGGAGCGACGGGCCGCCAACCTGGCCGCGGTGGCCGCCCGGGCAGCGCCGCCCATCACCCTCGAGAGCGTCACGCAAGCGGGCGATGAGCTGGAGGGCCGGCGGGTGACGGCCAGGGGCCGCTACGACGAGGGCCACGACATCGTCCTGCGGGGAGATGTGCTGGCTGGTGTCCCGGGCGTGCGAATCGTCACGCCGCTGCTGCTGGCGGCGGGGGGGCCGGCGGTGCTGGTGGACCGTGGCTTCCTGCCGGCCCCCGATGCGGTCACCGTCGATCTCCGCGGGATCGCCGAGCCGGGTGAGCAGACGGTGAAGGGGCTGGCCCTGCCGATCGGCTCCGAGCCGGGAGAGCCGCTGGCCCATGGCGGCCGAACGACCTGGCGCCGGCTGGACCTGGCCGCCCTTCGCCGGCGCCTGCCCTACCCCATCCTGCCGGTGTACCTGAAGCAGGCGCCGGACAGCCAGCTGCCCCGCTTTCCCCGCCGGCTCGCGCCACCTCCGATCGACGACGGTCCCCACCTGGCCTACGCCATCCAATGGTTCCTGTTCGCCAGCCTGGCGGTCGGGTTCGCCGTCCTGGTGGTCGGACGAGCCGGCAGACCGGGCCGAAGCTAGGACGTGGGCCGGAGGCCGTCCAGCTGCTCGATGGTCCGGGTCGATGGCTGCCGCTGGCGCTGCAGCCGGCCGGCCGTTGCCTCCGCCTGACGGAAGGCGCGGAGGAGGTTCTGCCCCGCCAGCTTCTTCAGATCCCCGTCGGACCAGCCGCGCCGGATCAGCTCGGCGAACAGGTCGGGAAACTTGGATACGTCCTCGAGGCCGGCGGGCACGTAGTCCACCCCGTCGAAATCGCTACCGATGCCGACATGGTCCACCCCGGCTACCTGGCGGACGTGCTCGATGTGATCCGCCACCTGCGCCAGGGTGGCGGCCGGGGCCGGATGGCCGGTCTTCCACTGGTCGAACTGCCGCTGGCGCTCGAGCGAGTCGGACAGCGAGCCGTGCAACGCCTTGTGCACCGAGTCGCTGGCGGCCTCCCAGGCCTGGAACTCCGTGGAGACGAACTGGGGCACGAAGGTGACCATGACCACCCCACCGTTGCGGGGCAGTCGGGCCAGAATGGAGTCGGGCACGTTGCGGGGATGGTCCACCAGCGCCCGCGCCGCGGAGTGGCTGAAGATGACCGGCGCCTCGGCCACGTCGAGCGCATCGCTCATCGTACCGGGCGAGACGTGGCTCAGGTCCACCAGCATGCCCAGCCGGTTCATCTCCCGGACGACTTCCTTGCCGAACTCGGTCAGTCCGCCGTGCCGGGCCGAGTCGAGTGCCGCGTCGGCCCAGTCCAGAGTGACGTTATGGGTCAGCGTCATGTACCGGGCACCCAGGGCGTAGTACGACCGGAGCACGCCGAGGGAGTTCTCGATGGCGTGGCCGCCTTCCATGCCCAACAGCGAGGCCACCCGCTTCCGCTTGAACTCCCGGGTGATGTCGTCGGCCGTCAGGGCCAGGCTCAGCCGATCGGGATAGTGCGCGATCATCCGCCGGGCGATGTCGAACTGCTCGAGCTGGACCCGGGCGTACCCGCTGTCCTTCATCTCGCCGTCGATGTAGATCGACCAGAACTGCGCGCCCAGCTCGCCGGCCCGCATCCGGGCCAGGTCGGTGTGCTTGGGCGCGGGCTGACGGAGATCGTACGCCGCCACGTCCAGCGGATGATCCGGCGCGCGGCGGATCTCCCACGGCAGGTCGTTGTGGCCATCGATCAGCGGCGTGGACCGGAGCAGCGCGCGAGCATGGGCCAGCGCCTCGTCGGGCGGCGAGGCCTGGCCGTCGGCGGAAGAGGGCATCAGGGCGATTGAGGAGAGAAGGAGGAGAACCGGTACGCGAAAGCGTGTCGTCACGCGGGCATCGCTCCGTCGGCGTTGGGGACGTCCGGACGGGCGAGCTGCACCAGCTCGGGCCGGACAAGGAACTCCGGACAGATGGTCCGGTCGTACTCGTAAGGCCCGCCCGTCTCGGCGTCGGTCCAGGGAAAGCCGCGGCAGACCGCCGGGTAATACGGCTCGGCGTGAATGGTACAGACGTTGTCCTTGAGGAACACGCATCGCCGGAGCCGCACCCGGGTACGCCACTCACCCCAGCGGGTACGGTAGACCGTCGCCGGACCATGGATCCGAGTGATCTGGGCGGCCTCGTCCTGGCTCAGGGTGACGCCGTAGGCACAGCAGGCAGAGAGGTGGGGACAGGGATAGCAGGGCAGCGAAGGAAACTCGGCCATGCCCCGCAAGTTAGCCTGCCGGTTGGGCCGGTGGCAGGGTGACCGGCGGATGACCGTGTGCCGCCGGAGACGCCCCGGGCGTCTGAGTAGGGATGTCTCCGGCTGGACAGGCCGGCCGGCGCCTGTCTGAAGCAACGTTCAGCGTCGCAGGGCTCCCGCCGGATATATTGATTCGATTGCTGGCTCGCGCTTGACTCTCCAGTTCGGGGAACGGTGTGCTGACTGCCCTAGTGGTCCTCCTGCAGGTCGCCGGGTCGGCCCCGACGCGCGTGCCGGCCTCTGCCGTCACCGGCACGGTGCGCGATGCCACCGCCGGCCAGCCGCTGGCCGCCGTGGCAGTGCTCGAGGAGGGCCAAAGTGTCTCGGTGAGCGACGCGGATGGGAGCTACCGGCTAGGCGGGCTGGCCGCCGGATCGCATCAGCTCCGGTTCGTCCGGGCGGGCTACGACACGCTGACGGTCGGGGTTCTCCTGCCGGACTCGACCACCTCCCGGGTGGACGTCGAGCTGGTCGCGCGGCCGGTCCAACTGGCGACCCTGCAGGTGACCGCGGACGCGGTGCCAGCGCCACGGCAGGCGGTGGAGGCCGAGCTGGGCCGGACCCGGCTCGACGACGCCTGGCTCGACCGCCAACCGGCGGGCGAAGGCGACGTCTATCGCGCCCTGGCCGATGCGCCGGGCGTCGAGCTGCGGGGCGAGAGGGGTGCGGGCCTGCACATCCGGGGCGGCGCCAGCGGGGGCAACCTGGTCCTGCTCGACGGCGTCCCGGTGTACTCCGCGGTCCATTTCGCCGGCTCGGTCAGCGCGGTGAATCCGGACGCGGTGGCGGGCGCCGACCTGCATGCGGGCATCAGCTCGGCCCGCTTCGGGGGCCACCTGGCGGGCGTGGTCGAGCTGGAGGCCCGCGACGCCGGCCCCGCGCCGGTCTGGGGCCGCGGCGCCGTCGCCTCGGGCGAGATCCGCCAGAGCGTCGCCGGCTACCTCCCCGGCCTCCGGACCGGCATCTCGCTGGCCGCCCGCACGACCTATCGCGACGCCCTGATGGGCAACGGGTACCAATCCGCCGCGCAGGGCGGCAACGGCTACCACGACCTGCTCGGCGTCGCCACGACCGAGGCCGCCGGCGGCCGGCTCCGTGTGCTTGGCTTTCTGTCGCAGAATCACCTGAGCTTTCCGGCCTTCGGGGACGCGGCCGGCCAGACGCCGGCGGCCTACGGCGCGGCCCGCAATACGGTCGATTGGACCAGCTTCAGCCAGGGCGTCACCTGGAGTCGGACCGACAGCCGGGTCAAGCTGGAGAGTGCCGCGTGGCTGGCCGGCAGCTCGGCCGATATCGTCTGGCGCGGCGGCGAGGGGCCGGCCGGGCTCCGCAGCCGACTGGCGGAGCTGGGGCTGTCGGGCCGCGCGGTGTGGCCGGCCGCGACCGGTGGGACCAGCGCCGGGTTCTCGCTGATCCGGCCGAGCACGAGCTACACGGCATCGGGCTCGGGCGACCTCACCCTCCACGCCGCCCCAACGATCGGATCGGTCTTCCTCGAACGCGAGTGGCGGCCCGCCCGTCCGCTGGTGTTGACCGCCGGGGCCCGCGCCAGCACCGACTTCGCCTTCTGGTCCGCGGCGGAGCCGCGCCTGACCGCCGTGCTCGAGCCGGACAGTCGCACCCGGCTGGGGGTGGGCCTCGGACGGACGCACCAAGTCGTCCAATCCGTCGTCAACGACGAATCGGCGCTGGGGCTCGTGCTCGGACTGGAGCTGCCGGCCGCCGCCAGCGCCGGCCGGGTGCCGGTGGCCCGGGCCGATCAGGTCGAGGCGTTCGCCGGCCGGCAGCTGGGCAGCGGGGTGGACCTGTCGGTGACGGCCTATCTCAGACGGACCGACGGCGAGGTGCTCGGGGCCGCCTCCACCCGAGATTACTTCCCGGGTGACAGCCTCACCACCGGCGGGGGCCAGGCGTCAGGCCTGATCGCCGCGCTGGGACTCAGCCACGGCCCGCTGTCGGGACGCGCGGCCGTGAGCGTGGGCCACGACATCCGCCGCACGGCAGGCTCGAGCTACCACACCGGCTACGGCAACGGGACCTCGCTCGCGATCGACGGGACCTACCGATTCCTGGGCGACACCCGCCTCCAGCTGCGGTTCCGGGGCGGTGCCCGGCAGCCGGCCTCGGTGGTCGCGCCCGGATTCGAGTATCAGGCGGTCGAGGAATCGGGCGAGCTGGCGGGCACCCCGATCAATCTGCCCGGGCAGATCAACGCCGCCCGCCTGCCCGGCTACGCCCGACTGGATCTCGGCCTGGGTCGCGAGTGGGCTCTGCCCGGGCTGGGCCGTGGCACCGGGCTCACGACGGCGCTCTCGGTGACCAACCTGCTCGACCGGGTCAACGTCCTCGGCCTGATCGCCCGATCCGACGGTGGAGTGCAGGCCATCCAGGGCGCGGGCCGCGAGGTCCGGCTCGAGGTCGGCTGGCGGTTCTAGACTCGCGGCCGACACCCTGTCACGAATGGCGGACCCCAGGCGTTCTTCCGACGTGCATGCCACGTCGCTCACTCTCCCCGCCATGACCTTCCACCTGCGCCCCGGCACCGGCGCGTCGTCGGCCGACGCCGACGACGCCTCGTCGTTCGAGGCCGCCTTCCGCGCCTGCTACGCCGCCCGGTTCGCCTCCCTGTTCAGCTACCTCGATCGCCTCACCGGCGACGCCGAGCTGGCGTCCGACGCAGCCCAGGAAGCCTTCGTCCGGCTGCACCGCCGGGGAGAGATGCCGGACGAGCCGGCCGGGTGGCTGGTGGCCGTAGCCAACAACCTTGTGCGGGACGAGCGGCGGCGGGTCACCCGGCAGCTGCGGCTGTTGAGCGAAGAGCCTGGCCGGGCGCCCTCGGGAACGCCCGCACCCGATGCGGCCGCCGACCTGGAGCGGGCCGAACAGATCGACGCGGTGCGCCGGGCGCTGGACCAGCTGACGCTGCGGGACCGTCAGGCGCTGCTGCTCAAGCATGGCGGGTACAGCTACCGCGAGATCGCCGCGGCGCTGGGACTGGCCGAATCGAGCGTGGGCACGACCTTGGTGCGGGCCGGCCGGGCCTTCCGGGCGGCCTTCGAGGAGCTGCACGGTGCACCCGACTGACGAGGCGCTGCTCGCCCTGACGCACGGCGAGCTGGAGCGCGCCGCCGCCGAGGTCGTCCGGGCGCATTGCGCCGGCTGCGCATCCTGCGCCGCCCGGGCCGCCGCGGCCCGGACCGAGGATGGCGAGATCGGACGGCTGCTCGGGCTGCTCGACCACCCGGTGCCTCGGCTGCCGGTGCCCGCCGGTCGAGGGGCGGCCCGGCGGGGGCGCTCCGCGGCGCTGGCCGCCTCGCTCGCGCTGCTGGTCGCGGGCGCCGCGGCGGCAGCAGTGCCGGGCACTTCACTCAATCGCTGGCTCCGGAGCCGGCTCGACGGCGCGCCTCCCACCGCGCCCCGGACCGCGCCTCCGGCCCCCACCCCGGTTCCGTCCGGCCCTGCCCAGGCCGCCAGCGGAGTCGAGCTGCGGACGTCGCGGTCGCTCGTGATCGCCTTTGCGGCACCGGAGCCGGACGGGGTCATGGCCGCCACGCGGACCGACCGGGCGGACGCCGCGTTCCGGGCCTACGGCGGGGCCGTGGCCTACCAGGTAGGGAACGGGCGGATCAGCGTGAACAACCGGCAGCCGGCCCGGCGCTACACCCTGGAGGTCCCCGCGGAGCTGACGGACCTCACCGTGACGGTCGCGGGCCGGGTGGTCTTCCATTCGACGGCACGGCCGATGCCGGCGGACTCCGCAGTCGCCATCCCGCTTTCGGCCGATCCTGGTCGCTGAGTCGCGCTACCCTGGGGCTCCCTTGGGCGAAGCCTCATCCCCTGGCATCCCCCGGATCCAGCCGGCTCCGAGTCCATCCCGGGCAGCCGGCGCCGCTCGCTTCCCGACCGTTGATCCCCCGCTTGCCGCTCCATAGCTTCCTTGTCGGCCCGCCCGGCCGTCCGTCTTGGGCAACCACCCGGCTGCGACCGGCCCACCGAGGGAAGCCATGGATCCAGGGACCGTCGGCGTCTTCATTCCGATCGCTGCCATCGTCGCCTGGGGTGCCGTCAGGATCGCCACCATTCAGGCGGAGCACAAGAAGATCGCCGATCCCGATACGGTGGAGCGGCTGCATGTGCTCGAGAACGAGATCGGCACGATGCGGCAGGAGCTGAGCGAGACGCAGGAGCGGCTCGACTTCGCCGAGCGTCTGCTGGCCCAGCAGCACCCGCCCGGCCGGATCGATCCGGCGAGGTAGGCCCCGGGCTCAGGTGTCGTCGGCGCGGGTCCGGAGACCGGCGCCACCAGGCCCGCGGGGTGGCTCGCCGCCACGGAACTCGAAATGTCGTGGGTCGAAGGTGCGCTGGTGAACCTGGCGGGCCCGAGCTTGTTGCGCCCGGACGACGATCAGGTGAGCCCACCGGGCCGCCGGCAGCCACTGGTCGACCGGCATATCCTGGTAGAGCTCGCCGTATTCCGGCCGAAGCCGGACTGCTCGGGGACCGTCGCGCTCCATGTGGCTCACCGGTCGGAGAGGGTGGAGGTCCGCGCGCCCCATCCGGGGCGACCACCGGGCCAAGGGAGTACAAGACAGCATAGGCCAGTCCGACGGGTGAAACCGTAAGACGGCTCACGCCTGCCGTGTCTTCACCATGCCACGCCGTGGTGGCCAGTCCGGCCGCCGAGGGGTCCGCCGTCCAACCAGTCTGGCGCGACACCACCGAGCCGGGCTGCTTCGTCCCGACCCCCCGCCCCAACCCCATGGGCTGTCCCAGGTTGACCCAGGCCCATCCGCCATGAATCCGACGGGAACCCTGCTACGTTTATAGGGTGTCCTCAACCGTCAGGTCGTCATGCCGAAGCTCCCGTTTCGTTCCCCGGCCCGCCTTGCCAGCCTGCTGGCCATCCTTGGGCTGAGCGCCACCGCCGTGGGTTTCCGGCCCGCCGCCGATCGGCAGATCGCGCTGTTCGCCGGCGGATGCTTCTGGTCGATGCAGAAAGCGTTCGATGGCGTGCCCGGTGTGGCGGAGGTGACCGCAGGCTACGCCGGCGGCACACTCAAGAACCCCAGCTACGAGCAGGTCGAGACCGGCCGCACCGGCTACGCGGAGTCGGTGAGGGTGGTGTACGACCCCGCCCGGATCAGTTACGACAGCCTGCTGCAGATCTATTGGCACCACATCGATCCCACGACGCCCAACCAGGCCTTCTGCGACCGCGGGCCGCAGTATCGCTCGATCATCTTCTACCGCAATCCGGCCCAGCGGCAGGCGGCGGAGGCGTCGAAGGCGGCCCTCGACCGTTCGGGGCGGTTCCAGGTGCCCGTGGTGACGGCGATCCAATCCGATGCGCCGTTCTACCCGGCCGAGGAGTACCACCAGCAGTTCTACAAGAAGAATCCGGCGCGCTACGAGGCGTACCGGATCGGCTGCCGGCGCGACGAGCGACTGAAGCAGCTCTGGGGCGACCTGGCCGTGGCCAGGGAGGCGGCGCGATGACCCGGCCCCGACTGACCGCCATGCTCGCTACGATCCTGGCGCGGGCTCCGGTCGGCCTGGCCGGTCAGACCTCCGCCACCCTCACGCACCCGACGGGATGGAACGCCATGACCTTCAAGAAGCCCAACGACGCGCAGCTCAAGCAGACGCTGACGCCCGAGCAGTACGCCGTGACCCAGAAGGATGCCACCGAGCGTCCGTTCCACAACGCCTACTGGGACAATCACGAGCCGGGAATCTACGTGGACGTGGTCTCGGGAGAGCCCTTGTTCAGCTCGCTGGACAAGTACGACTCCGGGACCGGCTGGCCCAGCTTCGTGCGGCCGCTCGAGCCGGCCAACATCGCTACGGCGAGCGACCACAAGCTGTTCATGGAACGGACCGAGGTCCGCTCGGCCCACGCGGATTCGCACCTGGGGCACGTCTTCGATGACGGTCCCAAGCCCACCGGCCTGCGCTACTGCATGAACTCCGCGGCCCTGCGGTTCATCCCGCTGGACCGGCTCGAGGCCGAGGGCTACGGGCAGTACCTGCCCCTGTTCAAGAAGGCCAAGGTCTAGCGCCATAGGGCGATGACCGCCCGGTCGAGCGGCCGCCGGCACCTGGTGGGCACCGGCGTCAGTCTGGCGCTGTTCGCCGCTGCGGTCATCGCGCTCCGGGCCGAGCTGCACGACCACCCCGTCCACGAGATCGTGGCCGAGCTGCGATCGTTCTCCCCGATCCGGCTGGTGCTGTCGCTCATCGCCACGGGGCTCGGCTTCCTCGCCCTCGCCGGCTACGATGCTCTCTCCCTCAGCGCGCTCGGCCGCCGGCTGCCGTTCCGGCGGATCGCTTACGCTTCCTTTCTAGGCTACGCCTTCGCCAACTCGCTGCCGCTCTCGGTCGTGACCGGGGCGGCGGTGCGTTACCGTCTCTACTCGCAATGGGGCATCGCCCGGGGTGAGGCCGCCCGGGTCATCACCCTCAACACCATCACATACGTCGTTGGGTTGCTGGCGGCGGCGGGGGTGGCTTTCGCGATCCAGCCGGTTCTGGTCCCGGGCTTTCTCCGGCTCCCGCTCCACACCGTGCGGCCCCTGGGCGGCATCTGCCTGCTGGTGGTGGCGGGGTATCTGGGCTGGAGCCGACGGAGTGGGGAAGATCTCCGTCTCTGGCGCTGGCGGGTGCCCCATCCCACCTTCCGGCGGGCGGCGGCTCAGATCGGCGTGTCGCTGGCCGACTGGGTGTTCTCGGGCGCCGCCCTGTACGTGCTCCTGCCGTCGCGGGTTCCGTTCCACGTCTTCTTCGCGGTGTTCCTGCTGGGCCAGATCGCTGGCCTGATCGCGCAGGTGCCGGCCGGCCTCGGAGTGTTCGAGGCCGTCATGCTGTGGGGCCTC
>DATAOR010000217.1:0-6919 GCA_036265635.1 Gemmatimonadales bacterium
CCAGTCGCGAAAGGTCGCCGCCGTGGCCGCGGCGACCGCGCAGCCGACCGCACCCTACTTCCGGCTGGCCGGTGGCGACACCGCCTGGTACGACTGGTCGAACGCTCCGCCGGCGGTTCGGGGCGAGCCGTTCGGCGGCGCGGAGCTGACCGGCCGGTTCGTGCTTGACGGTACGGCCCTGTGGGAGCGGGAGGTCAGCCTTCGGCTTAACGACCCGGCCCACGGTGAAGTCCGCCGGCCGCTGGCCGTGGTGCCCCGGGTGGACGTGGCGATCGAGCCGGCCACCGCGGTCTGGCCGGCGGGTGATCCGGCCGCGCGCCGGTTTCTCGTCACCTTGATCCATGGGGCCCGCGATACCACCACCGGCACGGTCGTGCTCGAGCTGCCGGCGGGCTGGCCGGCTGTCCCGGCGCAGCGGTTTCGTCTGACCAGGGAGGAGGCGTCGGCCACCTTTGCCTTTCAGGTTCGCCAACCCGGCGGTGCCGCCCAGGGCGCCCTGGCGGTGCGAGCCGTGGCCCGCGACGACGCCGGCAGGCGCTACCACGCGGGGCTGCTGACCGTGGACTATCCCCATATCCGTCCTCGATCGCTGGTGCGCCCGGCGCTGGCGGCCATCCACCTCGCTCCGCTGGCGCTGCCGGCCGCCGGACGGGTGGGTTACATCCGTGGCGCGGCCGACCGGGTGCCCGAGGCCCTCGCCGGGGCCGGCCTCAAGGTCGAGCTGCTGGACGGCGTAGCCCTGGCCCGGGGCGATCTGTCGCGCTTCGCCGCGGTGGTGGTGGGCCCGCGGGCTTATGAGACGGAGCCGGCCCTGCTGGCGGCCAACGGCAGGCTGCTGGACTATGCCCGGCAGGGCGGGCTGGTGGTGGTCCAGTACCAGCAGCAGGCTTATTTCAACGGCGGGTACGCCCCCTTTGCCCTCACCGTAGGCGGGCCGCCGCTGCTGCCCGGCGGCCAACCGGTCGGGCACGATCGCGTCACCGACGAGCGGGCCCCGGTCCGGCTGCTCGCGCCGGGAGACCCGGTGTTCCGGCAGCCCAACCGGATCGGCCCGGCGGATTGGGACGGTTGGGTCCAGGAGCGGGGTCTGTATTTCGCGCGGAGCTGGGATCGGGCCTGGCGCCCGCTGCTCGAGACCCACGATCCGGCCGAGGCGCCGCTCGAGGGCGGCCTGCTCGAGGCCCGGGTGGGACGCGGCCGGTACGTCTACACCGGGCTCAGCTTCTTCCGCCAACTCCCCGCCGGCGTGCCCGGCGCGTTCCGCCTGTTCGCGAACCTGCTCGCCCTGCCGCGATGACCCGCGCCCGCGCGCGCTGGCTCGCCGGGTGTCTGGCTGCGGCCGTGGCGCTGCCGGCCTGCCGGGCCGACGGGCGGACGCCCGTGGTGGTCTACTCGCCGCACGGCCGCGACCAGCTCACCCTGCTGGAGCACGCCTTCGAGCGGCTCCATCCCGACATCGACGTGCGCTGGCTGGACATGGGCTCGCAGGAGATCCTCGATCGGCTGCGGTTCGAGCGGGTCAACCCTCAGGCCGACGTCTGGTTCGGCGGGCCGACGACGATCTTCGACCGCGGCGTGGCCGACACCCTGCTGGCCCCGTACCGGCCGGCCTGGTCGGGGAAGGTGGGGCCTCGCGGCGTCGGCCCGGGCGACCTGTACTATCCTGCCTACCGCACCCCCGCCGTGCTCGCCTTCAACAGCCGGCTGGTGCCGCGCGCCGAGGCCCCGCGCGACTGGGACGACGTGCTGGCCCCGCGCTGGTTCGACCGGGTGCTGATCCGCGACCCGATGGCGAGCGGGACCATGCGGGCCATCTGGGGGCTGCTGATCGAGCGCAGCCTCCGCCGCACCGGTGACACCGCCCAGGGCATGAGCTGGCTCCGGCGGCTCGACGGGCAGACCAAGGCCTATGCCCTCAACCCGGCGATTCTGGACGCCCGCCTGGCTCGGGGCGAGGGGCTGGTCACTCTGTGGGACCTGCCCGACATCCTGATCAGCCGGTCGAAGGGCATGCCGTTCGACTACACCTTTCCCCGGAGCGGCACGGTGGTGATCGACGACGCCATCGGCCTGGTGCGCGGCGCCCGGCACCCGGCGGCCGCCCGCGCGTTCATCGACTACGTCGGCAGCGAGGACGGCCAGCTCCTGGCCGCCACCCGGGTCTTCCGGCTGCCGGCCCGGCGAGATCTCCCGGTCGAACGGGTGCCGGCCTGGGTCGAGCAGGTCGAGCGCGACATGGTGGTGGCGGAGGTGGATTGGGACCTGCTGGCCCGGCAGGGCCCGGCCTGGATGAGCTACTGGGACCAGCATGTGCGCGGCACCGGCCGGCGGGCGGCCCCGTGACCGGGTTTCTCCGGCTGGAGGGACTGACCAAGCAGTTCGGCGGGACGCGCGCGGTGGATCAGGTCTCGCTCGCGCTTGAGCGGGGTGAGATGCTGGCGCTGCTCGGGCCGAGCGGCAGCGGCAAGACCACTACCCTGCGGCTGCTGGCCGGGTTCGAGACGCCGGACGCCGGGCGGGTGCTGATCGAGGGGGACGACGTGACCCGGGTGGCGCCGGTGTCGCGCCGGTTCGGGATGGTGTTCCAGCACTACGCGCTGTTCCCCCATCTCGACGTCGCGCGCAACGTGGCCTTCGGGCTGGAGTCGCTCGGCGTCCGGGGGGAGGAGCTGTCGCGGCGGGTCGACCGGGCGCTGGCGCTGGTGGACCTGGCGGGGTTCGGCCCCCGGCGGATCGACCAGCTGAGCGGCGGCCAGCAGCAGCGGGTCGCCCTGGCCCGCGCCCTGGCGCCCGAGCCTCGCGTGCTGCTGCTGGACGAGCCGCTGTCGAACCTGGACCCCACCCTGCGCGAGCGGACCCGCCGGGAGATCCGCGAACTGATCCGGCGGGTCGGGATCACCACCGTGCTGGTGACCCACGAACAGGACGAGGCGTTCGAGCTGGGCGACCGGGTCGCGGTCATGCGGGCCGGGCGGCTGGAGCAGGTGGGGACGCCGGACGAGCTGTACGCGGCGCCGGCCAACGCCTTCGTCGGCGGCTTCGTCGGGCAGTCGAGCACGCTCGGGGTGACGATCCTCGGACCGTCGGCCCGGGGCCTTCGGATCTCGATCGAGGGCGTGGAGTGGGACATCGACCTGCCGCCGGGTGCGGCCGGCCTGTCGGGCGCCGCGATGATGCTGGTGCGGCCGGAGGCGCTCCGGCTGGCGCCGCCCGACCCCGCGGCGCTGCCCGCCACGATCGTGGGCCGCCGGTTCGTCGGACCTTCGGCCATCTACTCGGCGCGGACCGAGAGCGGGGCGGTGCTCGAGGTGGTGGCCCCGGCCCAGGCGGTTCCGGCCGGGGCGCGGGTCGGCCTGCTGCCCAGCCGGCGCGCGGGCGGCGGGATCCACCTTTTTCCGGCCGACCAGCGGTGAGGCCGCGACGGCCCGGCCCCGCGGCGCTGGTGCTGCTGGCGGTGCTGGTCTGGCTGATCGCCTATCCGCTGGCGCTCGTCCTGGTCGAGGGTGTCCGCGACGCGTCGGGCTGGACCCTCGAGTATGTCCGGCTGTTTCTGGCCCGCCCCTCGGAATGGGAAGCGCTCTGGGGCAGCCTGTGGATCTCGGTCGTGAGCGTGGTGCTGGCCGGCGCGATCGGGATCCCGCTGGCGTTCCTGTTCTCCCGCTACGATCTCCCGGCCGGGCGGCTGCTGAGCGGCCTGGTGGCGCTGCCCGCGGTGCTGCCGCCCCTGGTCGGGGTGGTGGCGTTCCTGTTTCTCTACGGTGAGACCGGCTTCGTCTCGCTGCTGGTGCAGCGGATCTTCGGCCTGACCGATCCGCCCTGGCGGCTGCAGGGGGCGGGCGCCATCCTCCTGGTCCACGCCTACTCGATGTACGTCTACTTCTATCTGTTCGTCCGGGCGGCGCTCCTCTCGCTCGACGGCTCGCTGCTCGAGGCGGCGGCCAGCTTGGGTGCCGGGCGGTGGCGCACCCTTGGGCGGGTGGTGCTGCCGCAGCTCCGGCCGGCGCTGGCCGGCGCGGCCCTGCTCACCTTCATGACGGCGCTGGCCTCGTTCAGCGCGCCATACATCTTCGGCGGCGGGTTCCGGGTGATGCCGACCCAGATCGTGGCCACCCGGCTCAATGGGGACGACCGCCTCGCCATGGTCGAGACCATCTCCCTCACGCTGGTCGCCTTGACCGCCCTCTGGCTGTTCCGGGGGACTCGGACCGAGGCGGCGGCGGGTGGGCGGAAGGGCGCGGGGCCGGCCCGGGTCCCTGTCCGGCACCGGGGAGCCAGGCTGGCGCTGGCGGCGCTGGGGTGGCTGCTGGCCGCGGTGCTGCTGCTGCCGCACGCCACCCTGCTGCTGGTCTCGTTCGTGCCGATCGGCACCTGGACCGTCGAGCCGCTGCCGCCGGCCTACACCTGGCGCAACTACCTCACGCTGGTCCAGGACCCGGTCCGGGCCCGGCCGCTGGTGAACAGCCTCTGGCTGGCGACGATCGCCACGGTGGCGGCAGTGTCCCTGGCCCTGGCCGGCGCCATAGTGAGCCGCCGGCGCCGGCCCGGTGCCCGGGTGATTGAGGCCCTGCTGGCGATGCCGTGGGCGGTGCCGGGCACCGTGTTCGCCATCGCGCTGGCCACCGCCTTCAGCGTGCGGGCGCCCTGGGCCGGACGGATGATCCTGGTGGGCACCGTGTGGATCCTGCCACTGGCCTATCTCGTCCGGAACCTGCCGATCACCAGCCGGGCAATCCTGTCGGGGGTCCGCGCCCTCGACCCTTCGCTCGACGAGGCGGCCGCGACGCTGGGCGCCGGCCGGGTCCGGACCCTGCGCCGCGTCACCCTGCCGCTGCTCCGGCCGGCCCTGCTGGCGGGAGCCAGCCTGGCGTTCGTCACCGCCTTCGGCGACTTCGTCACCTCCATCATGCTGTACACCTACGACACCCGGCCGATCTCGCTCGAGATCCTGTCGAGCCTGCGTCAGTCGGACGTCGGGGTGGCCGCCGCCTACGGCGTGGTCCTGATGCTGGTCAGCGCCCTCGTGTTCGCGGTCGGCGCCGAGCGGCGGCGTCCGGAGTGACCGAGGCGGCCGCGGGGAATCGGACCCGGCTGCGCCGGCTGGCGGTGCTGATCTTCGTCTGCTTCGTGGACGCGATCGGCTTCATGATCATCCTCCCGCTGCTGCCGTTCTACGCCATCCGGCTGCAAGCGACGCCGGAGACGGTCGGCCGCCTGATCGCCTCGTTCTCGGTGGCGCAGCTGCTGTCGGCCCCGCTCTGGGGCCGAGTGTCGGACCGCTATGGCCGGCGGCCCGCCTTGCTGATCGGCCTGTCCGCCTCGGCGGTCGCCTACGCGGTGTTCGGGATGGCGGACGCGGTCTGGCTCTTGTTCCTGTCGCGGCTGGTGCAGGGGGCGGGCGGCGGGACGACCGGCGTGGCCCAGGCCTACGTGGCCGACACGGTCGAGCCCCAGGACCGGGCGCGGGCCCTGGGCTGGCTGTCCTCGGCCACGGCGGCGGGCGTGATCCTCGGGCCGGCGATCGGCTCGTTCGCCTTCCGACTGGGCCCCGCGGCGCCGGGGCTGGCCGCGGCCGGGCTGTGCCTGGTCAACGTCATCTTCGCCTGGCGGTGGCTGGCCGAATCGCGTCCCCCGGGGGCCCGGCCCCACGGTGCCCCGCGGCGGCCGCTGTGGCATCCCGCGTGGCAGGTCGTCCGGCACCCCGGTGCCCTGGTCTCCCGGCTGGTCTGGATCTACGGCATCGGGATGGTGGCCTTCTCGGCGATGACGTCGGTGCTCGCGCTCTACCTCGGGGCGACGTTCGGGCTCACCGAGAAGACCATCGGACCGATCTTCGCCTATACCGGCGTGCTCTCACTGGTGATGCGGAGCGTGCTGCTGGGGCCGATTGTCGACCGGGTCGGCGAGCAATGGACGATGCGGATGGGGGCCGTGCTTCTCGCGGGCGGGCTGCTGCTGTATCCTATTCCGCACACCCTCTGGGCCTTGATCGCGGTCATCCCGCTGGTCCCGATCGGAACGGCGCTGTTGTTTCCATCGACCACTTCGCTGATGTCGCGCTACAGCGATCCCGGCGAGCTGGGGACGACCATGGGCGTGGCGCAGACCTTCGCCGGTCTGGCGCGGGTGGTCGCGCCGCTACTGGCCACCACCATCTTCCAGCGTCTGGGGCACGGGTGGCCCTTCTACCTGGCCGGCAGTATCGTCGGCGTGGCGGGGCTGCTCATGCTGCAGCTCCCGCGCGGGGCGATCGCGGTACGGCCGGCAGCGGAGGCCGGCGGATGAGGCGACCCGAATGAGGCGGCCCCGATGACCGACGACCGGATGGACCGGCTGGAGCAGCGGATCGCCGTACTCGAGACGCTGGTGCGGCAGCTCGCGGCGTCGCCCGCGCGCCTGCCGCGAACCCCGGGCCAGGCCGGCAGCTCGGGGCCCGGCGCCGAGACTGGCGGCCCGGCGCCGCGAACGCCCACCGGAGCGGTCGAGGGCGCGGCCCCAGCCGTGAGAGGCCCCGCTGGCGGCTCGCCACTCGGTGGTCGCGGCGCGGAGCCGTCGAGCCCCGAACCTCCTGCCGAGGTCCTCGCTGGGACCGGAGCCGGGCCCGCCGGCCCGACGCCGGCATCGCCGTCGCTCCTCGGGGCGGCTCCCACCCGTCCAGCCGATGTGTCCTCGCCGGCGGCAGGCAGCGCGACGCCCTCTCCGGGAGCGCCACGCCCCGCGGCGCCCTCCCCGGGAACGCCGCGCCCCGCCACCCCACCTCGGGCGCCGTCCGCCCTGGACTCCGAGCGCTGGATCGGCCAGCGGGTCTTTCTCGGCATCGGCGTCGTCGCCCTCCTGCTCGCCGCCGGGTATCTGCTGAAATTGAGCTTCGAGCGAGGCTGGATCTCGCCCGTCCTGCGCTGCCTCGGCGGGATCGCCGCCG
>DATAOR010000218.1:0-13276 GCA_036265635.1 Gemmatimonadales bacterium
GCAACGCCTCCCGCTGCCGCCCCCCGCCCGATCGGTTAACCTTCACCGTCGCGTCCCCCGACCGGAGGCCCGCTGCCCCTGCTCGTCTGCTCGTCCTGCCACGCGCCGCTGCCGCAAGGCACGGTGCACTGTCCGCGCTGCGGGCCCGGCAGTCTGGCGTTGCTGGGCGACCATCACGCCGGCGACGCCCCGCTCCCCGGCCGGGAGCCCGACCGCGCCGCCGAGCTGGCCCGGGCGCTCGGCCGGCAGTACCGGGTGATCCGCCTGCTCGGCCGGGGCGGTTTCGCCGAGGTCTACGAGGTGCGCGATCAGGATCTCCAGCGCCGGCTGGCGGTCAAGCTGCTCCGGACCGACCTGCTCTGGAGCCCCGCCACCCTGGCCCGCTTCAAGCAGGAGGCCCGCGCGGTCGCCCGCCTGAGCCATCCCAACATCCTGCCGATCCACTTCGTGCGTGAGACGGAAGGCCTGCTGTTCTACGTCATGCCGTTCTGCGAAGGCCGGACGCTGACCGACATCCTGCGGGCCGAAGGCGCCCTGCCGCCCGGCCGCGCGCTGGCGCTGGCCGAGCCCATCCTGCAGGCGCTCCAGCACGCCCACGAGCACGGTCTGGTGCACCGCGACGTCAAGCCGGACAACATCCTGATCGAGTCGGACTCGGGGCGGCCGCTGCTGGTGGACTTCGGCATCGCCAAGGATCTGGCCGGCGCCGCGGGCCAGACCCAGACGGGCTACATCGTCGGCACGCCGCTGTACATGAGCCCGGAACAGGCGCTGGGCCAGGAAGTGGATGCCCGGGCGGACATCTACGGCATGGGCGTGGTGCTTTATCACATGCTCACCGGCAGCCCGCCCTTCGAAGGCGCCGATTCCCAGGAGATCGTCACCCGCCACGTGCACCAACCGGTGCCGCTGGCAACCCTGTCGCGCGACCGGGTGCCGCCGTGGCTCACGGCGGTCGTCCTCCGCTGTCTGGCCAAGCACCCCGATGATCGCTACCCCGGAGCCCAGGCCGTGCTCGAGGCCCTGGCCGACGGCAAGGAGGGACACGGCGCGCTGACGCCGCCGGCCGCGACAGCCCAGCCGGCTGCGCGGAGCGGCGAGGCCGCCTGGGTTGAGGAGGGCACCATCACCGCGACCATGCCGCGCGTGGGTGGCGGCCCCCGACGGCGCCATGCCCTGGCCGCCCTGGGACTGGTGGCCGCCGGCGCCCTCTGGGCCTCGAGCCGGCCCCGCTTGCCGGCCGGCCCCGAGCCCGCCGAGCCGGCCCCGGTGTCGCTGACGGTCGCCAATCGACTGATGGAGCCGATCGCGGTCACGTTGGACGACACCGGCCTCACGGTCGGCCCGGGCGACAGCGTGCGGCTACCCGTCCGGTCGCGCGCCCCGCTCGAGGTCCAGTGGGCCATGGTGCAGCCCACGACGGCGTCGGGTGCCGTCCTGGGCCGCCCGGTCGAGGGAACCTTTCAGCACGACGATCCCAAAGGTGAGCTGCGCGAGGTCGTCACCGCCGGGGCGGGCGGGGTGCCCCGCTTCCTGCCGGTGGTGGTGAACGCGACCGGCCGGCGGGTGGCGGTGGCCGTGATCCAGGGCGGCGATACGGTCGACTGCCGGTGCCGCCTGCAGCCGGGCGACAGCATCGGCCTCGGCTATTGGCCGCTCGACCGGACCAGCGCGGTCCGTGTCACCGACGCCGGCCACGCGGTGGCGCGCTACAATGCCATGTTGACCGGGGTGGATTCGATCACCGGCGTCATGCTGGTTCGGGTCAGCCGCCGAGCCCTGGTCTCGCCGCTCCCGTCTGAGCGGAAGCCGCCAGCCCGGCGCGATCCGCGCAGCCCGCTCCAGGGCTTCCTCCCGGTGCCCCGATGAGCACGCCCGCCGGCATGCCCGAGGGACCGTCGGCCGGACCGGCGCTCCCGGTCGCCCGGCGCAGCCCGGATGCGGGGTTCCGCTTCCCGGTCGGGCCGCTGCTGCTGCTCGGTCTCCTGCTGGTCGCCGTCGCGGCCGGAGTGCTGCTGCTCCTCCGGCCTCACCTGGAGGTGACCAACGCCCTCGCCGCCCCGATCCAGCTGGTGGTGGCCGACGCGCCGCCCCGCACCCTGGCGCCGGGCCAGACGATTCGAATGAGCGTGGCCCGCGGGGCGACCCTGGTGGCCCAATGGCAGCTGGTCCGGCCGCTCAGCGCCGACGGCCAGCCGATGGGAGAGGAGGTGCGCGGGTCCACGGTGCTGCCCCGGCCCTCGGGGACGGCCGTCGTCCGCGCCACCGCCCGCAGCGCCGACGGCGCCTATTTCGCGCCGCTGATCACCAACGCCTCGCAGCGGCCGCTCCGGGTCACCGTCAACGCCGGCCTGGCCGGCGCGCGCGACTGCGGCTGCGCCGTGCGGCCGGGGACGCGCCGGGTGTTCATCGGATACTACCGGTTGTTTCGAAACAGCACGGTGGAGGCGAGCGGGGGCGCGGCGGGGCGGGCCCGGTTTCGGGATCTCAGTCCTCAGGTGACCGCGGGGGACGGGACGGTCGGGCTCCGGTTCGAGGAGCGCGATCTCCGGCCTTGATTCAGTCGCGGCGGCGGCGCTTGGCCCGAAGCGCGCTGCCGGGCGTGACCGCGGCGAACCCGAACTTGTCGCGCAGCTGGTCGACCGCGACCGAGAGATCCCGCAGCCGGCGGCGCTCGGGCGACTCGAACAGATCGGCCTCGGCCGCTTCGCCCAGGTTGGTGGCCGCGACGCCGATCAGGCGGACGCCGCGATTGCGGCCCCGCACGTCGGCGAAAGCGGCGCGGAACAGGTCCCTGGCCGCGGCGTAGAGCTCGGCGTCGAGGTCGGTGGCGAGCTCGAAGGTGTGCCGGCGGGTGACCGTCCGGAAATCGTCGTGCCGAAGCTTGAGGGTGACGGTCCGGGCCACCAGGTGCTCGTCGCGCAGCTGTCCGGCGACCCGCGCGGTCAGCAGCGACAGGGTGGCCTCGAGCCGCTCGGGATCGCGCAGGTCGCGCGACAGAGTGGTCTCCCGGCTGACCGAGCGTGGCAGCCGGTGAGCCCGCAAGGTCGTGCCGCCGTACCCGTGGACCCGGCGCTTGACCACCCTGGCCTCGGGCCCGATCAGCCGCGCCAGCGCCGTTTCGTCCATCCGCTGCACCTGCCAGACGTCGACCAGGCCGAGGGTCGCCCATCGCTCGGCCGTCTTGGGCCCCACGCCGGGCATCGCCCGGAGCGCCAGGCCGGCCAGGAAGCCCTCCTCCCATCCGGCCCGCACCTCCATCAGACCCCTCGGCTTGGCCGCGTCCGACGCCAGCTTGGCGATCATCCTGTTGGGGCCGATCCCGATGCTGCAGTCGAGACCGGTGTCGCGGGCGACCTCGTCGCGCAACCGCTCGGCCACCGGGAGGAGCGACACGGGATAGAGCCGCTCGGTCCCGGCGAAGTCCAGATAGGCCTCGTCCAGCGAAGCCATGACCACGGTGGGACTGAACCGCTGGAGTACGGCGTGGACCGCACGCGACGCGTCACGGTAATCCGGAAAGGCGCCCTGGAAGAAAGTCGCGTGGGGGCAGAGCTGGACCGCCTGGGCGATGGGCATGCCGGCGTGGATCCCGAAGCGCCGGGCGCCGTAGGAGGCCGACTGGACCACGCCGCGCTGGTCGCGCCGGCCGCCCACGACCAGCAGCTCGATCCCGCGGAGCTCGGGATGCCGCTGCCGGCAGACTTCGACGAAGAAAGCGTCGAGGTCGACGTGGAGGATGCGGGCGCCCATGCTCCAAAGATAGGCGCCAATCGGGTCCGGCAGGGTGCAGGATGCTGCACGCCTTGCGCTGCGCCGGGCCTTCGGGTTGTTTCACGGGCCACGCGTCGCGGCCGCGGCGCGTTTCCCACCGCAGGACCAGTCGTTCCGTTCACCCACCGATGGCGTAAGGAGAAGGTATGCTCCAGCTGCGCTCCCTGCTGCTCGCGACCGCGGTCGTCGGCCTCGCAGCGTGTTCGGATGATGTCGTTCAACCGGATCAGTCCCCGAGCCCGGACGCGCCGCTGACGCTCCGCGCCGTCCGGTCCAATCCCGGACCGGAGCAGGTCGTGCCGGGGGAGGTCGTGGTCAAGCTGAGGGCCGGCGCCGAGGCGCAGGTGGTGGGCAAGGCCCACGGCCTGGCTCTGGGGAGCCGGGGCTACCGAGACGCCTTCGTCGTGCTGCGCGGCGCCGCCGGATCGGAGCGCGCTCTGGCGGCCGCGCTCCAGCGGGACAGCCGGGTGGTCTACGCCGAGCCGAACTATCTCCGCCAGCCGACCGGCGCGGTCGATCCCAAGCTGTGGGCGTTCTACAACCCGGGCGGCCTGAACATGCTGTTCACCACCGGCAAGTCGAAGGGCAAGGCCCTGCCGTCGTCGTACGCGTCCACGCTCGACGCGGATGAGGATGCGGGGCCGGCCGGGCAAACGGGCGCGTACGGGGCCGGGGGCAGCAGCGTGGTGATCGGCAGCATCGACACCGGGGTCGATTCGGATCACCCGGAGTTCCTGTCCGGCCAGCTCATCAAGGGGCAGGACTGGTACAACAACGACGCCGACCCCGAAGATGACGACGGTCACGGCACCCACACGACCGGCACGATGGTCGGCAGGACGGTGGGCATTGCCGGCGTATCGGGTGCCGGGAGCAACATCAGGGTGCTGGTGCAGAAAGTCTGCGGCCGGCGGGGCTGCCCCACCGCCGCCATCGTGAGCGCCATTCGGGCCGCCGCCGACTATCCGGGGATGGTGGCCATGAACCTGAGCCTGGGTGGGAGCAGCGAGTCGCAGGCGGAGAAGGACGCCATCAGCTATGCCACCGGCAAGAACGTGCTGGTCATCGCCTCGGCCGGGAACGACGGCACCACGACCGTCTCGTGCCCGGCCTGCGATCCCAATGCGATCTCGGTCGCGGCGCTCACCTGGTCCAGCGCCCTGGCGCCATACTCCAACTCCGGCAGCGGGCTCGACATCTCGGCCCCGGGCGGCAGCTGCTACTCCAACACGACGCCCGAGGGATGCATTTACAGCGCGTTTCTGGGCGGCGGCTACGCCTGGGAGCAAGGCACCTCGATGGCCGCGCCGCAGGTGACCGGCACCGCCGGCGTGGTGGCCTCGAAGACGACGCTCCGCGGTGGGTCCCTCCGGTCGCGGATCCTCGGCACGGCTGACGGGCTGGGCGCTCCCAATACCTTTGGGGCTGGCCGTCTCAACACCTACCGTGCGGTGACGAACAGCGCGCTCCCGGCCGGGCAGTAGTCCGCAGGCGCGGGACGATGGCGAACGGCGCCCGGCCAACGGGCGCCGTTCGCTTGCCTTGGGGCGGGCGTGAGACACCCGCTCCAGTACCGCTCCGGCACCGCCCCGCTACCTTTCCGCGCTTCACGCTCCCTCCCCGGGCTTCTGCAAAGGCTGCGCTGCATGCACGTCAGTTTTCTCGGTCTCGGTGCCATGGGTGCCCCGATGGCCGCGCACCTCGCCCGGCGCGGGGGCCTGACGGTCTGGAACCGGACCGCCGCCACCGCCGCCGCATTCGCGGGCCGTCATGGCGCCACGGTGGCCGCCACCCCCCGCGAGGCGGCCGCCGCGGATGTCGTCGTCACCTGCCTCAGCACCTCGGCCGACGTGGGGGCGCTGCTCGACGGCCCTGATGGTCTGCTCGCGGGCTTCCGGCCGGGGTCGCTGCTGCTGGACTGCACCTCCGGCGACCCGCCTACCTCCCGCCGGATCGCCGCCCGCCTCGCCGAGCGCGGGGTCGCCTTTGCCGACGCACCGGTGAGCGGCGGCACCAACGGCGCCGAGGCCGGCACCCTTACGGTGATGGTCGGGGCCGATCAGGCCACCTTTGCCCGGGCCCGGCCGGTGCTGGAGGCCTTCGGCGGGCGGATCGAGCACGTCGGCCCGATCGGCGCCGGTGACGCGCTCAAGGCGGTGAACAACGCGCTGCTGGCCGCCAGCATTCTGGCCGTGGGCGAAGGGCTGGCGGCGCTGGCCAAGGCGGGGGTCGCCCCGCGGGTGGCGCTCGACGTCATCAACGCTTCGAGCGGGCGCTCGTTCGTGAGCGAAGTGCTGGTGCCCGAGCGGGTCCTGACCGGCGCCTGGCCCCGCACCTTCCGGCTGGCGCTGCTCGACAAGGACGTCGGCATCGCGGCCGATCTGCTCGACCAGACCGGCGTGGCCGGGCCGGTGCTGGCGCTCGTCCGTGCCCGGCTGGCCGAGGCGCGGGCCGCCCTCGACGATGCGGCCGACTACCTCGACCCCATCCGCCTCACGGAGCGCCAGGCGGGCGTCGAGCTGCGCGGATGACGGCCACTTGCCGCGCTGACGGCGTGTCCGCACTTTCCGACCACCCGTACCGGCCGAGCCCATGAGCGATTGGGGCATCACCACCAAAGTCCCGGCGGAAGTCGTGTTGGCCGAGGGGATCGCGCTCGCCGGCGACCTCCACCTCTACGCCCGCACCACCTACCCGCCCGGGCCCGAGACGCCGCTGGAGATGCTCAACCGCCCCGACAGCTTCTTCGCCCTCACCGTGTCCGGCGGCGGCGTCACCCTGGTGCCCAAGGCGCAAGTGCTGGTGGTGGCCTGCCGGGACGAGGCCCGGCTGCCGGACCCCGAGCGGGCCTCGGCGGCCCGGCACGTGGGGCTGGAGGTGGTGGTGCAGGGCGGCTCGGAGTACCGGGGCCACGCCACCGTCGAGCTGCCGCCGTCCCGGGGCCGGGCGCTCGACTTTCTCAATGGCGGCGGCGCGTTCTTCGCCTTGGCTACCGACGAAGTCACCTGGTATCTCAACAAGTCGCGCGTCCGGCTCGCGCGTCCCCTCGACTGAGAGCGTACGTGCCCCGGCTCGATCGTCTAATCCAAGTCCTCCATGAACAGCGCGGCGACGCGCTGCGGCTCGCCGTCGGCAAGCCCGTCACCCTGGTTACCAACGGGACGGCACGGCCTCTCACCAAGGAGGCGCTCAGCGACGCCCAGATCCTTGCCCTGGTACGCGAGGTGGCCGACGTCGATGCGGCGGCCCGGCTGGGCAGTGCGGAGGCGGTCAGCTTCGGCTACCAGGCACCCAGCGGACAAGTCTCGGTAGCCCTCACGCCCGGAGCCGGCGGGCCGGTGGTCGAAGTGCGGTCCGCCGCCGCGCCGGCCGGGACCCGCGCTGCGGTCCACGCCGGCCGGACCCCGGCCGAGCTGGCCGAGGCCCGCAGCGTGATGGAGGACCTGTTCCGGCTGCTGGTGGAGACCGGGGCGTCGGACCTCCACCTCCGCTCGGGCGAGCCGCCGCTGCTGCGGCATCACGGCGAGCTGGCCCGGCAGGCCCGCCCGGCGATCGGCGCCGAGCAGCTCGAGACGATGCTGGTCAGCATCATGACCCCGCGCGAGATCGCCGAGTTCCGGGAGACCGGAGATACCGACTGGGCCTACGAGATCGACGGCCTGGCCCGGTTCCGCTGCAATGCCGGCCGGGACCGCCACGGGCCCCTGGCGGTGTTCCGGATCATCCCCACCACCGTCCGCACGGCCGACGAGATGGGCCTGAGCCGGGAGGTGCAGAATCTCTGCTACCTCACCAAGGGCCTGGTGGTGGTGACCGGGCCCACCGGCTCCGGCAAGAGCACCACGCTGGCCGCGCTGGTGGACCTGATGAACCGGACCCGGACCGACCACATCATCACGATCGAGGACCCGATCGAGTTCGTCCACCAGAGCAAGCAGTGCCTGGTGACGCAGCGGCAGGTCGGCCTGCACACCCGGTCGTTCAAGCAGGCGCTCCGGGCCGCCCTGCGGGAGGATCCCGACATCGTGCTGGTGGGCGAGATGCGCGACCTGGAGACCGTCTCGATCGCGATCGAGACCGCCGAGACCGGCCACCTGGTGTTCGGCACCCTGCACACCTCGACCGCCGCCTCGACCATCGACCGGATCATCGACCAGTTCCCGCCCGACCGGCAGGCCCAGGTCCGGGTCATGCTGTCCGAGTCGCTCCGCGGGGTCATCGCCCAGACGCTGTGCAAGAAGATCGGCGGCGGGCGGGTGGCCGCCCGCGAGGTGCTGTTGTCGATTCCCGCGGTGTCGAACCTGATCCGTGAGGGCAAGACGTTCCAGATCCCGTCGGTCATGCAGACCAATCGCCGGACCGGCATGGTGACCCTCAACGATGCCCTGATGGAGCTGGTGGACTCCAAGCAGGTGGAGCCCAAGGAAGCGTACATGAAGGCCGTCGAGAAGGCCGGGTTCGCCGCGGCGCTCAAGGCGAAGCGGTATGACGTTTCCTTCCTCGGCGAGGGATGACGAGGGGCGGCCGCCGCCCGGATCATCGCCCACGCTGGTTCTGGTCAACCCCCAGGACATCGTCAACATCGCGAGCGCCGTACGGATTGCCCGCAACTTCGGCATCGCCCGGATGCGGCTGGTGGATCCCGAGGTGTTCGATCCCTGGCGGATCGAGGGCATCGCCCACAACACGGCCGACTTCGTGGCCCGGATCGAGATCCTGCCGACCCTCGAGGCCGCTCTGGCGGACTGCACCGCCAGCTACGTCCTGACCGGCCGCGAGCGAGCCGCCAAGCGGACCACGCTCCGTCCCCGGGAGGCCGCGGCGGCGGTGGTGCGTGACCTGGCGGCGGGACCGGTGGCGATCGTGGCCGGGCGGGAAGACAGCGGGCTCACCAACGCCGAACTCGATCGCTGCGGCACCCTGGTGACCATCTCGACCGACCCGAGCCACCCCTCGCTCAACCTGGCTCAGGCGGTGGCGATCATGGCGTACGAGATCTGGACCGCCCGGGGCGGGGATGCCCAGCCGCTGAAGCCGCCGCGCCGCGAAGCCGGGCCCGCGACGGCCGGCCAGCTGGCTGAGCTGTTCGAGGACTGGCACCGCGCGCTCTGGGCCATCGACTTCTTCAAGACCCGGCGGTCGGACAGCGTGATGCGATCGTGGCGGGAGATCGTGCACCGGGCCCGGCTCGACGGACGCGAAGCCTCGCTGGTCCGGGCGATGGGGATCGAGGTCAGCCGCTACCTGCAGCGGGTGGGCGCACCCTTCGCCGGGGCCCCGCCGCAGGGCGGGGCAGGTGGGCCGGGCGAAACGCCGGCTGCTCCGCCGCGAGTAACGCCGGCTGAGGCGCCGCGGGTAACGCCGGCTGAGGCGCCGCGAGTAACGCCGGCTGAGGCGCCGCGCAGCTCAGGATCGTCCGGTCCCGGTTCCGGACGCGGGCCGGGCGGCGGGGACATTTCCCAGGATGGAGGGGTATGACGCAGGCTCGCTCCGCGGCCTACTGGGCCGCCAACCCCTATGCCGACGAGGCGGTCGAGCCGGCCGCGACTGCGCCGTTAACCGATCTGCCCGCCGCCGCCGCCGCCCGGTTCAGTCTGGTCCGTGACGGGCTCCTGGGCCTCGCCGGCGTAGCCGAAACGGTGCGCTACATGGGCACCCTGTGGCGGTGGGCCTGGGAATACGGGGTGGGCAATCGGAAGCTCTGCTGGGTCCACGTGGTCGGCACCGGCCTCTCGGTCACCTTCACCCTGAGCGACGCCGAGGAGGACCGGCTGCAGCGGGCGGGACGGGTTCCGGCCGACCTCCGCCGCGCGATCGAGCAGGGCCAACGGACCGGGCCGCTCAAGTGGTGCTGGCTGAGCCTGGACGATCGCCGGACGGTAGACACCTTCCTCCGGCTGGCCGCCCGCAAGTCGGAGTGGCTGGCCGAACGCACCGCGCCGCAGCGGGGCCCGCAGCTCCGGCCCCGACGCCGCGCCGGCGGCCTGCACGATTCCGAGTAGAACAGTCGGGCATCACCCTTTTTCGGTCGGGTTGTGTAGCCCGAAGCGGCGAATATACTTCGGCGCGCCCTGGGCCGGCGCCTCCGTAGCAGCGTGTTCAAGCGAAGGTTGTCACCGAACTTCGGCAACGCCCCTTTGACCTCGCGGAATCGATCATGCGTACGTTGAGTCTGGTGATGGGCGGCGTTGGCGTGTGTGCCTTGGCGGTCGGCCTCGCGGCCGGTGGTTCGCGGGGTGCGGCGCAGCAGGCCAAGACCGTGGCCGACTCCGTCACCGCGCCGGTCATCAGCGATACCGGATCGCTCAAGGGTCCTCGGCAGCCGATCTTCTTCCGTCACGACATCCACGCGGGGCAGTTCAAGATCCAGTGCCAGTACTGCCACTACTCGGTGGCGGTCTCGCCCGAGCCCGGCATCCCGTCGCTGCAGACCTGCATGGGATGCCATCTGGTGGTGGGCGGGGCGGACAGCGCCTCGAAGGTCGAGATCAAGAAGGTCCGCCAGGCGTGGACCGACAAGAAACCGCCCGAGTGGGTTCGGGTACACGCCCTGGCCCGCCATGCCCACTTTCCCCACCAGCGCCACATCAAGGCGCTCGGGCCCAACGCCTGCACCACCTGCCACGGCGACGTGACCCGCATGCCCCAGGTGTTCAAGGTGAACAACGTCAACAACATGGGCTTTTGCATCACCTGCCATCTCGAGCGCAAGGTGACGCGCGACTGCTCGGTGTGCCACTACTGATCACGGCGAGGAATCGCGATGTCTGACGCGGGGCAGCCGGCGGGAATCGATCGCCGCAAGTTCTTGACCGTGCTCGGGGCCACCGGTGGCGGCGCGTTGGCGCTGTCCGGGTGCTCTACCAGCCGGGTCGAGAAGCTGGTGCCGTACCTGGTCCAGTCGGAGGACCAGGTACCCGGCGTGGCCACCTTCTACGCCAGCACCTGCACCGAGTGCGAGGCTGGCTGCGGGGTCCACGTGCGGACCCGCGAAGGCCGGGCGGTGAAGCTCGAAGGCAACCCCGAACACCCGGTCAACCAGGGGAAGCTGTGCTCCCGGGGACAGGCGTCGCTCCAGGGACTGTACAATCCGGGCCGGATCACTCAGCCGATGGCGCGGAAGCCCGACGGGTCGTTCGGGCCGATCTCGTGGGAACAGGCGGTGGCCCAGCTGGCCGCCCGGCTCGGCTCGGCGACGGGGAAGGTGGCCGTGCTCAGCGGCGCCGGTCCCGGCAGCTTCAGCGAGCTGCTGGACGAGTGGACCGCCGCGCTGGGCGGCAAGGTGACGCGGTGGGTACCGTTCGGCTACGAGCCGCTCCGGGCGGCCAACCGGAAGACCTTCGGGCTCGATCAGCTTCCGGCCCATGACTTCGCCGCCGCCCGCTACGTTCTCTCCTTCGGCGCGGACTTCCTCGAGACCTGGCTGTCGCCCACCGAGCACCAGCGGGGGTTCGCCGACGCTCACGGCTTCGGCGACGGCGAGGTCGCCAAGTTCGTCTATGCGGCCCCGCGGCAGGACCTGACCGGTCTCAACGCCGACCAGTGGCTGCCGGTGCGGCCCGGGACCGAGGCCGTGCTGGCGCTGGCCGTCGCCCAGGTCGTGGCCGCCGCCAACGGCGCCCCCGAGGCGGTGCGCTCGGCCCTGGCCCGGTTCACCCCGGCCGCGGCCGCCCAGGAGACGGGGGTGCCGGCCGAGCGGATCGAGCGGGTGGCCCGCGAGTTCGCCCAGGCCAAGCCCAGCCTGGCGGTGGCGGGCGGCATCGGGGCCCAGCACACCGGCGCCACCGAGCTGTGTGCCGCCGTGAACCTGCTCAACTTCGTGGCGGGGAATGTCGGGCAGACGGTCAAGTTCGGGGCCCAGCTGGCCGGCGGCGACGGCTACCCCGGCCTGGCGCAGCTGGCCTCGGCCATGGACGGGGGGCAGGTGGCCGTCCTGCTGGTTCACGACGCCAATCCGGTCTATGCCCTCCCCAGGGCCGCCGGCTTCGCCGCGAGGCTCAAGAAGGTGCCGTTCAAGGTCTCGACCTCGATGTTCCTCGACGAGACCGCCGCCCAGTGCGACCTGCTGCTGCCCCAGCATCATGCCCTGGAGCGATGGGACGACCTGGCGCCGCGGGCCGGTGTCCGCAGCCTGATGCAGCCCGTGATGGAGCCGGTCTTCGATACCCGGGCGGCCGGGGACATCCTGCTGCTCCTCGCCAAGAAGGCCGCCGGCCCGCTGGCCAAATTCACCGACGCCTCGTGGGAGGCCCGACTCCGCAGCCGCTGGCAGGCGCTGGCGGGCGAGCGGAAGGAAGCCGACGCCGATCGATTCTGGCGCGACGCGCTGCAGCGGGGCGGGGTGTTCGACGAGGCACCGGCGCCGGCCCAGGTCGCGCTGGCACCGTCGGCGACCGAAGTCGGCTACACCCGGCCGACGTACGATGGCACCGGGAGCTTCGTCCTGCTGGCCTACCCGCACGGCATGCTGCACGATGGCCGCGGCACCAACAAGCCGTGGCTGCTGGAGAACGCGGACCCCGTCACCAAGATCACCTGGCATCCCTGGGTCGAGGTCGGCCCGGAGACGGCCCGGCGGATGGACATCCAGAACGGCGAGATCCTGCGCCTGACTTCGCCTCACGGCGCCATCGAGGCGCCGGCGTACGTGCACCCCGGGCTTCACGCCGAGGCGGTGGCGGTGCCGCTGGGTTTCGGCCACACCGAGTACGGCGCGTTCGCCAAGGGCCGGGGGGTGACGCCGCTCGACCTGCTGGGCGCGCCCGGCGGCGATTTCGTGGCCTATGCCGGAACCAGAGTCGCGATCGAGAAGACCGGCGCCTTCCGCAAGCTGGCCACGGTGGAAGGCGTGCCCCGCCAGCTGGGCCGCGGCATCGCGGAGGCGATGCCGCTGGCGGCCGCGCAGAAGGGGCAGCCGCTCGAGGCCTACCTCAAGGGCGAGGGCCTCGCCGAGAGCGTCAATCCGGAGCGCGAGGTGCCGGCGCTCAAGGGCTGGCAGGAGGCGCAGCACGCCGCCGCCACCAAGGGCGACTATACCCGCGACCTGCCCCAGTGGGGCATGGCGATCGACCTGGCCCGCTGCACAGGCTGCCAGGCCTGTGTCACGGCCTGCTACGCCGAGAACAACATCCCGACCGTGGGCGAGGCGGACATCCTCAAGGGCCGGGAGATGACCTGGATGCGGATCGAGCGGTACTGGGAGGACGCCGAGGTGGCCGGGGAGGCGCCCAGCGCCCGCTTCGTCCCGATGCTGTGCCAGCACTGCGCCAACGCCCCATGCGAGCCGGTCTGCCCGGTCTACGCCGCCTACCATACCGCCGACGGGCTCAACGGCCAAGTCTACAACCGCTGCGTCGGCACGCGGTACTGCGCCAACAACTGTCCCTACAAGGTGCGCTACTTCAACTGGTACAAGTACAACGAGATGGCCTGGCCGGCGCCGCTCCACCTGCAGCTCAACCCCGACGTCACCGTCCGGGCCCGCGGGGTGATGGAGAAGTGC
>DATAOR010000219.1:0-3134 GCA_036265635.1 Gemmatimonadales bacterium
CGCCACGAGCCCGGCGGCCTCGGGGGCCGGCAGCGGGGTGCCGGCGATGCGCTGCGCCAGGCTGCCCCCGTCGACGAATTCCATGGTGAAGTACGGCCGGCCGTCAAGGTCCCCCACGTCGTAGACCTGGACGACGTTCGGGTGCCGCAGCCCCGCCACCAGCTCGGCCTCGCGCGCGAAGCGCCGGCGCTCGGCCCGGGTGGCGAAGGCCCCGGCCAGGAGCATCTTCAGGGCGACGGGGCGGTTGAGCCGCAACTGCCGGGCCCGGTAGACGATGCCCATGCCCCCGCGGCCGAGGAGCGCCTCCACTTCATAGCCCGGGATCTGCGGCCAGTCGCCGCCCGACTCGCAGGGAGCAGAGGTCCCGGCGTCGGGAACAGCGCATCGAGCTGCTCCTCGACGGCGCACATCTGCCGCCAGCGGCGGCGGACCTCCGGCAGCAGCTCGGGGCAGGCGCCGCAGGCCTCCTCCGGCGTACACCCCGAGTCGGCGATCTCCTCGAGCAGTCGCTCCACTCGCGATTCGGCGTCCATGGCTCGGCTCCACGGGGCGGCCGCGGGCCGGGGCCCCGGTACTCACTGTCTGTTCCATAATACGGATTCAGACGTAGAAAGGAGATGAACCACAAGCCATACCCCAGCGATCTGACCGACACGCAGTGGGCCATCCTGAAGCCCCTGACCCCACCGCCCCAGCCCTGTGGGCGGCCCCGTAAGACCGACCTGCGAGAGGTCCTCAACGCCATCTTCTACCGCAACCGCAACGGCTGCACCTGGCGGGCATTGCCCCATGACTTCCCGCCTTGGAGGACCGTCTACAACTCCTTCCAAAGATGGCGGGACGACGGCACCTGGCAGGCGATCAACGATGCCCTGCGGGTTCAGGTGCGTCGGGAGGCCGGCCGACCGCCGACCCCGAGCGCCGGGAGCATCGACAGCCAGACGGTCAAGGCGACCGAGATCGGCGGCCCGCACGGCTACGATGGGGCCAAGCTCCTCAAAGGGCGGAAGCGGCACATCGTGGTGGACACGCTCGGGCTGCTCTTGGCGGTGGTCGTGACCGCCGCCCATGTGGACGACGGAACGGGGGCGCCCCAGGTGCTGGGAAAACTATCGAAGGCGTCCTTCCCCCGCCTGGCGAAGCTCTGGGCGGACAACAAGTACCACAACCACGCCTTGAACGCCTGGTTGTCCGAGCACGGTTGGTACGTCATCGAGGTGGTCAGCCGTCCGCCCGGGAGCAAGGAGTTTAAGGTGATCAAGGGGCGCTGGGTGGTCGAACGGACCTTCGCCTGGCTGGGCCGGTGCCGGATTCACAGCCGGGACTACGAGCGGCGGACGGACTCGAGCGAGGCGCAGGTGCAGATCAGCATGATCCAGTTGATGCTGCGGCGGCTGGCCGGGGAGAAGTACGGGGCGCCGTTCCGCTATCCCCGCCCGCAACATAAAAGCGCTGCTTGAGATTTATGGAACAGACAGTAATTCGGCTGTCGGAGATCACAGCAGGAGACGTTTCCTCAACGGGGCCAGGCGCTTGCACTTCTTCCAGCGATAGAACCTCGCCAGGGCCGTCCGTGTCAGCCACCGCTTCCGGTCGCGGGCCACACGCCCCGGCTCGTCACACCCGCACGACGCACGTAGCAGCGACGCCAGCCCGGCGCGGACCTGCGGCACCGTCAGTGCCGGCGTCACCTTTTTTCCCCCGACGCGATTCCTGCACCAGGAACCAACCCGCGATCAGCGACAGCGCCTGGTGATGGTGCCATCCCGACCAGGTCCGCACCTGGTACTCGGCCAACCCGGCCTCGCTCTTGCCGCGTTGCAGGCATCTCTCGACCCGATGCTCCGCCTTGGCCACCCGCGCCAGCACCCCCGGTAGCGTCTCCGGCGCGGCGTCGGACAGGTAATAGTCGTGCTTCGTCGCCCCGTCCTCGTCCAGGCCCCGGATCACCACCAGCAACTCCTCCGGCCCGATCCGCCCCCGGTCCGTCCGCGCCACCACCCGCGTCGTCACCAGCTCGACGAACTGCGGCCCTCGCTCACCGCGGCCGACTTCGATCCGCCGCCACGCCTCCGGCGGGAGGGACTTGGACCAGGCCCGGACCTGCTCGAAGGCCCGCTTCGGGTGCGGCCCACGGCCGCTGTACTCGGGCACCGCACCCTCCAGGTCGCGGATCGTCGTGTTCGACGGCACCGCCAGCAGATAAGGCTCGTTCAACCGACGCAGTTCGGCCCGGAACCGCGACGAGCGGCCCATCTCGTCGTCCCCGGTGACCCAGCCGTGCGGCAGCAGTGGACCGGTCTCCTGGAGCATCTCCAGCGCCAGCTCGTGCCGGGTCCGGTAGCGCACCGCCTTCGGGATGCCGCACCGCCGGCGCCGGGTTCGGTCCTTGGCCCATGCCTGGGGCAGGTAGAGCCGGACATCGACCAGGGCGTGCTCGCGGTACGAGGCGTAGGCCATGAAGACGCCGACCTGGCCGTTGTCCACCTTCCCCAGCCGCCCGAGCCATTGCCGCTGCACACCCACTGACGCCTTACCCTTCTTGGCGAAGCCCGAGGGGTCGAAGACGATCACCCCGTCGGGGGTGCCGATCTCTCGGCCCACCTGGCCGGCCAACTCGCGCAGCAGGGGCCGATGGTCCCAGGTCGAGGAGCCGACGAAGTGCTGGAGCCCGTGGCGCTGCTGGTCGTGGCGGTAGGCGATGGACTCGGCGGTCTTGTGCTTCAGGTCGGAGACGAGCCCGGCCAGATAGGTCCGGGCGTGGTCGCGCTGCTCCTTGCGTACCAGCCGCATGGCGAATGGCCGGGCGAAGTCGGCGAGGCGTTCGAGTCCGCCCTGGAAGACCTCCGGGGGAACCTCGCATTCGTCGAGCAATTGCTGCTTGCGGAGCCGGTAACGCCAGTGCATCGGCCACCTCCCGGAAGGCTCATCCTCACCGGAAGGCCGTTCTACATCAGACCTTGGCCGCTCTCAACCGAATTCCGACAGCCGAAATACTTGGCTGCGTCTTCGAGCGAGCCGTAGGCGGGTAACACGGAGCCGGGCATCGGTGATCTCCTGGGGTCGATGGACATCCTTCCAGTAATGACCTATCACGCCCCCTGAGTTCTCTTGACGGAATCCCGGCTCTCGCG
>DATAOR010000220.1:0-25056 GCA_036265635.1 Gemmatimonadales bacterium
GCGACGGGCGGCGCTCCACGCCGATGGGCTGGCCGCCGTGGTGCTCGCCTGGCCCGAGGGGTGGGAAGACGAGGCCGTCGTAGCCCCGCTGATGCAGGACTGCCGGGACGCCCAGCGCCTGGTGCTGACCTCGGCGCCGGAGCTCATGGCGGGGCTGGTGGAGCGCTACGCCCGCCGGGCGCTGACGCTGGGCGCCTCGTCGCTCGACGGCGTGGCGGTCGGCCCGGTGCGGACCGTGAGCGTGGCCTGGGGTCGCCGGGTGGCGGCGCTGGGTGACCTGGTCGAGCTGCTCGATCCCGCCAGCGTCACCATCTGGACCGCCGATCGCGGGCTGCACGACAGCATCCGCGCCACCGCGGCGCTCGACGAGCGGGAGGCCCAGGTGGTGACGGGAGACGCGCCCCGGGCGGCGACGGTGATCGCGCTCGACCTGCCGGACGCGGCCCGGCTGCGGCAGCTCAAGGAGGCGGGCGAGCTGGTCCTGCTGGTGCCGCCCGGCACGGAGCGCTACGTGGAGCGGGTCGCCGCGCCGCGGCGGCCGCTCCGGCTGCCCGGCGCGCTCGAGGCCGCGACCACCGAGGCCGCGGCGCGTCGGGCGGCGGTTGTCCGGATGCTGGACCAGGGCCAGCCGGAGCGGGCGCTCCTCACCCTGGCGCCCCTGTTCGAGCGCCACGACCCGTCGGCGGTGGCCGCCGCGCTGTACGAGCTGTGGACCAGTGCCGCCGGCGCCGGCGCGCCGGCGGCCCTGCCCGACATCCCGGCCACGGCCAAGATCTTCGTCGGCATCGGGAAGAAGGACGGCGCCACGGTCAATGACCTGGTCGCGGTTCTGACCAAGGAAGTGCGGCTGGACCGCAGCCTGATCGGCCGGGTGGAGCTGCGGGATGCGTTTGCCCTGGTGGAAGTGCCGGCGCAGGAGGCGGAGCGGGTGGCGGCGGCGCTCAACGGCAGCAGCATCCGGCGCCGGCGGGTGATTGCCCGGGTGGATCGGGGCGGGCCGACCAGATCGCCGGCGGCCCGCGGCCCGGCGACACGGCCGCGGCGGCCGGCCGGGCCCCGTTGATGGGCCCCGGGCGGCCGGCTGGGCCGGCCGCCGGCTAGCGCTTGCGGTTGACCAGATCCTTCAGGGCCCGACCGGCCCGGAACGCGGGCACCATTGAAGCCCGGATTGCCATCGCCTTTCCCGTCCGCGGGTTCCGGCCCTCGCGCGGGGCCCGCCGCCTGAGCTCGAAGCTTCCGAACCCGCTGATCGCCACCTTGCCTGCCCGCCGCAGCTCGCCGGCGATGACCCCGTCCGCCGCGAAGAACACCTCGGTGATCTCGGCGGCCCGGGCACGCGAGATGCCGAGCCGCTGGGCGACGGCGGCGATCAGCTGCTGCTTGTTCACGGGAGCTCCTTGCACGGTGGGCGGGCGACGAATATCGCCGCGCACGCAAAGCGTCCGCAAGGCCGCTGGCGCCGCGCCCGCGACGGTCTAGATTGCCTCCTCGCCCCGACGACGGAGATGGTGGATGAACTACGGCTCGCACCCCGGCTGGATCGAGGTGATCAGCGGCGTGATGTTCGCCGGGAAGAGCGAGGAGCTGATCCGCCGGGTGCGCCGCGCCATCATCGCCCGCCGCCGTGTCCAGGTATTCAAGTCCCACCTCGACAGCCGGTACACGGGACTGTACGCCGTTTCCAGCCACGACGGGACCGAGCTGGACGCGTCGCCGGTGGACTCTGCCGGCGAGATCTTCCGGCTGGTGCGGCCGGACAGCCAGCTGGTGGCCATCGACGAGGCCCAGTTCCTCGATCCTGACATCGTCCCCGTCGCCACCACCCTGGCCCAGCGCGGGGTGCGGGTGATCCTGGCGGGCACCGACACCGACTTCCGGGGCGAGCCGTTCGGCTCGATGGGCGACCTGATGGCGGTGGCCGAGGTGGTGGACAAGCTGCAGGCGATCTGCGTGGTGTGCGGCGACCCGGCTTGCCGCAACCAGCGGCTGCTCAACGGCAAACCGGCGCGGTACGAGTCGCCCACCATCATGATCGGCGGCCGGGAGAGCTACGAGGCGCGCTGTCGCCACTGCCACCAGGTACCGCGGCGGGACGAAGACCAGACCGCCCTGCTGTGAGCCGGCCATGCTGAGCGTGGCCCTGACCGGTAACGTGGCCGCCGGCAAGTCCACCGTGGCCGAGCTGTTCCGCCGGTGGGGGGCGACGGTGATCGATGCCGACCGGCTGGTCCGTGAGGCCCAAGCCCCCGGCAGCCCGGTCCTGGCGGCCATCGCGGAACGGTTCGGGCCTGGTGTGCTGGGGCCGGCCGGCACGCTCGACCGGGCGGCGCTGCGGCGGCTCGTCCTGGCCGACCCGGCCGCGCTCGATGGGCTCAACGCCATCGTCCACCCGGAGGTCTACCGGCGCCGCGCCGAGCTCGAGGCCGAGGCCCGCCGGCGGGGCGACCGGATCGTGATCAGCGACATCCCCCTCCTGTTCGAGAGCGCTGATCCGGCCGCCTTCGAGGTCGTGGTGCTGGTGGACGCGCCCGAGGCGGTCCGGAGGGCTCGGCTGGTGGCCGAGCGCGGCCTGACGGAGGAGGAGGCGGACCGGCTGATGGCCGCCCAGGCACCGAGCGGGCCCAAGCGGGCGCGGAGCACGTTCGTCATCGACAACGACGCCGACCGCACCGCCCTGGCCGCGCGGGCCCGCGAGGTCTGGTCGTCGCTCGAATCGCTGGCCCGAGCCCGCGACGCTTGACCTCGGGTTCCGGCCCGCCTATTGTCCCTCGCGCATCCCCCAGCACACGAGTCCTCCGTGTCCAACGTCCCCGAAGATCTGCAGTACACCGCTGAGCACGAGTACGTCATGCGTACCGCCGACCCGGCCGTGGTTCGCGTCGGGATCACCGACTACGCCCAGGGCGAGCTCGGCGACGTGGTGTTCGTCAACCTGCCCCGGCCGGGCCAGCGGCTCGAAGCCCACGAATCGTTCGGTACCATCGAGGCCGTCAAGGCGGTGTCCGAGCTCTACAGCCCGGTTCCCGGCGAGGTGGTCGAGGTGAACGGCACGCTCGACGGCGATCCGGCTGCGGTGAACCGGGATCCCTACGGCGAGGGGTGGATGGTGGCGCTTCGGGTGGATCCCGAGGGACTGGCGAGTCTGCTTTCGTCCTCGGCGTATCGGACCCACATCGGCGAGTGACGATGGCGGCTCAGGAGGATTGCCTGTCAACCGATCGCGGCCGTCCCCAGCTTCCCCATTGGGGCCACGACGCCGACTCAGCTCCGAGCCTGTGGCCTCGGAGCTTTTTCACGTTCCGGCCATGGGCGCCTCCGCGCCCGGCCGCCTGCAGGAGCCCGACCCACTCATGACATCCACCCTGCCCCCTTCTCCCGTCGCGCCCGAGATCGACGTGCTTCACCCGGGCCACTTCGCCTATCGGCACATCGGGCCGCGCCGCGAGGATCTGGCCGAGATGCTCGAGACCGTGGGCTATCACAGCCTGGACGAGTTCATTGACGCCGTGGTGCCCGAGCCGATCCGGCTCCGCCGGCCCCTGGCGCTGCCGCCCGGCCGGAGCGAGCGCGAGGTGCTCCAGGCGCTCCGGGGGCTCGCCGGGATGAACCGGGTATTCCGGTCCTACATCGGGCTGGGCTACGCCGGCACGTTCACCCCCCAGGTGGTCCAGCGGAACGTGCTGGAGAATCCCGGATGGTACACCGCCTACACCCCATACCAGGCGGAGATCGCCCAGGGTCGGCTGGAGGCACTGCTCAACTTCCAGACGATGGTCTCGGACCTGACCGGGCTGGAGATCGCCAACGCCTCGCTGCTCGACGAGGGTACCGCCGCCGCCGAAGCGATGCATCTGACGCGCGCGGTCAGCAGCTCGAAGGCGCCGCCGGTGTACCTGGTGGACGAGTCCTGCCACCCGCAGACCATCGCCGTGGTCCAGACCCGGGCCGAGGCCCAGGGGATCCGAATCGAGCTCGGCGAGCCGGAGACCTTCGAGTTCGGGCCCGGCACCATCGGCGCACTGGTCCAGTATCCCGCGACCGACGGCGCCGTGCGCGATTTCCGGAGTCTCTGTCAGCGGGCCAAGGCCGCCGGCGCCCTGGTGACGGCCGCGACCGACCTGCTCAGCTTGACGCTGCTCACGCCACCGGGCGAGTGGGGGGCGGACATCGCGGTGGGCAACAGCCAACGGTTCGGCGTGCCGATGGGGTACGGCGGCCCGCACGCCGCCTTCTTCGCCACTCGCGACGCCTACAAGCGGTTCCTGCCCGGCCGGATCATCGGGGTGTCCCGCGACCGGATGGGCCGGCCGGCGCTGCGGATGGCCCTGCAGACCCGGGAGCAGCACATCCGGCGGGACAAGGCAACCAGCAACGTCTGCACCGCCCAGGTCCTGCTGGCGGTGATGGCCAGCATGTACGCCGTCTATCACGGCCCCGACGGCCTGCGTCGGATCGCGGAGCGGGTGCACGCCCGGACCGTGATCCTGGCCAACGCGCTCCGCCGGCTGCGCTACCGGGTGGTGCACGACGCGTACTTCGACACCATCTGCGTCGAGGTGCCCGAGTGGGCCCTCCCCCGGCTGCTGGATGCGGCCCGGGCCCGGATGATCAACCTCCGGCCCCTGCCGCCGACGCGCCTGTGCGTCGCCTTGGACGAGACGGTGACGCTGGGCGACCTGGCCGACCTGATCGCCGTGTTCTCGCTCAACGAGGCCCTGCCCTTCATGCTGGAGGACATTGGCGAGCACGCCGACCGGGCCATCCCGGCCGCGCTCGAGCGCCGCTCGGCCTACCTGGCCCATCCGGTCTTCCACCGGCACCATTCCGAGACCGAGATGCTGCGGTACCTCAAGCGGCTCGAGGCGCGCGACCTGTCGCTCACCAGCGCCATGATCCCGCTCGGCTCGTGCACCATGAAGCTCAACGCCACCACCGAGATGATGCCGGTGAGCTGGCGCGAGCTCAACCGGCTGCACCCGTTCGCCCCCCGGGACCAGGCAACCGGATACGACCTGATGTTCCGCCAGCTCGAGTCGCAGCTGGCCGAGATCACCGGCTTCGCGGCGGTGTCGCTCCAGCCGAACGCCGGCAGCCAGGGCGAGTATGCCGGCCTGCTCGTCCTCCGGGCCTGGCACCGCGCCCGCGGCGACCTCCAGCGCACCACCTGCCTCATTCCCACCTCGGCCCATGGCACCAACCCGGCCAGCGCGGTGATGGCCGGGATGCAGGTCGTGGTGGTCAAGAGCGACGAGCACGGCAACATCGACGTGGCCGATCTCCGGGCGAAGGCGGCGGCCCATCACGACACCCTGGCCGCCCTGATGGTGACCTACCCGTCCACCCACGGCGTGTTCGAGGACTCGATCCGGGAGATCTGCCAGATCGTCCACCAGCACGGCGGCCAGGTCTACATGGACGGCGCCAACATGAACGCCCAGGTAGGGCTCTGCCGCCCGGGCGACATCGGGGCCGACGTGTGCCACCTCAACCTGCACAAGACGTTCTGCATTCCGCATGGTGGCGGGGGCCCGGGCATGGGACCGATCGGGGTGGCCCAGCACCTGGCGCCGTTCCTTCCGGGACATCCGCTGACCGAGCTCGATCACAGCCAGGCCTGCGGCACGGTCAGCGCGGCGCCGTGGGGCAGCGCGTCGATCCTGCCGATCTCCTGGGCGTACATCGCCCTGATGGGGTACGACGGCCTGGTCGAGGCCACCAAGATCGCCATCCTCAACGCCAACTACATCGCCCGTCGGCTCGAGCCCCACTACCGGGTGCTGTACACCGGGCCGCACGGGCTGGTGGCCCACGAGTGCATCATCGACACCCGTCCGTTCAAGGCCTCGGCCGGGGTGGACGTGGAGGACATCGCGAAGCGGATCATCGACTATGGCTTTCACCCACCGACGGTATCATTCCCGGTGGCCGGCACCCTGATGATCGAGCCGACCGAGAGCGAGTCGAAGGAGGAGCTGGACCGGTTCTGCGACGCCCTGATCGCCATCCGGGAGGAGATCCGCGAGATCGAGCAGGGCCGGGTGGACCGGGAGCAGAACCTGCTCACCAGCGCGCCCCACACGCTCGAGCAGGTCGTCGCCGACGGCTGGGACCGGCCCTACTCCCGCGAGCGGGCCGCCTATCCCTCGCCCGCCGTCCGGGCGCACAAGGTGTGGCCGACCGTGGGGCGGATCGACAGCGCCTTCGGCGACCGGAACCTGATGTGCACCTGTCCGCCGGTGGAGGCGTACGGAAGCTGAGGCCGGTCCAGTGACCCAGCCGCTCGCCGTCTGGCTCGATCCCCGCCCCCACCCAGGCTGGCGCAATATGGCGGTGGACGAGACCCTGCTCGCCCGGGCCGCCGGGGGCGAGCGCTGGCTCCGGCTGTACCGGTGGCAGCCGGCTCTCTCCTTCGGCCGCCACGAGCCGGCCGAGCGGCGCTACGACATCGGGACCATCGAACGGCTCGCTCTGGCCACGGTCCGCCGGCCGACCGGCGGCCGCGCGGTCTGGCATGCCGACGAGCTGACCTATGCCGTGGCGGTTCCCGCCGGGGACCTGGGCGGGCTCCGCGACGCTTACCGCGCCGTGCACCGCATGCTGCAGGATGCGCTCCGTCACCTGGGGGCGCCGGCGGAGCTGGCCCCGGCCACCCGGGTCCGCCGCGGGCTCGGCGACGGGGCCTGCTTCGCAGCGCCGGTCGGCGGCGAGGTGATGGTAGCCGGGCGCAAGCTGGTCGGCAGCGCGCAGCTCCGCCGGGGCGGCGCGCTGCTGCAGCACGGCAGCCTGCTGCTCGACGGCGATCAGGCGATGGTGGGACGAGTGACCCGCGGGCGGGTACCGGCCGACGGCTCGATCGCCCTGGCCCGGGCGCTGGGCCGACCGGTCTCGTGGGACGATGCGGCCGCCGCGGTGGCGGCCGCCGCGGCACGGGCATGGTCCCCCATCAACGTCCCCGGACCCGAGCTGGTGGAAGAGGTCGAACGGGCCGGCGCACGGCTGGGTCCCAGATACTGCTCTCCCTCCTGGACCTGGCGGGGCACGCAGGACGATTGAGGCGTGCCCGCTGCCGCCTGACGCGGCGGAAGCACCCTGCTAGATTGAGGCGACCCCCTCCCCCGCATCGCACACCCCGGAGTACCCGTGGCGCGCTGGACGCACCGTGCCTGGCCCGTCGCGGCCCTCGCCGCGGCCGCAACGACGGCGACCACCCCCGGCCTGTCGGCTCAGCGGACCCGCGACCCGGCCACCGCGGTCATCGTCACCGGCGGCGAGCCGTCGCTGCCGGTTCCCACCCTGATGGATGGGCCGCTCAACAACCAGGGCAACACCGACATCGCCGACCAGCTGTTCCTCCACTTGGCGGAGCTGGGGCCAACGATGATGACTGCGGGGGACCGGGCCTTCGTGCCGGCCCTGGCCCGGAGCTGGACGCGGCGGGATTCGGTCACTCTCGTTTTCGAGCTCGATCCCCGAGCCACCTGGCACGATGGTGTCCCGGTCACTGCGCGGGATGTGGTGTTCACCTTCGAGCGGGCACGCAACCCGGCCATCGCCCCGACTCTGGCCGGGGTGCTCCGCCACATCACCGAGGTCAAGGCCGAGGGCGAGCGGCAGGTCGTGTTTCGCTACGACCGGCCCTACGGCGAGCAGCTGTATGACGCCGTCTTCCATGTCGCCCCCATCCCGGCCCACCTGCTGGCTGCGTTGCCGCCCGACTCGCTGGCCCGCAGTCCGTTCGCCCGGGCCCCGATCGGCAGCGGGGCGTACCGCTGGGTCCGACAGGTGCCCGGGGAGTTCGTCGAGCTGGCGGCAAACGAGCGGTTCTTCCTCGGGGCCCCCGCGGTCCGCCGGGTGATCTTCCGGGTGGCGAAGGACGCCGACGCGCGGCTGAACCTGGTGCTGAGCGGCGAAGCCGACATGATGGACAATATTCCGCCGCCCCGCGACAACGTCGCCCGGGTCTCGGCCCAACCACGGGTGCGGATCATTCCATTTCCGTCTCCCACCGTCGGGTACCTGCTGTTCAACCAGCGCGATCCCCGCGACACCACCCGGCCGCACCCGATCCTGAGCGACCTGGACGTCCGGCGGGCCATCGGCCTGGCGCTGGACCGCCGCCAGATGGTACGGGCGACCTTCGGCACCGCGGGAGATGTTCCCTTCGGGCCGGCCTCGGCGGTGATGCTGTGGATCCGTCACGGGGCGATGCCGGTGCGGCCCGACGTCCCACGCGCCCGCAAACTCCTGAGCGGGCGCGGCTGGTCGGATCACGATGGCGACGGGACGCTCGACCGGGACGGTGTGCCGCTGGCGCTGACGCTGCTCACGACCAACACCAGCGCGGTTCGATTCCAATTGGCCCAGCAGGCCCAGGAGCAGCTCCGCCAGATCGGGATCCGGCTGGCCATCGATCGCCGCGATTTCCCGCTCTACAACCAGGAGCGCGGCGCGGGCCGGTTCGACCTCGACTTCGCCTCCGCCACCCTGGACCCGTCGCCATCCGGCCTGACCCAGAGCTGGACTTGTGAGGGGCCGACGAACGTGGCCAGGTTCTGCGATCCCGCAGTGGACTCCCTGCTGGACCTGGCCCAGCGCACCGGCGACCGAGCCGCCGAGACCTATCAGGCCGTGCTCCGTCGGATCGAATCCGATGCGCCGGCAGTGTTCATGTACGCGCCGAGCTATCTGGCCATCGTGGACCGTCGGTTCGGGAACGTCCGCATCCGCCCCGAATCACTCTGGCTGGCGCTGCGCGAGTGGACCGTCACCGGCAAGGGCAGCGGCCGCAGCTCGGGCCGGTGACATGACGCGGTGGCTGCTGCGCCGGGCGCTCCAGTCGGTGCTGACCCTGGCCATCGCGCTCCTGCTCCTCTTCCTCGTCGTCCACGCCCTGCCTGGTGACCCGCTCGCGCGCGAGGGCGACCGGGCCCTCACGCCCGAGCAGGTCGAGCAGCTCCGCCGCCGCTATGGCCTGGACCGACCCCTGCCCGGCCAGCTCGCCGCATTCGTCGGCGGGCTGGTGCGCGGCGACCTGGGCACCTCGATCGAATACGGCCGGCCAGTCGCCAGCCTGCTGGCGGAGCGATTGCCGGCAACCCTGCTGCTGGGCGGGACCGCCCTCCTGTTGAACTTTTCCCTGGGGATCTGGCTGGGCGTCCGCCAGGCAGTAAGGAAGGATTCCCGGGAGGATCGCTGGCTCACCACCCTCTCGTTGGCGGGCTATGCCACCCCGTCGTTCTGGCTCGGGCTGGTGCTGGCGAATCTGATCGGGGTGCGCTGGCACCTGCTGCCGCCGGCCGGGATGCGGGATCCGCTGGGCCAGGCCGGCCTCTGGCCGGCCACGACCGACGTGCTCCGCCATCTCGTCCTTCCGGCCCTGACGCTGGCCATCGTCAGTCTGGCGGGGACCATGCGATACCAGCGGACCGCCATGCTGGAGGTGCTCCGCGTTCCTTATATAGTGACCGCCCGGGCCAAGGGGCTGAGCGAGGGCCGGGTCGTGTGGCGGCACGCCTGGCGGAACGCCGTGTTTCCGGTGCTGACCCTGTTCGGCCTGTGGCTGCCCATTCTGGTAAGCGGCTCGGTCTTCGTCGAGGCCGTCTTCGCCTGGCCGGGGCTGGGTTCTCTGGCCGTGGCGGCCGTAGGCAACCGCGACTATCCCGTGCTGATGGGGACCTCGGTCCTGGTCGCCGCCGTGGTCGTGCTCGGCAGCCTGCTGAGCGACCTGGCCTATGCTGCGCTCGACCCCAGGGTACGCCACGGGTGACGGTCCGATCCGATGGGCTGAAGGCCGTGTGGCGCCGCCCGGGTGGCCGGGCCGGTGCCGCGTTTCTCGGCTTCCTGGTGCTGCTCGCCTGGCTGGGGCCGTTGGCGCTGCCCGACCCGTTCCGGCAGTTCGACCTGGTCGAGCTGGCCGACGCTCCGCCCAGCGCGGACCATCCGTTCGGCACCGACCAGCTCAGCCGTGACGTCCTTTCGCGGGTGGTGAGCGGCGCTCGGATCTCTCTGGCCGTCGCGGCGCTGACGGTCGCGCTGTCGGTGACGCTGGGTGCCGCCGTGGGTCTGGTGGCGGGGTACTGGGGCGGGGCGGTGGATGCCGTCATCATGCGGCTGGTGGACGGGGCCCTGGCCGTGCCTCGCCTGTTTCTCCTCCTGCTGGTGCTGGCGCTGTCGGACCGCGTTCCCCTCGCAGTGCTGATCATCCTGATGGGCGCCACGGGCTGGTTCGCCACCAGCCGGCTGGTGCGGGCGGAGGTGCTTCGGCTCCGCACCGAGGCGTTCGTTCAGGCTGCCGAAGCGCTGGGCGCGTCGCGGCGGCGGGTTATTTTCCGCCATCTGCTGGTCAACGCGGCGGGACCGCTGCTGGTCGCCGCCACTCTGGGCGTGGGTGACGTGATCCTGCTCGAGGCCGGCTTGTCCTTCCTCGGCCTCGGCGTCCAGCCGCCGACGCCGTCCTGGGGAGGCATGATCATGGACGGACGCCCGGTACTCGAGTCGGCCCCGTGGGTCGGCATATTTCCCGGTGTCGCCATCACACTCACGGTCCTGGCGACCAACCTGGTGGGCGACGCGCTGCGCGACGTCCTCGATCCCCGGAGCGCATGAACCGAGTCCTCGAGGTCCGCGATCTCCGCATTTCGTTCCCCGGCGCCGACGGCCACCGATTCCACCCGGTGGACGGGGTCACGTTCGATCTGATCCGGGGCGAGACCCTGGCGCTGGTGGGGGAGTCCGGCAGCGGCAAGAGCCTCACCAGCCTGGCGCTGCTCCGGCTGATCCCGCCACCCGGACGGATCGATGCCGGCAGCGTGATCCGGCTGGGCGAGACCGACGTGCTGGCGCTGGAGGGCGAGGCGCTGCGGCGCATCCGCGGCCGGCGCATCGGGATGATCTTCCAGGATCCAATGACCAGCCTCAATCCCGTCTTCACCGTCGGCGATCAGATCGCCGAAGGGGTGCGGGCCCATCTCCCGGTGTCGCGAAGCGAGGCCCGCGACCGCGCCCGCGCCCTGCTCCAGGAGGTCGGCATCCCCGACCCGGCAGGCCGGCTCAAGGCGTATCCGCACCAGCTCAGCGGCGGCATGCGCCAGCGGGTGATGATCGCCATCGCCCTGGCGGCGGAGCCCGAGATCCTGGTGGCCGACGAACCGACCACCGCCCTCGACGTCACCGTGCAGGCCCAGATTCTGGAGGTGCTCGACCAGCTTCGCCGGTCGCGGGGCATGGCGGTGCTGCTGATCACCCACGATCTGGGCATCGTGGCGGGGCGGGCCGACCGGGTAGCGGTGATGTACGCCGGCCAGATCGTCGAGGAAGCGCCCACGGCCGAGCTGTTCGCCCGGCCGTCGCATCCTTACACCCAGGGTCTGTTCGCCTCCGTTCCACGGATCACCGGGCCCCGGACCCGGCTGATCCCGATCGGCGGCACGGTGCCGCCACCGACGGCTTGGCCCTCGGGCTGCCGGTTCCGGCCGCGCTGTCCCAAGGCCTTTGCCAAGAGCGAGCTCGCGCCCGAGCTGATGCCGGTAGGCCCGGACCACCGGATGCGGTGCTGGCTGGCCGAGACGGGGGGGACGGATGGCTGAGCAGGCGCAAGCCGCACCGGGGCAAGCCGCGCCGGTCGCAGGGACGGCCGGGCCCGGCTCGGCAGCCTCGTTGCTCGAAGTCCGCGAGCTGGTGAAGCACTATGCGGCGGGTGGCCTGTTCGCCGGCCGGGATCCGCCGGTCCGCGCCGTCGATGGTGTGTCGTTCGACGTCGGCCGCGGCGAGACGCTGGGTCTGGTCGGGGAGAGCGGCTGCGGCAAGTCGTCGGTGGGACGCACCGTTCTCCGGCTGCAGGAGCCGACGTCCGGTCGAGCGCTGTTCGACGGTACGGACGTCTTCGGGCTCGATCGGACCGCCCTGCGCCGGCTCCGGCGGCGGATGCAGATCATCTTCCAGGACCCCTACAGCAGCCTCAACCCACGCATGACGATCGGGACCGCGGTGGCGGAGGGGATCGAGATTCACCGGCTGGCCACCGGAGCCGCGGTCGGCCAGCGGGTCGCCGCCCTGCTGCAGGAGGTGGGCCTCGATCCAGGCTACGCCCGCCGCTATCCCCACGAGTTCAGCGGCGGTCAGCGCCAGCGGGTGGGCATCGCCCGGGCGCTGGCGGTGGAGCCCAGCTTCATCGTCTGCGACGAGCCGGTCTCGGCCCTCGACGTGTCGGTCCAGGCGCAGGTGATCAACCTGCTGGGCGACCTCCAGCGGGAGCGCGGGCTCTCCTACCTGTTCATCGCCCACGACCTGGCCGTGGTCCGCCAGATCGCGCACCGCGTGGCGGTGATGTACCTCGGACGCATCGTGGAGACCGGCCCGACCGAGGCGCTGCTGTCCGCGCCGCGGCATCCCTACACCGTGGCCCTGCTTAGCGCGGTCCCCGAGCCTGACCCGTCGCGCCGGCGCTCCCGCATCGTGCTGTCCGGCGACCTCCCGAGCCCTTCCAATCCCCCACCCGGCTGCCCGTTCCATACCCGCTGCTTCCATCCCGCTCGGGATGAACGCTGCCGTACCGAGCGGCCGCTCCTCCGTCCGGTCGGGGCCACTACGGCCGCCTGCCACTACGCCGAGACTACGCCGGCCGCCACGGCGTGACCGGCGCCCGCCCGCAGCGTGAGAGGAGTCACGGTCCCGGCCGGCCGGAGCCGCCACCTTGTCGGAGCAGGCTTGACTCTGACCAAGAGGATACCATGGCGGATAAGAAAGACCTGGCCACCGAAGGCACGAAGGATGAGCTCAAGGGAGTCGGGAAGGAAGTCGAAGGCCGGGTGCGCGGCACGGTCGGCGCGGCCACCGGCAACACCTCCGAGCAGATCAAGGGCAAGGCCCAGGAGATCAAGGGCAAGATCCAGCAGGGCGTCGGCCGGGCCAAGCAGGATGCCGACCCGAATCCGGGCGTCGACGAGGCCTGAGCCCGAAACTCGGGACTGGGCCCATCCCTTCGGTTAACCTGGGGTGAGCAGTCGGCAGCTGAACGGACGGGGGGTCCGGCGATCGCCGGACCCCCCGTCTGCTCCATCTCCTGTCGGTTCATTGGCGGACTCTGGTTGCCCGCGGCGGTGGTCCGGACAGCCCCACCGCCGGCCCCGTCGTTATCGGCGTACTGCTAGCGATCGCTCAGGGGCGGCAGAGCTTGTTGGGTATACCCCTCGCCACGGTGGCCAGCTCATCCATCGCCGCCTTGATGTCGGGGCGATTGAAGTAGGTGGGCTCCCATTGGAAGAAGAGAAACCCGCAGATATACGGCTCCGACAAGAACCGCTTGCCCCAGGTGCGGACCTGGTCGGCATTCATGGCAAACTTGCCTTCCGCCTCCCCGGGAATGCCGCTGTTCGGCGGCCCGCCGTTGAGCACGTTGAGCCCGCCAATCATGGCGAGGTGGAGCGCCTTGGCGGCGGCCACGTTCTTGGTGATGTAGTCGTCGATCGGCCCCAAGCGGTCGAGGTACTGGATCCGCACGGCATCGAGATGAGGGTACTGCCCACCCTTGAGGTACTCGAGCTTCGACCGCGCCATGGTGGTGAGCGTGGGCCACACCTGCTTGCTGTACGCGGCCATCTGCTCGATCTGGGCCGGGGCCACGGGGTGACCGTTCCAGTTGGATGGATCCTGGGGCTCGTCAATCACGAAGTGGGCGAGGATGGTCCCATTGGCGATGTACGGCTCGAGCGGGAGGTGGCTGAACCGGTCCACCCGGGCCTTCCACTTGTCGAAGTTGAAGCCATTGGCGTCGCGAAGTTGAGATTCGTTCCCGGTGAAGTTGACGAACAGCCGGTTGCCGGCCCGATTGGCCTGGATCAGGGCGTAGATCAGGTCCCCGGGCGTAGTGGCGGTGTACACCGTGCTCGAATAGTTGGTGAACTGCTCGGTCGGCATGTGGGCCGGTCCGAAGGGAATGCCGTGATACTCAACCGGTTGCGGCGGCGGCAGCGTAGTCGGCGTGGAGTCGCCTGGCTGGCCTCCCGGGGTCGAATCGCCCGGTTGCCCGCCTGGGGTGGAGTCACCGGGCTGTCCGCCGGGAGTGGAATCGCCGGGCTGCCCGCCGGGGGTCGAATCGCCGGGCTGGCCGGGGATCGAGTCGCCAGGTTGCGAGCCGGGGGGGACTGTCGTGGTGTCGCCGACGCCGGGGTCCTTGACGGCGAGATCCGTGGGACCCCCGCCGCAGGCGACCAGCCCAACCGCGAGAGCGACCGCGGCCGCGCTCAGCAGGCCGATGCGGCGGCGGGCCGACCGGGAGGCGCACACCGGCGCGCCGGCCTCAACTAGGCGACGTGGGGGAACGGCGCACGGCATGGAGGCTCGACCTCCTGGCCTACCGGTGGCGACAGGGTCCCGGTAGCCGGTTCTATGGGGCTCAAGGTACGTGTGTGAAAACCCAATTAATATTCTGTGAATGCAGTCCCCAGCCCGCCTTGTCAAGGGGTGAGGTGGCCTTTCCGGCCGGCGGCCGCCCATTATCACGGCCCTTCGCGGCCCTTCACTTCCCCGCCGTTCCGCCGTTATTTCCAGCCGTTTCGTCCGATCCGTCACCGCACTACTTCAGGCCGAGCCCGCATGGATGCCGTCCAGCCGTTTACCCAGGTCGACGCCTTCACCGATCGGCCCTTCGCCGGCAACCCGGCCGCGGTCTGCCTCCTTCCCGCTGAGCGGGAGCCGGCCTGGATGCAGTTGGTCGCTCGGGAGATGAACCTCGCGGAGACCGCCTTCCTGCTCCGCCGGGCGGCCGGGTTCGACCTCCGGTGGTTCACCCCAACCGCCGAGGTGGACCTCTGCGGTCACGCCACCCTGGCCAGCGCGCACGCCCTCTGGGAGGAAGGTCAGCTCGCGCCGGACCACATGGCGCGGTTCCAGACCCGAAGCGGCGTGCTCACCGCCGAGCGGCGGGACGGGCTCATCTGGCTCGACTTCCCGGCGACGCCCCCGGTCGAGGCCGATGCGCCAGACGGGCTGGCCGCGGTGCTGGGCGCGGAGCCCCTGAACGTACGCCGTACCCCGTTCGACTACCTGGTGGTGCTCGAGACCGAGGGGCAGGTCCGGGCCCTGGAGCCCGATCTTGGCCGGCTGGCCCGGTGGCCGGTGCGCGGAGTAATCGTGACCGCGCCCTCCGAGACCGACCGGCAGGACTTCGTGAGCCGCTTCTTCGCGCCCGCGTTCGGCGTCCCGGAGGACCCGGTCACAGGCTCGGCACACTGCGCCCTGGGCCCATACTGGGCGGAGCGACTGGGGCGGCGCGAGCTGCGCGGCTATCAGGCCTCGGCTCGGGGTGGGCTGGTGCACGTGCGGGTCCGGGGTGAGCGCGTCCTGCTCGGCGGCCACGCCGTCACCGTGGCGCGGGGCGAGCTGCTGGCGTGAATCCGGCCGAGGCGCTCGAGACACTGGACCTGCGGGTGGGACGGATCGTCCGGGCCGAGCCTAACGAGCGGGCCCGGAAGCCCTCCCACAAGCTGTGGATCGACTTCGGGCCGCTGGGACAGAAGACATCGAGCGCCCAACTGCGGGCGCTCTACCAAGCCGACGCCCTGGTGGGCCGGCTGGTGGTGGCCGCCGTCAACCTGGGCAGCCGGAACATCGCCGGCTTCACCTCGGAAGTGCTGGTGCTGGGGTTGCCGGACGCGGAAGGCCGGGTGGTGCTGCTGGCGGTCGAGCGCGAGGTGCCGCTGGGCGGTCGGGTCTACTAGCTCAGCGGGAGTCGTCCGGCACGGGGCGGACTACCAGCCCGGTGACCGCCCCGTCCTGCCGGAGGCTCCACTCGATCAGCATCGGCCGGCGCGAGGTGTCAAACGCGGCCGTCCGCTGATACACCGCGTAGGGCGGCTCCTGGCTGATCCGCTCGTCCAGCGCGCGCTGCTCCCGCCCCAGGCGGCTGACCGCCCGCCCGGCGAAGCTGGCCAGGTCGGCGACGGAGCCGAAGCTCTCGCGCATGTCGGGCGAGAACCGGTCCCACAGCTTCTGATACTGGTTGGCGTAGAGCCAGCCGGTGTACTGCCGGCCCTGTTCCAGCAGGGTGGGCGGGTGCTGTTCGCCCCGCGGGGCGCAGGCGGACACCGCCGCCACGCCGACGAGTCCCCAGATCCATGCGCGCGTCACATCGGCTCCAGAATCTCTCTCGGCCCCGAGCCGGAGGAGAAGTCATGCGGGTGTACATCTCGGTCGATATGGAAGGTGTGGCCGGCGTCGTCCACGAAGACCAGACCGATCCCATCGACCCACGCCACGCAGGAGAGTATAACAGCTTTCGCCGGTTGATGACGGGCGAAGCTAACGCCGCGGTCGAGGGCGCCCTGGCCGCGGGTGCCGAGCGGGTGGTGGTGAACGACAGCCACTGGTGGATGCGGAACATCCTGCCCGAGGAGCTCCACCCGGCCGCCGAGCTGATCAGCGGCAGCACCAAGGCGTACTCGATGGTGGAAGGAATCGACCTCGGCTTCGAGGCGGCGCTGCTGGTCGGCTATCACGCCATGGCAGGCACCGGCTCGGCCGTGATCGATCATACCTACACCGACCGGGTGCACGAGGCCCGGCTGAACGGCCGGCCGGTCGGGGAGCTGGCCATCAACGCGGCGATGGCGGGCACGTTCGGGGTGCCGGTCGCGCTGGTGAGCGGCGACCAGGCACTGGCCGCCGAAGCCAGCGCGCTGCTCGGGCCGACCGTGGAAACGGTGGTAGTCAAGCACGCCGTCGGCCGGTTCGCCGCCCGGAGCGTGGCGCCGGTGGAGGCCCGGCGCCGGATTCACGCCGGGGTGATGGCCGCCCTCGCCCGACCGCACCGGCCGTTCCAGTTCGACCCGCCGGTGCGGCTCGAGGTGGACTTCGAGCTGACCCAGATGGCCGACATGGCCGAGCTGGCACCGGGGTCGGTGCGCACCGGTGGACGGACCGTCACCTTCACCCACCAGGACTATCGCGAGGTGTTCCGGGCCTGGCGGGCGATGTACAACCTGGCCGGCGTCAGCTAGGCGCTACCGGCCGCCCTTCGGCCGGGGGCACGACCCGCTGTTCCATCGCCAGCTCGGCCTCGAGGCTCGCCTTGTCCCGTCCCACCGTCACCACCGCCAGCTCGCGATCGCCCCGCCGGTACCGCAGCGTGGCATCGCGCTTCGTCAGATCGCCGTCCAGCTCGATCCGGTCCCACCGCTCCGCGTGGCCGTTGTAGTTGAGGGCGACGTCGTAGTGCTGGCTCCAGAAGAACGGCACCGCGGCGAACGGCTCGTTCGCGCCCAGCATGCTGCGCGCCGCGGCTTGTCCTTGCCGCTCGGCCACCACCCAATGCTCCACCCGGATCCGGTCGCCGGTATGGGGGTCCGGCCACCGGGCAATGTCCCCGGCGGCGAAGACGCCCGGGGCGCTGGTCTCGAGCCGGCGGTCGACCGTGACACCCCGATCCAGCGACAGGCCGGCGCCCTCCGCCAGCGCCAGATTCGGCCGGACGCCGATCCCGGCGACCAGCAGGTCCGCCGGCAGCGACTCGCCCCCGTCGAGCGAGACCCGTCCGTTGCCGATCCGGACCGCTTTCCGCCCCAGGTGGAACACGACGCCGTGGTCCTGGTGGATTCGCCGGATCATGTCACCCAGCTCGGGCCCGAGCACCCGCTCGAGCGGCCGGGCATCGGGCGCGACCACGTGCACCTCCATCTTCCGGGCGCGGAGCGAGGCGGCCACCTCGAGCCCGATGAAGCTCGCGCCCAGCACCACCGCCCGGCCGCCTTCCCGGGCCAGGCCGGCGATCCGGCGGCTGTCGGCCAGCGAGCGGAGATAGTGCACCGCCGGCGGGCCGCTCTCCAGCTCGCTCTCCAGGCGGACCGGAGCAGCCCCGGTGGCGAGCAGCAGGGCGTGATACGGCAGGTCGGTGCCGTCGTCGAGCCGGACCCGCCGGCCGCGGACATCGAGGGAGGCGGCCTGCCGGCCATGCCGCAGCGTGATCTCCCGCTCGCGATAGAACTCGGGTGGGTGGAGCGGGATCCATTCTTCCGGCGCGTTGCCGGCCAGGTAGTCCTTGGACAGGTTCGGCCGGTCGTAAGGGGCGTCGCCATCCGGATCGACGATGGTGATCGGACCGGCGTAGCCGTCGCGCCGGAGGGTCTCGGCCGCCATGTTGCCGGCGGCGCCGCCGCCCACGATCACCACCGACTCGGGCACGGTGACGCGGCCGGCCCGGCGGGCCGGCTCGCGCTTGGGTCCTACCCGGACGGTGCCGTCGCGGAGCTCGACCTGCCACACCGGGAGGTCGTTGAGCGCCGGGGGCCGGAGCGGAGTGCCGCTGCGGAGGTCGAAGCAGGCGTGGTGCCAGGGACACCGCACCGTGTCCCCGACCAGCAGGCCCTCCGCCAGCGGGCCGCTGTAGTGACTGCACTTGGCGCCGATGGCGAACCACTCGTCGCCCCGGTGCACCAGCAGGACCTCCTCCCCCTCGACCTGACCCGCCGCCATGCCCCCGTCCGGGACACTGGAGGCCGGCACGCCTTGCCGCAGATCCGGGCCTTCGGGTACCGCCTGCTCCGCCGCCATTCCCGCTCCTTGGTTGGGGCCTGCCCGAAGGGTAATCAGCCCGGGCGGTCATCCATCAGGGAACGGCCTGCCTCGGCCGGGCCGCCTTGGGGCTGGGAGCAATCCGGCGGGCGCGATTTCTGTTCGGGATCACCGGGGGCGGCAAGCGATGGAGGCGCGGCGGGCATTTTCCGGGGGGCCGCCTCAGCCAGCGCCGCGATTCAGCCGGAGCCGCCACATCCGATCGGTTCCCTCGGCGCGCGGGCCAGACTGATGGTCCACCGTCCGGGTGAGACAAACTGCCGCCGCCAGTGTTCGCTCAGGCGAAACGAGGCGGTACAGGCGTCGGGACCCGGGAGGCCGGGCAGGCCGCGGGCCAGGGCCGGCAACGCATCGGCGCTCAAGCCTTCGGCGTAGGCGACATCGAACGGCCGTCCACCGCGCGCGCGGGCCAGGTTCACCTGGACGATGGTTCCGTCCGGGTTGAGCAGATTGAGGCCGGCCAGCACCAGCCAGCCCGCCAGCACCGCCCCACCCGCGAACCGCTCCCGCCGGCCCCGCAGCACGGTCGCTCCGAACCAGCCGAACACCAGAACCAGCCAGCCCATGAAGGCGGTGGTGTAGAACCGGAGCTCGGTCAGGCCGAACTGCACCGTGTAGAGCCGCATCCGGTACAGGGCCGAGGCCAGCATGACGTCGAGCAGGATGAGCATCAGCCAGGCGAGCCCGCGAAAGCCGCGCGTTCCGCCGCGGCGGCCCGGGCCGACCAGGGCGTCCGCCACCAGCAGCAGCGAGAGCGCCAGCGCCGCCACCGTCACCAGCTCGAAGAAGCCGCGCCGGGCATACTCGGCCCAGGTCAACCCGGTGAGCTCGCCGACCAGCTCGCTGCCGCCGAACAGGTAGCGGAACTGTACTGCCACGAAGGCGAGGAACAGGAGGTCGATCACCGCCAGGACCACGGCCACCTGGGTGAAGCCCAGCACGGACGGCGCCGCAGCCCGGGCAGGATCGGGCGTCGGCCGAGCCAGCTCGCGGAGCAGCCCGGCCGCCAGCCAGCTGCCCAGCAGCACCAGCCCGACATGCTCGGCCAGAATCGACAGGTCCCCGTCGAGCCAGCCGGCCATCAGCCGGTCGAACACCGGGTCGGCCTGCATCAGCAGGCCGCCAAAGACCATGGCGACCGGGACCGCCAGCACCAGGCCGATGGCGGCGCCACCCGCCCGCCGGAGCGGCCCCACCGACGGTACCTCCCGCCAGCTCACCTCGCTCAAAGCCAGGACCGGTCCGCCGACCGCGGTGCCCAGGCCGAGCTCGGCCGCGCCCCGGAGATAGTCCACCGGGTGCGCCCGCCGGCGCCCGACCGCCCGGAGCCACGGCGAGGCCAGCAGGCCCACACTCGCTACACCAAGGAGGTTGAGCCCGAACAGGGAGGGTGAGTCTCGCCAGATCAGCGCCGCGCCGAACAGAACCAGCGGCAGACCGAGCGGGGTCAGCGAGCGGGGCACCCGCACGGCGTGGGACTGGTCCAGCGCGACCAGCGCCAGTACCAGCGCCCCGAGCGCCAGGGCGGCGTCGAGCCGCTCCGGGACGACGTGCGCGAGCACGTCACCGACCACGCCGAGGGCCAGCGCGGCCAGCAGGAGCGCCACGCCCCTCCGAGTGGTGGGCGACATCTCAGCCTGCCGCCGCGTCGGGCAGTCCGCCGAATCGCCGCTGCCGGGAAGCGTAGTCGCGCACCGCGTCGGCCAGGGCCTCGGGATTGAACTCCGGCCACATCAGCGGACTGAAGTGGAGCTCGGCGTAGGCCGCCTCCCACAGCAGGAAATCGCTCAGCCGGCGCTCACCGCCGGTGCGGACCAGCAGATCCACCTCGGGAACCGGGGCCCCGTGGTCCACGATGGCCAGGAGCCGGCCGAAGCTCTCGCGCGAGGGCACGTTGTCGGGCGGGAGGCACTGGGCCGCGCGGAGGATGGCGTCCCGGGCGCTGTAGTCGAGCGCGATCCGGAGGTGCAGCCGGGTTCCTCCCGCCGTGGCCCGGTGGGCCGCTTCCACCGCCTGGCGGAGCGCCGGGCTGATCCGGTCACGCCGGCCGATCACCTCGAGCCGGACACCGTTGGCGACGCACCGGGCGGTCTCGATCCGGAGGTATTCGCGGAACAGTCGCATGAGCCAGCCGACCTCCGTGCGCGGGCGGCGCCAGTTGTCGGCGCTGAAGGCGTACAGGGTCAGGACGCCGATGCCCAGGTCGGGCGCAGCCTCGACGATCCGGCGGACCATGGCGGCGCCGGCCCGGTGCCCGGCCGACCGGGACCGCCCCTGGCGGCTGGCCCAGCGGCCGTTGCCGTCCATGATGATGCCGACGTGGATCATTCCGCTTTGCTCCATAAAGTCGGGCTCCAAAAAAAGAGACGCCTCAGCCTTCCCGGGTCGCCCGGATCAGCGCTTCCATGTGGGCCAGATACCGCTCCAGCGCGCGGCGGCCGGCCGGGGTCAGCCGGTACTCGGTCCGTGGCACCCGGCCCTCGAACGTCTTGCTGCAGGCGACGTAGCCGGCCTCTTCCAGCCTGCGGGCGTGGACGCTGAGGTTGCCGTCGGTGGTATCGAGCAACTGTTTGAGCTCGTTGAAGCTGAGGGTCTCGTTGACCGCGAGCGCGCTCACGATGGCAAGCCGCATCCGCTCGTGAATCAGCCGGTCGAGCTCGAGCGGATCGGGCGAGGCCCCGCCCCGCTCGCCCTTGAGGCGGACCGGTCGCGACGGCCCGGCCCGGCCCTCGGACGGCTCGGAACCGGGACGTCCCTTGGGCGCCAGGTTGGAATCAGCCACCATGCCTCCGTGCGATGATCAGCCCAAACACCATGTGCAGCCCGCCGAACCCAGCCGCCATCAGGGCGTTGCCCCACGCCGCCGGCCCGAACAGCGCCACCACGCCCAGGGCCATGAAGCAGAGTCCCATCAACGGCACCACCCGGACCGAGAACGCGCCGCCCGTCACCACGCCGGTGCCGTAACACAGCAGCCAGGTTCCCGGCAGAATGGCCGGCTGCCCCACCCGCACCAGCACCACCGTCAGCAGGGCGCCGACCAGCAGCGGGGGGAGAAAGCTCAGAACGAACCGCCGGCCCGAGTAGGAGAACACTGCCGTGCCTGCCCGGCGCGCCTTGGCGGCCATGGCCCAGCCGCCCAGGACCAGCCCGAAGACCGCGGCGGCAAGCCAGGTCAGCAGCCATTCCGCCGGCGTCAGCCGGGTCTCGGCCACGGCCGCCGCGGCCAGCGCCAGCGCCCCCATCCCCACGCCGCCCCAGCCCGGCACCGCGGTGAAAGCGGTGGCCCGCTCCATGGTCTGGCGGATGAAGCGGAGATTGTCCATGGCCCGGGCGTGCAGGGCTGGATCGTCGGACGGGGGCGTTGGCACGCGTTGGGGGGAAGCCATGGCTCCGGAGGCTGGGGTCGTCTATGACAAGTACTTTGTACAGTAAAGTAAGGACGGCCGGCTGTCAAGCCGGGCCGGCGCTCAGGCCTGCTCAACCACCACCGCGGTGCCGTAGCAGAGCACCTCGGTCACCCCCTGCATCAGCTCGGTCGCGTCGTACCGCACGCCGATGATGGCATTGGCCCCCGCCGCCTCGGCGTGGGCCACCATCATCTCGAACGCCTCGGCCCGGGTCTTCTCGCACAGCTCGGTGAACAGCGTGATGTTGCCGCCGAAGATGGTCTGCAGCGACCCGCCGATGGTCCCGAAGATGTTCCGCGACCGCACCGTGATCCCCCGCACCACGCCCAGCGTCTCCGCGATGCGGTAGCCGTCGAGCGTGAAGGCGGTCGTGGTCAGAGCATGGTCCACTCAGGTGCCCCGGAGCTCGGAGGTGCACTGCGGGCAGCGGGTGGCCCCCACCGGAATCGGCATCCGGCAGTAGGGACAGTCCTTCGTGTTGGGCGCCTCGGCAGCGGGGGGCATCATCCGGTTGGCCATGCGGACCAGCATAAACACCGCGAACGCGACAATCAGGAAGGCGATGATCGTGTTGATGAAGACGCCGTAGTTGAGGGTGACGGCGCCGGCCGCGTGCGCCTCCGCGAGGGTTGCGTAGGGCGGCGGGGCCTTGGCCCCCTCCTTGAGCACGGCGAACAGATTGGAAAAATCCACATTGCCGAGCGCGAGGCCGATCGGAGGCATGATGACGTCGTCAACCAGCGACTTGACGATGGTGCCGAATGCGCCGCCTATGATGAAGCCGACCGCCAGATCGAGCACGTTGCCGCGCATTGCGAACGCTTTGAATTCCTTGAACACGCCGCCCCCTTTGCAGAGTGAGCGCACCGCGGGATGTGCCCAGAAGTAAACCCATGCGGGCGCGGGGGAGAAGCGCCGGGCGGCCGCGAGGGAGAAACGCCGGGCGGCCTCAGGCCGCCCCCTGCTCCACCGGTAGCCCCGCCGCGTTCCATTCGGCGAAGCCTCCGCCATACACCCGCACGTCCGCCACCCCCCGCGCGCGCAGGAGCGACGCCGCGATCGCCGCCCGCGCGCCGGTCTGACAGTGGATCACGATCGGCCGGTCCGGCGGCACCTCGGACAGCCGCGCCTCGAGCTCGGTCAGCGGGAGACTGACCGCGCCGGGCAGGTGACCGGACGCCCACTCGCTCCGCGCCCGCACGTCCACCACGGCGCCCCGAAGCTCCTCCGCCGCCGAGGCGAGCTGGTCGAGCCCGATGCCGGGGATTCGCTGCAGTGGTCGGCCAGCCGTGATCCAGGCGTCGACCACTTCCGCCCCGGCCACACCGCCGATCCGGTCGAGCCCGATCCCCTCGAGCACCCGCACCGCTCCGACTGCCGACGGTCCGCTCCGGCCGTCGACGATCAGGTGCAGCGGACGGTCGTACGGCAGGAGCGATCCGCTCCAGGTGGCGAAGCTCCGGTTGAGCGGAATGTTGAGCGTGCCGGGAATGGCCTGCTCGAGGAACGCCCGGGACGGCCGGGTGTCCACCACCGGCTCGCCCCGGGCGATCGCCGCGGCCACGCCGGCCAGGTCGAGGGCGGGCGGAGCCTGGCCGGCCGGCCGGAGACGAGGCCCGTCGCGATTGATCCGCTTCATCTCGGCGAAGTACCTCGGCGGCTCAGGCTGGCCGGCCAGAGCCGCGCGGACGAAGGCGTCTTCGTCGGTGATGCCGAAGGCCCAGTTGAATCGCCGCTCGTAGCCGAGGGTGGTCTGGGGCACCGCCCCCAGCGCCTTGCCGCAGGCCGAGCCGGCGCCGTGGCCGGGCCAGACCTGGAGAAAGTCGGGCAGCTCGCGCAGCCGTTGCAGCGAGGCGAACAGCTGGCGCGCGCTGATCTCCATCGTGCCGGCGATATGGGCGGCGCGCTCCAGCAGGTCGGGGCGGCCCACGTCGCCGACGAACAGCAGATCGCCCGACAGCATCCCCATCGGCTCAGTGGCCGCGGCCCCGTCGGTGACCAGGAAGACCAGGTGCTCGGGGGTGTGCCCCGGGGTATGGAGCGCGCGGACCTCCACCCGCCCCACGCAGAAGCTGTGGCCGTCGCGGACCAGTTCGGCGCCCGCCTCCGCCGCGTACCGGTAGCGCCATCCATCCCCGCCCTCGTCGGACAGCAGCAGCCGGGCCCCCGTGCGATGGGCCAGCTCCCGGGCACCCGACACGAAGTCGGCGTGAATGTGGGTCTCGGTGACGCTGGTGATCCGGAGATGCTCGGCCGCCGCCACCGCCAGGTAGGGCTCAAGGTGACGATTGGGATCGACCACCAGCGCCTCCCCGGTGGCCTGACAGCCGAGCAGGTAGCTGGCCTGGGCCAGCTGGTCGTCATAGAAGCGGTGGAAGAACATGACGGTCAGAGCGCTCCCAGGGGAAGCCGGAGACAGGCGCGCGCGCCGCGGCGGCCGGCCGGGCGTGGCGTCAGGACCAAGGTACCGCCGTGAGCTTCGGCGATCTGGCGGCTGAGTACCAGCCCGATGCCGGTGCCGTTGGCCTTGGTAGTGAAGAACGGCACGAACAGGTTGCCCGGATCGGGCAGGCCGGGGCCGTCGTCGTCCACCGTGACCTCGGCGACCCCGTTGCGCACCCCCCACCCCAGGGTCACCCCGCCGCCGCTCTCCAGCGCGGCGTCGGCGGCGTTGCGCACCAGATTGATCAGGAGCTGGTCGAGCTGATCGCCATCGGCACTGAGCACCGCCGGTGGCCCCGGCTCGACCCGGACGTCGAGTCGGGTCTCCAGCGCGGCCACCCGACGGATCCATCCGTCCAGCTCGACCGGCCCCGGACGCGGGGGCGGCAGCCGGGCCAGCCGGGCGTAGGCGGCCATGAAGCGGGCCAGGGCTCCGGACCGCGCCTCGATGACCTGCAGGCCCGACCGCAGGTCCTGCTCCCAGTCGGCCGCACGGGCCGGCCGGTCGACCAGGTCCCGCAGGCTGCCGGCGATCGACTTGATCGGAGCCAGCGAGTTGTTGATCTCGTGACCCAGCACCCGGACCAGCCGCTGCCAGGCCGAGCGCTCCTCGGCCCGGAGCGCCCGGCTCACATCGGCC
>DATAOR010000221.1:0-6939 GCA_036265635.1 Gemmatimonadales bacterium
CCCGCTGGGCCGGGTTGAGCGCACGCTCCAACCCCGCCGTCGGCGGGCCCGAGGCCGAAGTATCAATCACGCGGCGGACTCCGCCAGCGGAATGCGCATCACGAAAGTCGCTCCCTTGTCGGTCGGTTCCAGCGCGAGCGCGCCGCGGTGCGCGTCCTCGACCACCCGGCGGGCCAGGGCCAGCCCGATGCCCCAGCCGCCGCGCTTGGTGGTGATCCCCGGCTCGAACAGCGTTCGCCGGATCTCGCGCAGGACGCCGGGGCCGTCGTCGATCACCCGGATCTCCCCCATGCCCTGCTCGGCGCCGACTCGCAGGATAATCGTTCCCGCCCGGCCCTGCAGCGCATCGATCGCGTTCTTGACCAGCGACTCAAGCGTCCACTCCAGCAGCACCGCGTCGCCCACCACCATGGGCCCCGCTCCGCGAGCTTCGAGACGGAGCTCGATCGGGTTGGCCCGCTTGGGCAGCCGCGGCCGGAAATAGTTGGCCACCCGGTCCGCCAGGGCCCCCAGGGCGACGGGCTCGCGCTTGGCTGGATTGCCGATGCGCTCGAACCGCTGAGCCACCCGGTCGAGTCGCTCGGCGTCGGCGGCGAGGTGGTCGGCCAGATCGGGTGGCGGCGTGGAGCGCGACCGGACCCGCTCGATCCAGCCCTGCAGGCTGGTGAGCGGCGTGCCCATCTGATGGGCCGCCTCCCGGGCCATTGCCACCCACAGCCGATCCCGCTGCGCCGCCATGGCGCTCCGGTAGGCGAACACGGCCACGGCCACCATGATCGCGAGGGTGAGACCCTGGAGCACCGCCAGCGCGGTCAGGCTGCGCTGGGCCGGCAGCGGCCCGTAATGCACCGTGCCCACCGTGTCGTCCACGATAGGCGGATTCCACCGATCCAGCCTGGCGGCGTAGGCGCTCACCCTGGGGTCGTCGAGCGGGGCGGAGAACGGCAGGTTGGCGGTGGCGGTGACCTTGCCGGTTCGGTCGGTCACGACGAGCGGCAGTCCCAGCGCCCGGACCTGCTCGCCCAGACGGAGCAGCGCCTCGGCCTCGGCGCCGGGCCGCGGGTTGTTGAGGCCGCCGAAGACGCCCGAATAGAGCCGGCTGGTCGCGGTGGCGTCGGCCTTGAAGTGCCGCAGCACCAGCAGGCCGGAACCCAGACTGAGACTCGCCAGCACGGCTACCAGCGCCACCGCCGCCGTCGGCGCGAGGCGCTGCAGCCGCTCTTTACGCACGGGGAGTCAGGCGCTCGACGCCGAGGTACGGCACCAGCGCCGCCGGCACCCGCACGGACCCGTCCGCCGCCTGGTTGTTCTCCAGCAGGGCGATGATCGTGCGGGGGAAGGCCACCCCCGAGGCGTTGAGCGTGTGGACGAACTCGGGCTTGGCCTTGGGGCCCGGCCGATAGCGAATGTTGGCCCGCCGGGCCTGAAAATCGGTGAAGGTGCTCGAGCTCGAAACCTCGAGCCAGCCGCCTACCCCTGCCGCCCACACCTCCAGATCGTAGGTCCGGGCACTGGCGAAGCCGGTGTCGCCGGCAGCCAGCTCGAGCACCCGATAGGGGAGGCCGAGCCGCTGGAGCACCGCCTCGGCGTGGCCGGTCAGTCGCTCATGCTCCGCCGCCGAGTCCTCCGGCCTGGTGAATCGCACCAGCTCGACCTTGTCGAACTGATGCACCCGAATGAGCCCCCGGGTGTCCTTCCCGTGGGCGCCGGCTTCCCGCCGGAAGCATGGCGTCCAGGCGCAGTAGCCGAAGGGCAGCGCCGCGCCGTCGAGGATGTCGTCGCGGTGGATGTTGGTGACCGGCACCTCGGCCGTCGGGATCAGGAACAGGTCGTCCGAGGCGATCGTGTAGAGGTCCTCCTCGAACTTGGGCAGCTGCCCGGTGCCCGTCGCGCTGGCGCGGTTGACCAGATACGGGGAGGAGATCTCGATGTAGCCGTGTTCCCGGGTGTGCAGGTCGAGCATGAACGCCGCCAGCGACCGGACCAGCCGGGCGCCCACCCCGCGGAACAGGGGGAAGCCGCTGCCGGCGATCTTGGCGCCGGTGGGCAGATCGAGCAGCCCCAGGGCCGTGCCCAGCTCCCAGTGCGGCCGGGGCGCGAAATCGAACGTCGGCGGCTCGCCCCAGGTCCGGACCACCCGATTGGCCGAGGCGTCCCCGTCCGAGGCGTCGGGCGCGGGAAAGTTGGGCAGCGCCAGGGCCCGCTGGTCCAGCGCCTGCTCGATCTCGCGAAGCCGGACGTCGAGCGCCTTGACCTCTTCCCCCGACTGCTTGAGCCGGGCCATCAGCTCCTCGGCCGGCTGGCCGGCCCGCTTCCGCCGGGCGACTTCCTCGGTGGCCAGGTTCCGCTCGGCCTTGAGGGACTCGACCCGAGTCAGCAGCTCCCGTCGCTGGCGGTCGAGCTCGAGCAGCTCGTCGAGCACGGGTGCGACGGTGGGATCCTGTCGCCGGAGCAGCGCGGCCCGGCTCCCGTCAGGGTCCTGGCGGAGGCGCTTGAGGTCGATCACGGAAACTCAGTTGGCCGGGAGGCCGGGCAGGAGGTCTTTGAACCCGCAATTCAGGTCGGTCAGCACGCGAAACGTGACGGTACTGTCCTGGAACGACAGGATCTCGAGCTTGCCGTAGAGCGGGACGCCCAGGCTGGAGCAGACCACCCGGGAGCGGACCACGTAGCGCTGGCCCACCTCGATCGGGACCGCGGAATCCGCGGTGTAGCCATTGCTCGGCGCCCGCTTGATGTCGTCGAACGAGGCCGTCTGGGCCTGGAGCCCTGGATTGGCGTTGGCCGAGCTGATCCCCAGGGCGGCCCGCGGCAGGAACACCCGCTGGTACGAGCCGTCGGTCAGCCGACGGACGTTGTAGGCAAACTCGAAGGCGGTCGTGCTGTCGGTCCGGACCGGGCCGGCCGAGATGCTGAAGCCGCTGGGCGTCGAGATCGGCGTCCCCTCGAGCGCGCCGAGCGTCATGGTATCGACCGCGTTCTGCTCGGTCGGGTCGCCCAGCGAATTGTTGTCGCTGCAGGCGATGGCGACGCCCAGCGCGAGCAGACCGAGAAGCGGCAGATATCGAGCCATGAGACGGGAAGGTTACACGTCGCGCGAAAGAGGGTCAACTGCCGCTGGTTTCTTGACTTCGCCTGAGGCGGTCCCTACGTTGCGGCACGTTTCCCCGGCCCCCGGAGTTCCTGTTCATGATGCCATTGGGCGAAGTGGTCCAGCGCCTCGCCGCGCGTGACGGGGTTGACGCCGTCCTGCTGCTGAGCGGCGACGGTCTTCCGATCGATCACACCGCCAACACGCCGTTCGACGCCGAGGCCGTCGCCGCCCTGGCGGCCACCGTGGCCCGGCATGCCGCCCGGCTGGGTGAGGGCGCCGGCCGCGGCGGGGTGAGCACGGCGGTGCTCGAGTTCGCTGACGGCGTTCTGGTGCTGGCCCGGGCCGGCGCCGACGATTGGCTCGCGGTGCTGGCCCGCGCCGACGCGGACATCGGGCCGCTGCTGTTCGACCTCCGCCAGCACCGCTCGGCGCTGGCCACGCTGCTCTGATGCGCTGGGCCGTTCTTGTCGCCGGGGGCTCCGGCACACGGTTCTGGCCGTTGAGCACGCCCGACACCCCCAAGCAGCTGCTCCCGCTGTCCGGCGCCGGCTCCACGGCCCAGGCGTCGGTCGAGCGGCTGACCGGCCTGATCCCGCGGGAGCGAATCCTGGTCGTGGCCGGGGAGGCCCTGACCGCACGCCTGCGGACCCTGCTCAAGTTGCCGTCCGACAATTTTCTGGTGGAATCCCGGGCCGCTTCCACCGCACCGGCGCTGATCTGGGCCACCTGGGAAGCGGGCCGGCGCGATCCCGACGCCGAGGTCCTCTCGCTCCATGCCGACTGGGCCGTGGGCGACGCGGCGGCGTTCCGCCGCACGGCCGACGCAGCCCTGGACACCGCCCGGCAGCACGACCGGCTGGTGACGGTGGGCGTGGTGCCCTCCCGGCCCGAGACCGGCTACGGCTACATCGTGCCGGGGGCGCCGCTCGATCCGCAGGCCCGGACCGTCGCCCGGTTCTCCGAGAAGCCCGATGCCGCGACCGCGCTGGACCTCATGGCAGCGGGCGCACTGTGGAACACGGGGCTGTTCGCCTGGACGGCCCGGCGACTGCTGAGCGAGGTCGAGCGTCGGACGCCGGAGGTGGCCCCTGCCCTGGCCCGGCTCGAGGCCGCCGACGTGGCGGGGTTCTTCCGCCAGGTCACGCCCATCTCCATCGACGTCGGCCTGCTGGAGCGAAGCGACGCGGTTGCGGTGGTGAGCGGGGCCTTCGCCTGGGACGACGTCGGGACCTGGCCGGCCCTCGCCCGGGTCCGGCCCAAGGACCCGAGCGGCAATGTCCTGGTCGGCCACGGCTTCCTCCAGGACGCGCATGACTGCATCGTGTGGTCGGATCGCGATCCGATCGTGCTGTGCGGCGTCAAGGATCTGGTGGTAGTCCACGCCAACGGACGGATCCTGGTGATGCCGGCGGAACGGGCGGCCCAGATGAAGCAACTGCTCGACGCGCTGCCCGCCGACATCCGCGACATCGCGCCGTGATCGCGCTGTATCTGCTCGAGCCGGACGATCCCGGCGCCGCCTGGGCACCGTTCGCCGGGGTCCGCCCTGTGGCCGAGCTCCGCGCCGGGGCCTGGCGGATCCGCGAGCGATGGGAGGCCGCCTGTGCGGCCGACGCCACGGCCATCCTCGGCGGCCATGTCCGGGCCTTCCACGAAGGGGACGAGCCACCGGTTCGGCCGGTCGGGCCGATCGATGGTCCTGCCGTGGTCGGCTGCTCCTGGTTTGCCCCGGCGGGCGTCCGGCTGCTGGAGCCCGACGCTCTGGCAGGGGGGCCGGTGCGGCGGCTTCTGCACGGGGACCGCACGGTCGGCTGGCTGGTGCCCGGCGGTCAGCGGTGGGAGGGGCCGGCCGACACGGGGGAGCCGGTGCCGGTCGACGGGATCGCGCTCCGCGGCGCGTTCGATCTGGTCACGGCCCTCGAGCACTTCCTGGCGGACGACTGCGCCGACCTGCGTGCCGCCCCGTCCACCGGCGTTCCCGACGGCAGCCTGGTGTTCGGTCGGCCCGAGGATGTGGTGGTCATGGGCGCGGCGGTTGAACCCGGGGTGGTGTTCGATGTCCGCCACGGCGCCGTCGTGCTCGAGTCGGGCGTCGAGGTCCGGCACGGCACCCGGCTCGAGGGACCGGTGTACGTCGGCGCGCGGACCCGGGTGCTGGGCGGCTTCATCCGTGCCTCAGCCTTCGGGCCGGAATGCCGGGTCCACGGCGAGATCGCCGGAAGCATCTTCCTCGGCTACGCCAACAAGAGCCACGACGGGTTCGTGGGCCATAGCGTGGTCGGCCACTGGGTCAACCTCGGGGCGCTGACCACCACCTCGAACCTGAAGAACACCTACGGGCCGGTCCGGTTGGAGGTCGGTGGTGTCCGGATCGAGACCTCGCGGCAGAACCTGGGCACGCTGTTCGGCGATCACGCGAAGACGGCGATCGGCACCATGCTGGCGACCGGCACCGTGGTCTCGGCCGGCGCCAACGTGTTCGGCGCGGTCACCCCGCCCAAGTTCATTCCGCCCTTCGCCTGGGGCGCCACCAGCGGCGAGCGGGTCACCCCGGACGGCTTCCTCCAGGTGGCCGAGCGGGTGATGTCCCGGCGGAACGTCACGCTGACCCCCGAGCGCCGGCGGTCGCTCGAGGAAACCTTCGCCCGCGGCGTCCAGGCGGCCGCGGCCGCCGGCGAGCCGAACCAATGATGCGCCTCTACGTGCTGGGGTCGGGCTCCCGGGGCAACGCCTTCGCCGTCGAGGTCGATGGCGAAGCCCTCCTGCTCGACGCCGGCTTCAGCGCCCGCGAGATCGAGCGGCGCGCCGCAGCCGTCGGGCTGGAGCTGGGCCGGGTGACCGCCATTGCCCTCACCCACGAGCACGGCGACCACGCCTGTGGCGCGCCACGCCTGGCCCGGCAGCTCGGCGTGCCGGTCCTGACCGCGCCCGGCACCTGGGACCGACTGGCCCGGCGGATGCGGGGCGCGGTCTACCGGGGCATCGGCTGCCAGGCCACCCTGGAGCTGGGGCCCTTCCGGGTAGGGGCCTGCCCCACCAGCCACGACGCGGCCGAGCCGCTCGCCCTCGCGGTCCGCACCGCCGATGGCACCGGCGTGGGCGTGGCCTATGATTTGGGGCGTCCCACGGCGGCCGTGCGCTATCTGCTGCGCAATCTCACCGCGCTGGTGCTGGAAGCGAACTACGACGAGGTGGCGCTCCGGACCAGCGGGTACCCGCCGGTCGTTCAGCGCCGGATCGCAGGCTCAGGCGGCCATCTGTCCAACCGCGCCGCCGCCGACCTCCTGGCGGAGCTGCACCACCCCGGTCTCGCCGTGGTCGTGCTCGCTCACCTGAGTCAGCGGTGCAACACCGCGGACGATGCCCGCGCCACCATCGCGCCGGCGCTGCGGCGGGCCGGGTTCGCCGGCGCGCTGCACGTCGCGCCGCAGGACGAGCCCTTGCCCCCGATTGACATCGTGGTGTCCTCGGGCAGGCAGCTCCGACTGGCCCTCTAGCGACCAGCGCGGCAACGCCCGCGGTGGAACCGCGGAGCTCGGCCACGGGCGGCAATCCGGCCCGGTGGAATGACGGGGCCCGGCCACGGGCGGCAAGCCCGCCGCCCCCGCTGCGAACAAGGACCCTCGGGGCGGCGAGCCGCCCCACGGGTCCCTCGTGGTATCCTGCCGTCACGGAGTCGCGGCTGATCGGCTCCTACGACGTCGACTCCGGGTCTGGCGGTACCGGGACCGAGTCGGGCCTCGCCGTGGGTGGGCCGACCTTCTTGAACGTCACCGGCTCGTTCAGGTCCCCGCCAGACAAGGTCAGGTTCTTGCCCTTGAGCTTGAGCCGGTAGTTGACCCATT
>DATAOR010000222.1:0-12753 GCA_036265635.1 Gemmatimonadales bacterium
TGGATGCGCAACAAGAATTGCAGCACAGCGCGCAGGCGGCACTGAGGCTGTTCGCGCAATGGCTCGAACTCGGCGCGGTGGAGCGCGCGGCGCTGCTCGATCGCGTCGACGCCGACGACCACGCGCTGCATGAGCGCCTGCTGGCGCTGATCCGCGCGGATCGCGCCGCCGATGACGCCGCGTTCCTCGCCGACAACGCGATGCTGGACGTGGCGGCGGCACATGCGCCCGAGCGGGAACCCGACGCCAGCGGACAGCGCATCGGAGCGTGGATACTCGAGCGTTCGCTTGGCACGGGCGGCATGGGCCAGGTCTGGCTCGCGCGACGCAACGACGGCCAGCATCAAGGCACGGCGGCGATCAAGATGCTGCGCGTCGCGATCGCCGACGCACGCGCAAACGAACGGTTTGCGCAAGAGGGCCGCATTCTGGCGCGGCTTTCGCATCCGCACATCGCGATGCTGCTCGATGCCGGCTTCGGCGCGAACGGCCAGCGCTATCTCGTGCTGGAATACGTCGACGGCGAACGCATCGATGACTGGTGCGATGCGCGGCGGCTTGATGTCGATGCGCGATTGGAGCTCTTCCTGCAGGTGTGTGCGGCGGTCACGCATGCGCATGCGCATTTGATCGTTCACCGCGATCTGAAGCCGTCGAACATCCTCGTGCTCGGCGACGGCAACGCGAAGCTGCTCGATTTCGGCATCGCCAAGCTGCTGGACGGCGAGCTGGCCGGCACCGCGACGACCCTGACGCTCGACGGCGGCCAGGTGCTGACGCTGCGCTACGCCGCGCCGGAGCAGCTCCGCGGGGAGCCGCTCACCACCGCCACGGACGTCTACGCCCTGGGCGTGCTGCTCTATCTGCTCCTGTCGGGCCGATACCCCACGGCGGGCAACGAGGAGTCACCGGCCACCGTGGTGGCCGGCACCCTGGAGGCCGAGCCCGCGCCGCTCGGCCTGGGCGATCTCGACCTGGTGCTCGACCGGGCGCTCCGGAAGAATCCGGCTGAGCGCTACCCCGGCGCCGACGCCATGGCCGACGACATCGAGCGGGTGCTCCAGGGCACGCCGGTCCGGGCGCGACCGGCATCGGTGGCCGCGCGGCTTAAAGGGCTGCTGCGGCGGGATCGAGGCTGACCGGACCGGGAAGGGGAAGCGAAGAGACAGCCAATTCAGGGCGCCTGGCCTCACTCTGCGGGGACGCCTTCCCCCCGCGGGCCTCCCTCGTGCATCGCCTGGTGCAGCAGCAGCCGCGCCTTCCGCCACTCGCGCTGCACGGTCCGCTCCGACACCCCCCGGATCTCGCCGATCTCGGCGAAGGTGAACCCGCCGAAGAAGTGGAGATCCACCACCTCCGCCAGCGAGGGCGACCACGCCGCCAGCTCGCTCAGGGCCTCGTCGAGCGCCTCGAGGTCCTCACCGCCGGGCTCGGCCTGGGCCACGTCGGCGCCGGTCAGGGTGATCTCGAACCCCCGGGCGCGCTTCTTGGCGTTGCGGCGGCGGGCGTAGTCGATCACCAGCCCGCGCATCGCCCGCGAGGCGTAGGCGAAGAAGCGTGCCCGGTCGGGAAAGCTGTTCCCGACCCGGTCGGCCATGTTGAGATAGGTCTCGTGCACCAGGCTGGTGGTGGTCAGCGTCAGCCCGTGGGCCCGGCGCAGGTGGTGGTCGGCCAGCCGGCGCAGCTCGTCGTAGAGCAGCGCGAACAGCTCGTCCGCCGCCGCCGGGTCGGCCCCGTCGGCCCGCCGGATCAGCTCGGCGAAGTCCGGGGGCGCCATATGTAGTAGAGCGGGACCCCTGAGGCGACCGCGCCAAGGGTCGTGACGGCGGCCGAGGGGTGCTCGCGGAAGGCGTTGACCAGCAAGGCGGCCATGGCCGCCACGAAGAAGAGCGGCACCACCGGATAGCCCGGCGTCCGATAAGGCCTCGGCAGCTCGGGCCGGGTCCGCCGGAGCACGAGGACGGCGGCCACGCTGAGGCCCCAGAACGGCAGGCTGGCCAGGATGAACGCCTCGATCAGCTGCTCGAAGCTCTGCAGCGCCAGATAGAGGACCGACAGCGCCGCCAGCGCGGCGATGGCCACGTGCGGCGTGCGGAACCGGGGATGGACCGCCGCGACCGAGCGAAAGAACAGCCCGTCGTCGGCCATGGCCCAGAACACCCGGGGGATGGCCATGAGCACGGCGTTGAGCGAGCCGAAGGTGGCCAGGCAGACCAGCCCGGCCACCAGCGACGAGCCCGCCTGCCCGACGACCCGAACCGCGGCGTCGGCGGCCACCAGGGGAGACGCGGCCACCTCGCTCAGCGACAGCACCTTGAGGTAGGCCGCGTTGAGCAGGAGATAGACGGCGATCACCGTCGCGGTGCCCCCCACCAGGGCGCGCGGCAGGGTTCGCTGCGGCTCGATGACTTCACCCGAGAGGCAGGTGACGTCCTGCCAGCCGTTGTAGGCCCACAGCACGGTCACCATTGCCAGGCCGAACCCGCCTCCCGTGAACGGGTGCAGGGTCTCCCGGGCGGTCCAGGCGCCGCCCGGCGGCCCCAGCACGAAGGCCGCGGCCGCCAGGGCCAGGATGGCGGCGACCTTGGCGGCGGTGGAGACGTTCTGGATCCCGGCACCGAACCTGACCGAGCGGTACTGGGCCGCCGCCAGACCGATGATCAGCCCGCTGGCCACCAGCCGGACGTGGCCCGCCACGGGCGGCACCAGCCGGCCGAGGTATTCCGAAAACACCAGGGCGATGGCGCCGGCCCCCGCCGGAATGACCACCAGGTAGACCCAGCCGAACAGAAACGCCACCATGGGGCCGTAGGCCTCACGGAGGTAGACGTACATCCCGCCGGCCCGGGGAAACAGGGCCGCCACCTCCGCCAGGGCGAGCGCGCCCGCCAGCGCCACCAGTCCGCCGACCACCCAGGCCAGCATCATGGCCTCCGCGCTCCCGCTCTGGGCGGCGGCGGCGGCCGGCACCCGGAACACGCCGCTCCCGATCATGATTCCGACCGTGACCGCACCGGTGGACCAGGGGCCCAGCCGGCGAGGCAGCCGGCCGGCGGGGTCGGAGTCGAGCCGAGTGGGGAGCGGCGTAGTGGCGGTCATCCTACTCCTGGTGGACCGCGAGCACCCGCAGCTCGGCGGGCCGCGCGATGAGCCCGCTCGGGTTGTCGGTGGGCAGCCGGCCGCCCACAAGATAGCGGCCGGGGTGGGCCGGTCGGCCGTGATCCTGGCCGTTCCAGACCGCCTCGAAGGTGAGAGAAGCTCCCGGCTCGAGCGTCCGGACGGCGAGAATCGCGCTCACCACCTCGCCCTCCAGCCGGCGCCACACCGGGGCGCCGTCCGCCGACGTCACGGTGACATCGTAGGCCAGGGGGCGGCCCTGCAGCGTCAGGGTCAGCGCCCGGGCGGTCCGGTTGGTCAGCCGGAGCACGATGGGCACGGGTTCCCCGGCGGGGACGGTGGCCGGCGCCTCCACGCGGAAGCAGAGGGAGTCAGGCAGCAGCACGGCGGCGAAGGTCAGGGCAGTGAGCGGAAGCATCACTTCGGTGGCCGGCGGGCTGGCCGCCGGCCGCGCCGTTCAATGAGTCGTGAGCGGGCCCAGCTCCGACTCGATGTTGCTGAGCGGGCTGAACACGAAGGTCTGCGTGCCGCTGCCGCCCCACAGGATGCCGAGCAGCCGGACATTGGTGCCGGAGGAGATTCGGAAGACCGGCGAGCCGCTGTCGCCGGCGCCGACCGTCGCGTTGACGAAGTCCTGGCACAGCTGGGTGATGTTGCTGCCGCTCACGTTGGTGTTGACGCAGGTCGCGGCGACGCCACCCTGCGACCATCCGGTGGTCCGCCCGACCTTGTTGACCGTCTGGCCGACCACGGCCTCGCCCTCCGCGGTGATGGTGAACTGGCCGGTGATGGTCAAGGCCGATTTCGCCGGCTTGGCGGTCTTGGCGATCTTGCCGAAGGCCACCTGCGCGGCGGTGACGTTGTAGCGCGCGCGCGAGGCGTCGGACCGGCGACACACCCGGCCCGACGGGCACCCGGCGATGGCGCGGTAGGTCGGGTCCTCGACCTCGGTGGCGATCTTGATCCCGTCCACCGACTGGAGCGGCTGCCAGTACGGGGTCTGGTTCACCCCGCCCTGCACGTTGGTGCAGTGGGAATTGGTGATGAAGCTGCGCTGGGTGCCGTCGTTGGCGCTGAAACCGAGGGTGCAGAGGAAGCCGGGGAAGTTGATCTGGATGCCGCCCTCGAGCGGGCGGACCCGCTGCTGCAGCGTGGGGGCGGCGGCGGCCACCGCGAAGGTGACGGGGTCCGTCTCCACCACCGTGGCCGCCGCGGACGGCAACCCCAGCCGGCCGAGGGCGGCCCGAACGGCGGCGCCGCGGCCCCGCTCGACCCCGATGGTGACTCGATTGCCCGCCTCGTCGGCGTCCACGTAGACCGCACCGGGAAGCCCCAGTGCCTCCGCCGTGACCGTCCCCTGCATCCGCTCCAGCTCGGCCCAGCTGAACCGGCCGGCCCTGACCTGGATCCGGTCCGGCGCGATCCCGGCGCTCACCAGGTAGGGCGACAGAGCCCGCTCGGCGTCGGCCCGGCGGCCTCCCGGGGTCAGGTAAATGGTGGGGGTTCCGGCCGCATCGTAGAAGAAGCCGCCGAACCCGGGCACCGCTCGGGCCAGGGCGTTGGGACCGGCCACGGGCTGCTGCACGTCGGTCTGAAGCGCGGCGGCGGCGCCGGTCGGCGCCACCGGCTCATTCTGGTCGGCACAGGCGGCTGCCAGCAGCACGGAGCCGGCCGCGAGCGCCCGGATGACGGGGCGAGGAGACATCGGGGACCTCGAACGGTGGGGAATCGTGTGGGCGGATCGCCCCACACGTTACCCTATGTGGCGGCTCACCGCCAGCGGAACAGCCGGACGGCCAGCGCGAAGGAGCCCACCAGCCAGAGTCCGATCACGGCCAGCTCCGGCAACAGCTCGCCGGCCCCGGCGCCCCGCAGCATGGTCGCCCGGAGGGCGTCGATGACGGCGGTCAGCGGCAGAGCCCGGATGAAGGGCTGGGCCGCGTCGGGAAACCGGGACGAGGCGAAGAACACGCCGGAGAAGATCCACATCGGCAGCATCACCACGTTCATGATGCCGGAGACCCCCTCGACCGTGCGCGGCCGGGCCGCCAGCAGCAGCCCGAGCGAGGCGAACGCGAGGGCCGAGAGGAGACAGACGCCGGCCAGCACCGCGGGCGAGCCACGAACCGGCACTCCGAATACCAGGCGGGCGAAGCCCAGCAGGATGAGGACCTCGAGGACCAGGAAGGTGAGCCGGGAGAGGACGAACGAGGCGAGGTACTGACTGCGCGACATCGGGGTCGCCACCAGCCGCTTGAGCAGGTGCTTCCGCCGGGCATCGACGATGGCGAACCCGATGCCCCAGATGCCGCTGCCCATCAGGTTCATGCCCAGCAGGCCCGGGACCACGAAGTCGACGTAGCGGGCGCCCGGCTCTCTCACGGCGAGGTCGCGGGCCGCGACCGGATCGGCCCGACCGGCGGCCCGCTGCACCGTCTGATCCACCCGGAGCCGGGCCTCCCGGGCCTCGGGGCGCTCGGGATCGAAGCGGTACTCGACCCCCGCGGGCGTCGGCGCGATCACCAGCGCCACGTCGCCGGCCCGGAGCGCGCGGGCGGCAGCTGAATCGCTCAGCCGCCGGAGCTTGAGGCCGTCGTCCGCCGCCAGCCGGGTTGCCAGCCGCTCGGCCAGGGTGTTGGCGCCGGCGCTGGCCACCAGCGCCACCGGCGTTCGGTCGGGCGCCCGGCTCCGGAAGGCGAGCCCCAGGCCGGCGGTCAACAGGATCGGAAAGACGAAGACCCAGAAGATGGCTTCGGGCTCGCGGTAGAACTCGCGGTAGCGGACCAGGGTGAGCTGCACCAGCGGATGGTCCCGCCACCCCCGCCGGGCCCCGACCGGCTCAGCCGTCACGGAGCTGCCGGCCGGTCAGGGCGACGAAGACGTCCTCCAGCGTGGCGGAGTGGGTCCGCAGCTCGGACAGCTGGACGCCCTGGCGACGGAGCTCGGTCAGCACCGTCGGCATGGCCTGGTGCAGCTCGGACACCTGGAGCCGCCAGCTGCCGTCCTGCCGGGTCGGCGGACCCAGCCCGGCCGCGGCAAACCCGGTCGGATCGAGCTCGCTGCCGGCTCCGGTGGCGAACTCGAGCACGTGCTCGGCCCCCAGGCCGGCGATCAGCTCGCGCGGCGTACCTTCCGCGATGATCCGGCCGTGGTCCACGATGGCGACCCGGTCGCACAGCCGCTCGGCCTCTTCCATGTAGTGGGTGGTGAGCAGGATCGAGCGGCCGCCGGCGCGAAACCCTTCGATCAGCTCCCACAGCTGCCGGCGCGACTGCGGATCGAGGCCGGTGGTCGGCTCGTCGAGGAACAGGAGCTCCGGCTCGCCCACCAGGGCGCAGGCGAGCGCCAGGCGCTGGCGCTGCCCGCCGGAAAGCTGGCCGACCCGGGCGCCGCGCTTCTCGGCCAGCTGGACCAGGTCGAGCACCGACTCGCCGGGCGGGCCGCGCCGGTAGAAGCTCCGGAACAGCCGGACCGTCTCGAGCACCGTGAGCTTCTCGGAGAACTGGGTTTCCTGCAGCGAGACGCCGAGCAGCTGGCGCAGCAAGTCGTCGTCGCTGCCCCAGCGGAGGCCGAGGATGACCACCTCGCCCGAGTCGGGCGCGGTCACACCTTCGCAGATCTCGATCGTGGTGGTCTTGCCGGCGCCGTTGGGCCCGAGCAGGCCGAAGCACTCGCCCGCGCGAAGGCTGAGGTCGATGCCGTCCACGGCGACGACCTCGCCGTAGGTCTTCCTAAGGGAGGAGATGCGAAGCGGGACGGCGGCGTCGGGGTCCGGCATGGGGGAAGTCTACCACCCCCCGCCGGCTCAGTCCCGGGGCAGCCGCCTGGACCAGGCCTCGCGGACCGTCGCCCGGACCCGGTCCCATTCCTCCGGTTGGGTCAGCAGCAGATAGCCGGCGAGAATGCCGAGCATGTAGACGGCCGTCTGCACCAGGGGAGTCGGCTCGGAAGAGAGCATGGCCTGCTACCTCGTGAAGGTGGTGGTCTGGATCATCTGGGCATCGAGCGCCCGGCCGATCCGCTCGCGCGCGTCGGCCAGGTGGGCACGGGTGTACTCATCGAGCTCGGTCCGGGGCGCCCCCAGCGCGCGATCCAGGTCGCCGCCCAGCCCGACCAGGGTCATCCGGGCCAGGGCGCGGGCGTCCTCCGGCGTGCCGCCCGGCGGACTGACGGCGAGCTGGATCAGCAGGTTGAGCTGCAGCCGCTGCAGGTCGCGCCGAACCGAGGTCACGTTGCGCGGCCGGACCGTGCGGCCGCTGACCCCGGCGCCGATCTCCGACCAGATCGACCGAGTGAGCGTGCCGAACAGCTCCGGCAGGCCCAGGGTCGCCTCGCCCGGCTCGGCGCGGAGCTCGGCGTCGCGGATCCGGGCCAGCACCGCGGGGTCGAGCAGCTGTCCCAGCAGCGAGCCCTGCTGGGTCAGCGCCCACTCGTGCAGCGGGAAGTCCGGCCGGCCGGCCGAGCCGGGCGAGGCGCCCCAGTGCATCCAGCGGTCGGTCGCCAGCCGGTTGAGCAGGGCGGGGCGGAACCGGTAAGCCTGCTCACCCAGCCCGGCCTCGGCCACAAAGGCGAGGGCGGCCCGCTGCTGAGCCGCGGGCACGTTGGCCACCGGCGGCCGAGCGCCCGGGTCGTCGCGGTGGTCGCGCGAGGTGGTGGCGCCGCCGAGATACTTGGTGGTGACCAGCAGGGCGTACCAGCGGTCGTTGAGCAGGTCGGTGAACGTGCTCCGGAGGCGGTCGTAGCTCTCGCCCGGCGCCACCACCCGGGTCTCCAGCGAATCGAACAGGCCGTTGATCAGGCCGACGCGCCCGCGGGCCCAGCCCAGCGGATCGTCGGTCTGGTCGTAGCGGCTGACCGTCGGATCGAGCCCCTGGGTGCCGAAGCCGGCGTCCTCGTCGCTGGCATAGAGGTGGGCCGGGTCGGCCGCCTCGGACGCGATGGCGCGGAGCCCGTTGACCTCGACCTCCGGCGTCCAGGCCGGCGCCTCGGGACCCGAGCCCTTGGACGCGGTGTGGAGGACCGGCCCGGCAGCGACGTCGGCGTAGCCGTAGGTGATGGCCCAGCGATCGTAGCTGCCGATGGTCGGAGAGTAGTAATCGCCCTGGCGAGCGCCGTCGAGCGCCAGCGCCGGCGGGCTGTAGTCCATCACCGACACGCCGAAGCCGTGGGCCGCCGTCCAGGCGCGGTTGGCCAGCTGGGCCGCGCTGGCGCCCGCCGAGCCGCGAAAATTGTGGCGGAGCCCGAGGGTGTGTCCGACCTCGTGCATCACCAGGGCCTTGAGCGCCTGGCCGACGTAAGCCTGGCCGGGCTCGCCCCCGGCGGGGATCTCGCCTCGCGACGCCATCACCGCGGCCACCAGGGCGCCATGCTCGCCCAGGGCATCGGCGTAGCGACAGGCGCCCGCGGCCGCCGCGTCAGCCGCCGCGCCGGCCATCGACGAGGCCGACGAGTCATCCTGCAGGGCTGCGCGGGCCGCCGCCACCGGGGCGACATAGCGGCCGGACTGGCCCCGCCAGCGCTGGACCCAGCTTGCCGCGATGAGGATGTCGGCGTTGAGGATCTCGCCGCTCCGGGGATCGACCGTGACTGGGCCGATGGCGTAGGGCGCGGCGTTGGTGGCGGTCCAGCGGACGGTGGAGTAGCGGGTGTCGGCCGCGCTCCAGGCGCTGTCGTCGGGCGCATCGAGCACCTGGATGGCGTCGCGGAAGCCGGCATCCTCGAAGGCCCGGTTCCACTCGAGGATCCCGGCTCGGACGTAGGGGCGCCACTCGACCGGCACGGTCCGGTCGATGTAGTAGGTGATCGGCTGGACCGGCTCGCTCAGCGGCGCGCCGGGATGGCGCTTCTCCAGCCGCCAGCGGTTGATGTAGCGGACGAAGTAGCTGTCGGCGGTGTCGCGGGCATAGTCCTTTACCGCGGTGACGAAGAAGCCGACCCGGTCGTCCGCCAGCCGGGGCCGCATGGGGACGGCGGGGACCTCGCGCAGGGAGTAGTGGATTCCCACCGGGATGGCCCGGTAGTCGGCCACGGCCTCCAGTCCGAGGTTCCGGGGGGTCTGGAAGGTGAGCCGGACTTCCGCCTCGAGGTTGCCGCCGAACAGCCGGACGAACTGGAGACTGGACCGCTTCTCGTCGAGCGACACGCTCCCGCTCAGCTTGCGCTGCGCCAGCGCCGTCTGAAACACGGTGCCGACGTCGGCCCAGTCGGACAGGAAGAAGGGCAGGATATTGACCACGATCTCGCTGGTGTCGCGGACCGCCGCGATGGGAAACGACTGCACCACCGAGCTGCCGAAGGAGTAGGCCACGGTCCGGGCCATCGGCGTACCGGCCGGCGCCACCAGATGAGGATTGACGGCCCACAGCTCGAGCCGGTCGCCTTCGCGGTGGAAGCGCACCAGATCGGAGCGGAGCGAGGTCCCGCCATCGAGGCCGAGGTCGCCGATGCCCTGGGCCACCTGGGTGACCAGCAGGTAGTCGTGGTCGAGCTGGCTCGGCCGGAGCGAGAGGAAGATGCTGTCGTGCTTGAAATAGATGGTAAAGAGGCCGGTGCCGATCTCGCTGTTTCGGACCAGATCCGAAAAGGCCCGCCCGGCCTGGTCCGCACGCTGGGCCTGGGCCGGACCAGCGGCCAGGATGGCGGACAGGAGCAGGGCTGCGGAGCGGGCGAGCGTCACGAGAACTCCGACCTTCGGGTGGTGCCTGGAGAGGGGCGGCGCTCACGGTTGGGCAAGATGGGGGCCGAACGGACAGAGCGGCCAACCAGCTATGGCACCTGGGGTTTGGTGGCCGGGTCGGGACCGTGGGTACGTGTCAAAAAGCCGCCCGCCGGGGCAAAAAGCGGGAGGCGTTGGAGGGGGAGGAGGATGGGCGGGCTTACGGCGCTCCGGTCGGGCGGGCTCGGGCACTGGGCCAAGACCCAGTGCCCGAGCTCTCGGGCGACTTGACCTAACCCGGAGCGCCCTCTACATTTGCCGGTCTCCCCCGGATGGGGGTCGCTCCGGGGCACGCCCCGAGGGGGCGGTCGCGGTGTCGATGCAGGTTCAGCGTGTTCTCCAGCTCCAGGGTTATGCCGACCATCAACCAGCTCATCCGGCAGGGCCGGAAAATCGTCGAGGCCAAGGACAAGGCCCCGGCGCTCAAGTCCAACCCGCAGAAGCGTGGCGTCTGCACGCGGGTGTACACCACCACGCCCAAGAAGCCGAACTCGGCGCTCCGGAAGGTCGCCCGTGTACGGCTGACCAACGGCTTCGAGGTCACGGCCTACATCCCGGGTGAGGGTCACAACCTGCAGGAGCACTCGATCGTGCTGATCCGCGGGGGCCGGGTGAAGGACCTGCCGGGCGTCCGCTACCACATCGTGCGCGGCACGCTCGACTCGGCCGGGGTCAACGACCGCCGGAAGAGCCGGTCGAAGTACGGCGCCAAGCGGCCCAAGGCCGCCGGCGGCGCGGGAGCGAAGAAGTGAGCCGGCGCAACAAGGCGGTGAAGCGTCCCGTCCCCCCCGATCCGCGGTACGACAGCCAGACGGTCTCCAAGTTCGTGAACAACCTCATGTTCGAGGGGAAGAAGAGCGTGGCCGAGGGGATCTTCTACTCGGCCATGGACCTGATCGAGGAGCGCACCGGGCAGCCGGGGGTGTCGGTCTTCAAGCAGGCGGTCAACAACGCCAAGCCCACCCTCGAGGTGAAGAGCCGCCGGGTAGGCGGCGCCTCGCTCCAGGTGCCGGTCGAGGTGCGGCCGGATCGGCGGACCGCGCTGGCCATGCGCTGGCTGATCAGCTTCTCCCGGGCCCGGACCGAGAAGACCATGTCGGAGCGCCTCGCGGCGGAGCTGATCCTGGCCAGCAAGGGCGAGGGCAACACCATCAAGAAGAAGGAAGACACCCACCGGATGGCCGAGGCCAACCGGGCGTTTGCTCACTATCGCTGGTAGGGTGAGCAGGTCGAAGGGGTGGTCGGGGCGCCTGGGGCCAGGCGCCCCGACCCGTTTCCGGGCCCGATACCGTTCTGTGTCTTGGGGTTGACACTGGGGGCAACCCCGCTAGTTTTGCATGGCTTGGCGGTTTTGCAGCCGCCGATTACATCGGGTCACGTGACGAGGCCGGGCACCGCTCGAAGCCGTGGGCGGAACGCCGATCGCCACCTCTGATCCTCCGAAGACAACGCGTGGGGAACCTCTGGATCCCCCCATCCTGGGCCGAAGCCCGGATGCGCGCGGAGCGATACCACCGGAACCGCCGTCCGTCGGCGTCCCCGGGTCGGTCGCCCCGCTTTTTCGTTAGCGCTGGGCGCGGTGTCTCAGGCGGATCCGACTCGCAAAGGTGGCAGGCAGGACGTGCAGGCAGTGAGTTTCCGGGAGTCCGCTGGCCCCGACCGGCAGCCCTTCGCACAGAATTGGACACGACTCGGCATATGGCGCGCCAAACTCCGCTCGACCGCTATCGCAACATCGGCATCATGGCCCACATCGATGCCGGTAAGACGACGACGACCGAGCGCATCCTCTACTACACCGGCAAGAACTACAAGATCGGTGAGGTGCACGAGGGCGCCGCGACGATGGACTGGATGGAGCAGGAGCAGGAGCGCGGCATCACCATCACGTCCGCCGCCACGACCTGCTTCTGGGTCCGGAACGGCACCCAGTACCGGATCAACATCATCGACACGCCCGGCCACGTGGACTTCACCGTCGAGGTGGAGCGCTCGCTCCGGGTGCTCGACGGCGCCGTCACCCTGCTGGACTCGGTGGCCGGGGTCGAGCCCCAGACCGAGACCGTCTGGCGCCAGGCCGACCGGTACGGGGTTCCCCGGATCATCTTCGCCAACAAGATGGACCGGGTCGGCGCCGACTTCGACCGCTGCCTGGCCATGATCCGGGACCGGCTGACCAAGAAGGCCTACCCGCTGCAGCTGCCGGTGGGCTCGGGCGAGCTGTTCACCGGGCACATCGACGTGCTCCGCCGGGTCGAGTTCGTGTTCGACGACGAGACCCTGGGCAAGACCTTCACCGAGATGCCGGTGCCGGAAGCGTACCGCGAGCGGGTCGAGGCGGCTCGCCATGAGGTCATCGAGGCGGCGGTGGAACACGACGAGGAGCTGCTGGAGAAGTATCTCGGCGGCGCCGAGCTATCGTTCGAGGAGATCCAGCGTGCCATCCGGAAGGCGACCGTCTCCGGCGCGATCGTGCCGGTCCTGTGCGGCGCCTCGTTCAAGAACAAGGGCGTGCAGGCGCTGCTCGACGCGGTGATCGACTACCTCCCGAGCCCGATCGACATCCCGGCGATCAAAGGCCACCTGCCGCTTCACGACGAGACCTTCGTCGAGCGCTGCGCCGCCGACGCCGAGCCGTTCAGCGCGCTGGCCTTCAAGATCGCCACCGATCCGTACGTCGGTCGGCTGACCTTCTTCCGGGTGTACTCGGGCTCGCTCAAGAGCGGCAGCTACGTGTACAACAGCACCAAGGACAAGCGCGAGCGGGTCGGTCGGCTGCTGCAGATGCACGCCAACAAGCGGGACGAGATCGAAGAGGTGCTGGCCGGCGACATCGGCGCGGCCATCGGCCTCAAGGAGACCCGCACCGGGGACACGCTGAGCGACGAGGACAAGCCGATCATCCTCGAGGCGATGAAGTT
>DATAOR010000223.1:0-2431 GCA_036265635.1 Gemmatimonadales bacterium
CTGATGACCCCCCGCATTCTCGCCCGCCTGAACGCGGGGCGGACCGGACGGGTGAAGGAAATCCGCTGGGTGCCGGGCGGCCCCAGCCTCAAATGACGGAGCCTATGGCCAAGAACGAAACCGCCGTCGTCGACGGTACGCCGCAGTACAAAGCCGATTCGATCCAGGTCCTGAAAGGTCTGGAGGCCGTCCGCAAGCGCCCCGGGATGTACATCGGGTCGACCAGCGAGACCGGCCTGCACCATCTCGTCTACGAGGTGGTGGACAATGCCATCGACGAGGCGCTGGCCGGATACTGCGACACGATCAACGTCACCATCCACGCCGACAACTCGATCACGGTCCAGGACAACGGCCGCGGCATCCCGGTGGACATGCACCCGACCGAGAAGCTGCCGGCGCTCGAGGTGGCGCTCACCGTGCTCCATGCCGGCGGCAAGTTCGACAAGAACACCTACAAGGTGTCGGGCGGGCTGCACGGCGTCGGCGTCTCGGTGGTCAACGCCCTGTCCGAGCGGCTCGAGGCCGTGGTGGACCGGGACGGCAATCGCTACCGGATGGCGTTCGTCCGAGGCAAGACGGTCAAGAAGCTGGAGACGCTGGGCAAGGCCCGCGGCACCGGGACCACGATCAGGTTCAAGCCCGACCCCGAGATCTTCACGGTGCTCGAGTTCCACTACTCCACCCTGGCGGACCGGCTTCGCCAGCTGGCCTTCCTGAACAAGGGCATCTCCATCACGATCAAGGACGAGCGGCAGGACCAGAAGAAGGAGGAGACCTTCTTCGCCAAGGGGGGCCTGACCGAGTTCGTCCAGTGGCTCAATCGGAACAAGAAGCCGCTGCATCCCAAGCCGATCGCCTTCAGCGCCACCAAGGACGACGTCGAGGTGGACCTGGCGCTGCAGTATGAGGACGGGTACAACGAGAACACCTTCACCTTCGTGAACAACATCAACACCCACGAGGGCGGCACCCACCTCACCGGCTTCAAGAGCGCCCTGACCCGGACCATCAACGACGTGGCCAAGCGGCGGGACTTTCTCAAGAAGGAAGGCTTCACCCTGTCGGGCGAGGACATCCGCGAGGGCCTGACCTGCGTGCTGCACGTGAAGGTCCGGGAGCCCCAGTTCGAGGGGCAGACCAAGACCAAGCTGGGCAACTCCGAGGTGGAGGGGATCGTCAAGGCGGTGGTCAACGAGCAGCTGGGCAGCTGGCTCGAGGAGCACCCGCCGGTGGCGCGCAACATTATCGAGAAGGCCGTCAGCGCGGCCCGCGCCCGCGAGGCCGCCCGCAAGGCGCGCGATCTGGTCCGGAAGAAGTCGGGGCTCGAAAACGCGGTCCTGCCGGGCAAGCTGGCCGATTGCTCGATCGACGACCCGGCCGTGAGCGAGATCTATCTGGTCGAGGGCGACTCGGCCGGCGGCAGCGCCAAGCAGGGGCGGGACCGGCAGTTCCAGGCGATCCTGCCGCTCCGGGGCAAGATCCTGAACGTGGAGAAGGCCCGGATCGACAAGATCCTGAGCAACGAGGAGATCCGGGCCATCATCACGGCGGTGGGGACCGGGGTGCGCGATGACTTCAAGCTCGACGACGCCCGCTACCACAAGATCATCCTGATGACCGACGCCGACGTGGACGGCGCCCACATCCGGACCCTGCTGCTGACGTTCTTCTTCCGCCAGATGCAGGAGCTGATCGAGGCCGGCTATGTCTACATCGCCCAACCGCCGCTCTACCGGGTGGCCAAGGGGAAGGAAGAGTTCTACGCCTACACCGAGGCCGAGCGGGACGACTATTCGAAGCGGCTGGCCAATGGTGACGGCCGGGGCAGCGTCAACATCCAGCGCTACAAGGGTCTCGGCGAGATGAACCCGGGGCAGCTGTGGCGGACTACGATGGACCCCGCCACCCGCACCATCCTCCGGGTCACCATGGAGGACGCGGTGGAGGCCTCCAAGCTGTTCGATGAGCTGATGGGGGACGAGGTGGAGCCGCGCCGACAGTTCATCGAGCGGAACGCCAAGTACGTGAGCAATCTGGACGTGTAGTGCCAGTGGCCGCCACAGCCGGTCCTAGCCGGGCTCCGCCCGGTTGGGCCCGCCTTCGGGTCGCCGGCCTTCAGGTCGCCCGCCTTCAGGTCGCCAGCCCTGCCCCGCCGACCCGAGTTGCCGCCAGCGCCAGATGGCTGCGGTGTGCAGCGGGTAATGGCCGTAGGTGTCGAGCCTGAGCCGCCGGCGGACCCGGCTGCCCGCATCGAGCAGCGCCTCCGGCAGCGTCGCGACGTACTCGAGCAACCGGGCATGCACCCGGTGGTGCTCGGCCCTGACCTCCTCCAGCGACAGATGCTGCCGCTCCACCGTCATCTTGGCGTTGAAGGCGTCGATCCCGCCGTACCTGGTCGAGTAGCGCGGCGGCCGCCCGCCGGCGGCCA
>DATAOR010000224.1:0-4734 GCA_036265635.1 Gemmatimonadales bacterium
CCCGATGGCGGCCACGCCATGGCCATGCAGGTAGGCGACCGCATGCTGGCGATTACCGGCGACCTGCCGTCCGACAGCCTTCGGGCCATGATCCGGCGGCTCAACGCGGAACTGCGGTCGAAGTAGTCGCACCGCCAAGTAGTCGCACCGCCAGGTGGTCGCACCGCCAGGTGGTCGCACCGGCCAGGTAGTCGGACCGCCAAGCAGTCGGACCGCCAAGCGGTCGCACCGGCCAAGAAGAAAGGGGGGCATGCCTCGCGGCATGCCCCCCCTTGCTGTGGGCTCTCCGCCCGATCGGCGCGGCGCCGCGTCAGGCTCTCGGCTTGCCCCGCCGGTCGATCGCCTCGGGCGCCACGTAGTCCCGGGCGCTCTCCTCGTGATCGAATTCCCCCCCCATGTCGGCCCTGGTATGGCCCCGCTCCCGATCGAGCGTGATCTCGGCCAGGCGGGGCGAGATCATCGGGAAAGTCCGGGCGAACAGGGCGTAGGTCAGCAGGTAGAGCCCGATGAACAGCAGGGTCGGGCCAATCTCCGGCATCTCGAATTTCGGTCCGGGGAGCGGGGTGATCGAGGGCATCACCAGCAGATACCGCTCCAGCCAGAGGCTCACCAGGCTGATCGTGGCGAAGAAGCCCAGGGTGACCCGGACCTTCTTGGGGGCGACGCCGAGCAGCCCGAAGAACGGCACCACGAACATCCCGATCAGCACCAGCTCGCCGATCGGCAGCCAGGGCCCCCACAGCCGGGTGAAGACGAATCCAGTCTCTTCCGGGAGGTTGCCGTACCAGATCACCAGGAACTGGGCCCACATGAGATAGGTCCAGAAGACGGTGAAGCCGAAGCACAGCTTGCCCAGGTCGTGCCGCTGCTTGGGGCTCACCAGGTCGGCCACGCCGAGATGGGACGCGCCGTAGATGGTCATCAGCGCCAGCAGCATATGGGCGCCCAGGAACGATCCCATGAAGTAGAAGCCGCCCAGCAGGTTGGAGAACCAGTGCGGCTGCAGCGCCATGATGCCGTCGAAGGCGATCAGGGTGAACACCCAGCTGTAGGTCACCGCGTAGCCGGGCGCCAGCCGCCCGATCCGGACCTGCTGGGCCAGGCCGGCTTCGGGGCTGCCGTCGTAGCCCCGGGTCCACCGGTCGTACAGCGCCCGGCGGGCCGTCGGGACCACCCCGCGCACGGCCAGCAGATCCGGCACCATGTCGGCCCGGACCAGACGGTAGGCCAGCAGGGTCAGAAAGCTGAGCCCGATCAGGAGCCGGGCGAACATGAAGGGCTGCGACAGCCAGACCGCCTTGCCGTGCGGCATCTCGTGCAGCATGGCGGTCATCGGGCCATAGACCGCGGGGTATCCCACCGTGAAGATGAGCACCAGCATGACCAGCGAGACCGGCAGGAATGCCGCCGATGCCGAGGCAAACCGGACGATCATGCCCGCCCACTTGGCGTTGCTGATCTTGAGCACCGCCACCAGGGCCACGCTGCCGCCGGCCAGGCCGGTGAAGTAGAGCCAGTTGACGTGGATCATCTGCCAGACGCGCACGCTCTGTCCGGCGCCGAGGCTCATCAGGATGAGGAGGAGGCCGAGGATGGACAGGCCGCCGCCCGCGCCCAGGAAGAGGCCGTACCGGCCGGCGACGGCGCGCTGGGCCAGCCGCTCACGAATCGTCGGGCTCATCGAGGCCTCTCTCCGGTCGAGCCCGTCGCGCTGGGACCAGGCGCTATACCGGCGCTGGCCCCGGCCGCCTCGGGCCCTGCTGGCACCTGGCCCTGCAGCTTCCGAATGTGGTTCACGATGGCCCAGCGTTCGCTGGGCAGGTACACCTTATCCCCATAGCGCGGCATGACGCCTCGGCCGTACCGGATGATGCTGTAGAGGTACCCGTCGGAATACGCCCGGGCGCGGCCGGTCAGGAGGGACGGCGCCCCGATCCGGGAGGAGACCGGACCCTTGGCGTCGCCCGCCGTACCGTGGCAGACCGCGCAGTAGTTCTGGAACATGGTGTCGCCGGCCGCCTCCACCTCGCGGGGAATCACCGCGATGGCCGGTCCGGGCGGCGAAGCCTTGCCGCTGTCCCCGGCCGCCGGCGCGTACGGATTCTTGAGCGCGTCGGCCGTGGTGGTCTTCCCGGTGGTCCATTCGGCCGACCAATCCGGCTCTCCACCCGTCACCGGCACGGTGCCCGCCGGGGTGTAGCGCGGCACGGCGGCGGTCTGGTACGGGTGGATGTACTTCGCCTGGATCATGTGGTCGAACCAGGGGACCACGTGCCAGAGATCGTCGGGCGACGGGACCCGGTTGTACCACACGTCGCACCCGGTCGTGGCCAGGGCCAGCGCGGCCAGTGCCGCGGCCCACCCCCCGCGCCCGGCCCGGAGTCGCAGGGCGGGCCCACGGGGTACGGTACGGCCCGCGGCCGGATCAGGCTGCTTCACGGCGCACCTCCAGCGCACCAGCCGAACGGAGCAGCTGCTCCACGGCGCCCTGCTGGTCAGCCCCGCCGGGCACGAAGATGCCGATCTGGTCGTCGCTGAAGCGTGGGTCGTAAGCGATGCCGCGCTTGCCCCACAGCAGGCTGAACACGGCCACGGCGGCCACCGTGGCCAGCGAGCCGAGCAGGATGGTCAGCTCGAATGCGATGACCACGTACGGCGGAATCGAGGCGATCGACTTCCCGCCCACCATGGTCGGCCAGTCGAGCGACATCCAGATGGTCATGCCGAACCCCGCGGCGCAGCCGGTCAGGCCGGCGATCAGGGTGATCAGCCGCACCGGGCTGACCGAGTGGTCCAGCGCCTCTTCGATCTCGTGGTTGGGCGCCGCCGAGTAGACCACCATGTTCCGGTGGCCTCGGGCCTTGAGGGCCCGGATGGCGTCGGTGGCGGCATCCACCTGGGCGAACGAGGCCAGCACGCCCGGCGCACGCCGGGACTTCAGGAGCCGAGCCATCAGTGGTGCCCTCCTCCCCCGCCCCGCTTCCGCGGCATCGGGATCATCTCCTTGATCTCCTGAATGGCGACGATCGGAAAGCTCTTGGCGAACAGGAGGAACCACATCCCGAACCAGCCGAACGACCCGGCCAGGATGCCCCAGTCCGCCCAGGTCGGATTCAGCACCGCCCAGGCCCAGGGGATGTAGTCGTTGCTGAGCGAGGACACGATGATGACGTAGCGCTCGAACCACATCCCGATGTTGATGAAGATCGAGATCACGAACAGCGCCGTCAGGTTGGTGCGGATCTTGGGGAACCAGAGCAGCTGCGAGACGAAGGCGTTGCAGATGATCATGGTCCAGCCGGCCCACCACATCGGCCCGAAGGCCCGCCGGAAGAACGTGGTCTGCTCGAAGGTGTTGCCGCTGTACCATGCCACGAAATACTCCATGCCGTAGGCGTAGAGCAGGATCGAGCCGGTCAGCAGGGTCAGCTTGGCCAGGTTGTCGAAGTGGTAGTCGGTGATCATGTGCTCAATCCGGAGCGCCCGCCGGAGCGGGATGATCAGCGTGAGCACCATGCCGATGCCGGAGTAGATGGCCCCGGCCACGAAGTAGGGGGCGAAGATGGTGCCGTGCCAGCCGGGCACGATCGACACGGCGAAGTCCCAGCTCACCACCGAGTGGACCGACAGCACCAGCGGCGTGGCCAGCGCGGCCAGGTAGAGGTACGCCCGGGAGTAGTGCCGCCACTGGTTGTCGGTGCCCTGCCAGCCCGCCGAGGTGAGCCCATAGACCGTCCGGCGCCACCCGGTCACCTTGTCGCGCACGGCGGCGACGTCGGGGATCAGGCCGAACACCAGGAAGGTCGAGCTGACCGTGAAGTAGGTCGAGATGGCAAACACGTCCCAGATCAGCGGCGACTTGAAGTTGGGCCACAGCCACCGCTGGTTGGGGTACGGCAGCAGCCAGTAGAAGATCCACTGGCGGCCGATGTGGATGATCGGAAACAGCGCAGCCGTCATGACCGCGAACACGGTCATCGCCTCGGTCGAGCGATACACCGCCGTCCGCCACGGGCTCCGGAACAGGAACAGGATCGCCGAGATGAGCGTGCCGGCGTGCCCGATACCGACCCAGAACACGAACGTCGTGATGTAGACGCTCCAGAAGATTGGCGGGTTGTAGCCGGCGTGGCCCAGCCCGTCCTTCACCAGGATGAGGAAGGTCAGCAACCCCGCCAGGAACAGGCCGACCGCACAGGCCAGCAGCAGCAGGTACCCGCGGCTGGGCGGATCGAGCGTGGCCACGACGTCGCGGGTGACGTCGGCGTGGGTCTGGCTGATCATCAGCTCGGGGGGGCGCGCGGCAGCCTTGGGTCGGGCAATGGCGGCCATGACTCAGCCCTCCACCGGGTGAAGAACTTTGGCCAGATAGGTGACGGCCGACTGCACGTTGGTGTCTTCCAGCACCCGGTAGCCCCGCGGGTCCTGCTTGATGGCGGTGACCCGGCTGCCCGGATCGCGGACGTCGCCGAACACGATGGCGTCGGACGGGCAGGCCTGGGCGCAGGCGGTGGTGAACTCGCCGTCCCGGATCGGCCGGTCCTCGAGCCGGGCCTGGTTCTGGGCGCCCCGGATCCGCTGGATGCAGAAGGTGCACTTCTCCATCACCCCGCGGGCCCGGACGGTGACGTCGGGGTTGAGCTGCAGGTGGAGCGGCGCCGGCCAGGCCATCTCGTTGTACTTGTACCAGTTGAAGTAGCGCACCTTGTAGGGACAGTTGTTGGCGCAGTACCG
>DATAOR010000225.1:0-3595 GCA_036265635.1 Gemmatimonadales bacterium
GCGACTGCACGACACGGTGCCCGAGGACGATCTCGGCTACGTTCTCGAGGCCATCCGGCTGGCGCGCCGGGAGCTGGAGGGCCGAGTGCCGTTGATCGGCTTCGCCGGCGCGCCGTGGACCCTGATGAGCTATATGGTCGAAGGCGAAGGCTCGAAGGCGTTCACCCACGCCAAGCGCCTGCTGATCCGCGATCCGGTCCGGGCCCACCAGCTGCTCGGCCGCCTGGCCCGGGCGGTGGGCGCGTTCCTCAAGGCGCAGGTCGCGGCCGGCGCCCAGGCGGTCCAGCTGTTCGACTCGTGGGCCAGCGCGCTGGGCCCCCGGGAGTTCCGCGAGTTCGCGCTGCCCTATCTGGCGGAGGCCGCCGGGATCGCGCGGGAGGCGGGGGTGCCGGTGATCGCCTTTGCGCCCGGGGCCGGCTGGGCGCTGGAGGAGATCGCCGACGCCACCGGGGCGGACGTGATCGGGGTGGACTGGCAGACCGACGCCGCCCGTGCCCGCGAGCGGCTGGCCGGACGGCCGGTGGCCCTCCAGGGCAATCTCGACCCCAGCTGGCTCTACGGCGACCCAGCCGAGATCAGAGCCCGGACGGGGGCGATGCTCGAGGCCTTCGGGGGGCGGGGGCACATCGCCAACCTCGGCCATGGCATCAGTCCCGACGTGCCGGTGGCCCACGCCCGCGCCTTCGTGGACGCGGTCAAGGAGTGGCCGGGATGACGGCGGCGCCGGCGATGCGGGAGCGGGTGGCAGGGCTGATGCAGCGGCTGCACGACGAGACCACCGCCTTCTTCACCCGGCTGGACGGGGGCGGCACGTTTCGCGAGGACCGGTGGGACCGGCCCGGGGGCGGCGGCGGGGTGGCCCGGGTGCTCAGCGACGGGGCGACCTTCGAGAAGGCGGGCATCAACCGGTCGGCCGTGAGCGGGGTCCTCCCGGCGGGGGCGGTGCAGCGGCTCGGCGGCCGGGTGTCCGCCGGACAGGACGCCCGTTTCTACGCCACCGGCGTCAGCCTGGTGGTGCACCCGCGAAGTCCCATGGTCCCGACCGTGCATCTCAACGTGCGCTACTTCGACCTGACCGACGAGAGCGGCCGGACCCTCGACGCCTGGCTGGGCGGCGGGACCGACCTCACGCCCACCTATCCATTCCCCGAGGACGCGGTGCACTTTCACCGCACCCTCAAGGCGGTGTGCGACCGGTACCATCCCGGCTTCCACCACCGGTTCAAGGAGTGGTGCGATCACTACTTCGTGAACAGCCACCGGGGCGACGAGCGGCGGGGAGTCGGCGGCCTCTTCTTCGACAACCTGCGCGACGGCGACAGCGGCCTGGCCTTCGATCGGCTGGTCGCCTTCCTGCTGGAGGTGGGCGGCGTGCTGCCGGTGGCGTACGAGCCGATCGTGGCCCGTCGCCGGGGGCTGCCGTTCGGCGAGCGGCAACGGCGATTCCAGCTGATCCGACGGGGTCGGTACGTCGAGTTCAACCTGGTGCACGACCGCGGCACCCTGTTCGGGCTCCAGACCCAGGCCCGGATCGAGAGTGTGTTGATGAGCCTGCCGCCCCTGGCGGCCTGGGACTATGCCCCGGTCTACCCGCCGGATGGGTTCGAGGCTCGGCTCATGGCCATGCTCGAGCCGCGGGACTGGGCGGGCGGCGAAACCGAGCCGTCCGGCCTAGATTGAACTCACGGGCGACGATCGCCAACCCTTGTGATGGCCGCCCAGCGCCGGGTGATGGCCGTCCAGAACCGTGCGAGGGCCGCCCAGAACCGTGCAATGGCCGCCCAGACCATGCGTTGGCCGACCAGAACCGACCTGCCCCGATGGCCCACCGATGAGCGGCACCGATACCCCCACGAGTGATCGTCCGCGCGAGGCGCGGCTTAGAGCCGCGTCAGCCCACCTGTTCCCCGGAATCCCGCCCAACGTCTGGATTCAGGCCGCGACGATGGCCGACATCGTCTGGGAGCGCCGGCTCGGGCGGCCGGCCGAGCCGGCGGCCGGCCGGGTGCTCGACCCGGCCCACTTCGAGTTCCGGCACGAGGGGACCTCAGGCGCCGGCCCGGCCCTTCGGCGGCGGGCCACCGATCGGCTCCGGCTGCACACCGATTGAGCCGCGGGGCAACCAGAGGCTGGGCCGGACGATCCGCACGACAGGCCCCACATTTCAGGTCGCCCTCGATTCCGGGACCACCATGGCATTGCCGCCGCCTGCCTGACCAAGGCCGGCTGGGTAGGGAGCAGGAGACGTCGGTGCCTACCTGCCGTCACGGCCGCCTCCTACCTGCCGTCACGGCCGCCTGATGATTCGGCCATCTTTCATCACAAAGTTCACCTGCTTCAGCACCGCAATGTCGTCGGTCGGGTCGGCCGGGACAGCGATAATGTCGGCTGCGAGGCCGGGTCGGATCGCGCCGCGCTCACGCTCGACACCGAGAAGCTTCGCGGCATTGATCGTCATCGCTTGAAGGATCGCCTTGGCGGGCATGCCGGCGGCTTTGTAGCTGTCCACCCAGGTGATCGCCAGGGTACCCCGGTCATAGCCAGGCAAGGCGAACGTCTCGTCGGTCCCGAACGCGATCGTGATGCCCGCCCTCATTCCGGCGCGCAGCCGGTCAATCTCCTGCTGGTACTCCTTCTCGGCCCCCACGCTGTCGCGGAACTTGCGAAGCACCCACTCCGGAAATGGGGTAAAGACCGCGACGACCCCGTTCTTCTTGGCGACGGCGAGGTCTTCATCGCTCACGCCGTTCAGGTGCTCGAGCGAAGCCACCCCTGCGGTGGCGGCATTATGGGCGCCTTCCTTGGTCCAGACGTGCGCGGCAACTCTTAGGTTCATCCGCCTCGCCTCCTGGACAACGAAGCGGATATCCTCGATCGAGTATATGTAGGGTTGATCGTCCACGACCAGCTTGATGACCCGCGCGCCGTAGTGGGCGTTCTCGCGCACGCCCTTCAGCAACTCATCCCGGGTATCGGCGAAGTAATACTCCGGCTCGCCCAGTTGTCCCTTCTTGTCGGGCTGAAGCTGAAACTGTCCGCCGTAGGGCGCGATGATTCGCCCGGCATTGAGCAGCGTGGGCCCTGGGATCCGGCCCTGTTCGATAGCTCGGCGCACAGCACTGCAGGCATAGTCTCCTTCGTTACCAACGTCGCGGACCGTCGTGAAGCCTGCCTGCAGCATATCGCGAGCGTTGACGACGCCGTCTACTGCACGAGCGGCAACGGGGTCATTGAGCGTGGTGTAGTAGTAGTTTCCGGCATCGCGGTCCATCCGGACGGTCATGCAGAGGTGGGTGTGCGCATCGAACAAGCCGGGCAGCACCGTTTCCCGCGAGAGATCCACCACCGGTGCGCCCTCCGGCACGACGACGTTCGGGCCAGCGGCGGTGATCTTCTGGCCCTGCACCAGGATCACCTGGTCCCGGGCCACGACGCCGGTCGTCGGGTCGACTAGACGCCCGGCGCGGATCGCGGTTACTGCGGCAGTGTCGCGACTTTGCGCCTGGGTCAGGACCGGGGACGTGGCGAGCAGTCCGCCACCGAGCAAGATGAGCCGACATCCGGGGCTGATCATTGATTGCCTCCTCAATTGCGC
>DATAOR010000226.1:0-1706 GCA_036265635.1 Gemmatimonadales bacterium
GAAGCTGGTGACTCAGCTGTCCGGGCTGGTGGACGCGGGCAACACGGTGATCGTGGTCGAGCACGACATGAGCGTGGTGGCCCAGAGCGACTGGGTCATCGACGTGGGTCCGGGGGCCGGCGAGGAAGGGGGGAGAATCGTAGCGGAGGGTACGCCGGGTGAGGTGGCCGGCGAGCCGGAGAGCCGGACGGCGAAGTATCTGCCGGGCCCGGCTAGCGCACGGGGCTCCAGTTAGGGTACTCCTCGATCCATTCTGGTGTGTTGGTGATGTTGCGGAGGCCGGTCCCGTCCGCCTGGACCACGAAGAGATCCCCCCGGGCGAACACCAGCTCTCGACCATCCGGCGACCACGAGGCCGGGTACGGGCCCACCCCGCGCGCCACGACGCGGACATCAGACCCGTCGCGGGCCATGCTGTACAGGTCGTAGTACTTCTCGGTGTTGGCCAGGGTGCTGACGAAGGCGATGCGGCTGCCGTCCGGCGACCAGGATGGCCAGAAGTTCAAGCCGGCTCCGCCCGTCAGGTTGGTCACGTTCGAGCCGTCGAGCCCGGCGGTGAACACGTCCATCTGGTTGTCCCTGAACGCGAAGAAGGTGACGGCGCTGCCGTCCCGGGCGATCCTGGGCGAGTCCGCGTCGGCCGGAATGCTCGCCTCGTGTCGGTCACTGCCATCCGGCCGGACCTGATACCAGGCCGCGGTGGCCTCACCATAGAGAATGGTCGCCCCATCGGGCGTCCAGTCGGCGGCAGTCTCGTTCGCCTGGGGCGTATCGGTGAGCCGCAGCCGGCCGGCGCCCTCCGAGTTCATGACGCAGAGGTCCAGGGTACCGTCCTGGTAGTGGCTGAACGCAATCCGGCGCCCGTCGGGCGAGATGAGCGGCGCCACGAACAGCGAATCGGGCGCGGTCAGGACTCGATAGCCCGTGCCGTCGGGATGGCGCACGGCCACCTGGTTGATCAGGCTGGGGCCGTTCGACTCGGTGTAGACGATGTGATCCGCCAAGGAACGCCCCGGACAGTTAGCCCGGGACCACCGAATCCACCGAGTGGAGCGGTACCGCATGGACCGCAGGCTCCGGGTGTCACCCATCCTAGGGCACCATGCATGAGCCCTTCGTGAACCCAGCCTGACGAATCGTTCGAAACGGGAGTGAACTTTACCCTTGGGGCTCTTGCCCACCGATTCGACTGGCCGCGTCGTGCACCTCGATGCACTCGATCCGGTTCCCGAACGGGTCCGCCACCCGGATCCGTTCCATCCCGGGGAGCGGAACGTCGCGCTCGACCGGGAAGCCGGCGTTGACACAACGGACGATGAGCCCGGTCAGCCCCTCGACCCGCAGGGCAGGATGCGCCTTGCGCGCCGGCCGAAAATCGGGCTCGACCCCGAGGTGCAGCACCACGTCCCCGCTGGAGAACCAGGCGCCGCCGCGCCCGGCGAGGGCGGCGGGCTTGGGGATCTCCTCCAGGCCCAGCACCTCGCCGTAGAACCGCCGAGCCTCGGCTTCGCCGCCGGCAGGCATCGCCAGTTGAACGTGATCAAAGCCGAGGATGCGCACCGGAGACCTTCCCTTCCCTGGAATGCCGGCGACCGAGCCTAGTCCTGCAGCACGAAGCTGACCTTCAGGAGCACCCGGTATTCCGTGATCTTCCCCTTCTCGATCACGACCTTCTGACTCTTGATCCACGCCCCGCTGAGGTTACG
>DATAOR010000227.1:0-13062 GCA_036265635.1 Gemmatimonadales bacterium
CGTACGAGACGGTGCAGCTGCCGAGCGGCGAGCTCCCGCTGCTGACCCCGATGTCCGAGGTGGCCGGCCGGATGGCGGTGCAGGAGGGGGCCAAGTATCTCGAGAAGGTGTTCGGCGGCAGCGGCGTGCTGCTGGGGGGAGTGCCCGGGGTGGCCCCGGGCGAGGTGGTGATCATCGGGGGCGGGGTGGTGGGGATCAACGCCGCCAAGATGGCCGCGGGGCTCGGCGCGCATGTAGTCATCCTCGATATCTCGCTCGACCGGCTCCGCTATCTCGATGACGTGCTTCCCGCCAACGTGGACACGGCCTACAGCAATCGGCACAACATCCTGGCCGCCATCGCCCGGGCCGACCTAGTGATCGGGGCGGTCCTGTTGCCGGGGGCCAAGGCGCCCCACCTGGTCAAGCGAGCCGATCTCAAGACCATGAAACCGGGCTCGGTGATCGTCGACGTGGCGGTGGACCAGGGGGGCTGTGTCGAGACCATCAAACCGACCACCCACGAGAAGCCGACCTACTTCGTCGACGGCATTCTGCACTACGCGGTCGCCAATATGCCCGGCGGGGTCCCCCGGACCTCGACCCTGGCTCTGACCAATGCCACGCTCCCATATGGACTTAAGCTGGCCAAGCTCGGGTGGCGTGCCGCCTGCAAGGCCGACCCGGCTCTGGCCCTGGGCCTCAACGTGGTCGAGGGCAAGGTGGTGTACCCGGGCGTTGCCGAGGCCTTCCGGCTTCCGCTGAGCGACGTCGCCTCGGTCCTGTGACCGAGGTGCTGATCACCCGGCTGCCCCACGCGGGCGACCTGGCGCTGCCCAGCCGGGCCACCCCGGGCTCGGCCGGCTACGACGTCGCCAGCGCGGAAGACGGGTCGCTGGCGCCGATGGAGCGGAAACTGTTCCGGACCGGCTTCGCCATCGCGGTCCCGGAGGGGTTCGAGTGCCAGATCCGGCCACGATCGGGCCTGGCTCTCCGCCACGGGGTCACCTTGCCGAACACGCCGGCCACGATCGACAGCGACTACCGCGGCGAGCTGATGATCATGCTGGTGAACCTGGGTGGGCACCCGTTCGAGGTCGCCCGGGGAATGCGGATCGCCCAGATGGTGATCGCCCGGGTGGAGCCGGTGACGTTCCGGGCGGTGGCCGAGTTGCCGGGCACCGAGCGCGGCGCCGGCGGCTTCGGCAGCACGGGGCGATAGCCCGCTCCGCTTCCCGATCTACCAGCGCCCTTTTACCTTGGGACCCATGCGCCTCGCGGCCACATGATCAAAATCCCGAACCTGAACTGGACGTCCTGGCTCCCCGCGAACGAGATCGCGGTGGACCTGGGCACGGCCAACACGCTGGTCTACGTCAAAGGCGAGGGGATCGTACTCAACGAGCCCTCGGTGGTGGCGATCGAGAAGGCGACGGGGCGGATCAAGGGCATCGGGCTCGAAGCCAAGCGGATGCTGGGTCGGACGCCAGACGGGGTGGTGGCGGTGCGGCCGCTCAAGGACGGCGTGATCGCCGACTTCGACGTCACCGAGAAGATGCTGCGGTACTTCCTCAAGACCATCATCGACAAGCACGTCTTCCGGGTCAAGCCGAAGGTCATCGTCTGCGTCCCGTCGGGGATCACCGAGGTCGAGCGGCGGGCGGTCCGGGACTCGGCCGAAACCGCCGGGGCCAAGCAGGTGCTGATGGTGGCCGAGCCGATGGCCGCCGCCATCGGGGTCGGGCTGCCGGTCGAAACGCCGACCGGCAACATGGTGATCGACATCGGCGGGGGCACCACCGAGATCGCTGTCATCGCCCTGAGCGGCATCGTGTCCGATACCTCGATCCGCACCGGAGGCGACGAGCTCGACCAGGCCATCGTCCAGTTCATGCGCAAGAACTACAACCTCCTGGTGGGGGAGCCCACCGCGGAGGCCATCAAGATCAAGATCGGCTCGGCCGCCCCGACCGGGGAGGAGCGCGAGATGGAGGTCAAGGGCCGGGACCTCGTCTCGGGTATCCCCAAGACCGTGCGGGTCCATTCGACCGAGATCCGCGAGGCCGTGCAGGAGCCGATTCAGCAGATCGTGGACGCGGTCCGCCGCGCCCTCGAGATCACCCCGCCCGAGCTGGCCAGCGACATCGTGGACCGCGGCATCGTGATGACCGGCGGCGGCGCCCTGATCCGCGGGCTAGACATCCTCCTGGCGCAGGAGACGGGTCTCCCGATCCACGTGGACGAAGATCCGCTCACCTGCGTGGTGCGCGGCACGGGACGCATTCTCGACGACTACGAGAAATACCGCAGCGTCCTGTCCAACTGAGCATGGCCAGCGCGTCGGAACGCTCGTACACGCGCCGGGACACCGCGATGTTCGTCGGCTGCGTCGCGCTGTCCCTGGTGGGCCTGTTCGCCCCGTCGGAGGTGGGCCTGAGCGTCGCGGCCGGCCTCCGCGAGACGGTGCTGGCCCCGCTGGTCTGGCTCCAGGTCCGGGCCGAAGAAGGGAAGACCAGCCGCGAGCGGTTCCGGGCCATCACCGCCCAGCGCGACTCTGCGTCCTGGATCGCCCAGGGCCTCCCCGCCCTGATGGCCGAAAACGAACGCCTGCGCCAGCTGCTGGCCCTCCGCCGCCGGCTGAGCACCCGCTACGTCGCCGCTGAAGTGCTTCACGAGTCCCAGGCCACCGATGGACGCACCCTGCTGCTGAGTGCCGGCTCCCGCGAGGGCGTCGAGGCGTTCGACCCCGTGGTGGCGCCCGAGGGCCTCATCGGCGTGGTCCTCAACTCGGCCGAATGGACCAGCGTGGTGATGACCTGGGCCCACCCCGAGTTCCGGGTCAGCGCCTTCACCGTGAACGGGAACGCCGCCGGGGTGGTCGCGCCGTCCGGCGCCGGAGAGACCGCGCTCGAATTTCGCGGGGTGCCCTATCGCGATTCGGTGCCGATCGGGACGGTAGTGCTGTCCTCCGGTCTGGGCGGAGTCTATCCCAAGGGGATTCCGGTCGGGACCGTGACCGGGGTGGTTCGCGAGGAGGCCGGCTGGGAGCGCGTCTACCGGCTCCGGCCGGCCGCCAATCCCGGCTCGGCGGCCCACGTGCTGGTGCTGCTCTCCTCGGCCGGCGACCTCGGGCGGGCGTTTCCGGGCGACTCGGTGCTGGCGGCCCAGCGGAGGGACTCGCTCGAGCGGTCCCGCCTGGCCGACTCGGTGGCGCAGGCCGTCAAGGCGGCCCGGGCCGAGCGGGCGGATTCGGTGGCGGCCGCCCGGCGTGACACCACCCGCGTCCGGCCCCGCCCGCCGGTCCGGGCGGACAGCGGGGCCGCCAAGCCGCCAGCGGGGCCGCGTCCAGCCACGCCCGCCCGCCCGGGCCCGCCGGCTGGTGTCGCGCCGGCGGGCGTCGCACCGGCCACCCCGGTGCCCGCCGGCCGGGATACCGCCCGATGATCCCGGCCCGGGCCAACCGCCTCCAGCTCGCGGCGGTGATGCTGGGCCTGGTGGTGCTGCAGTTCTATCTGCGCCCCAGGCTGGGCGACTCCCGGGCCACCCCCGACTTCACCTTCGTGGCCCTGATGCTGTTCGCCATGCGGAGCGGTCCCGGCGCGTCCGCCCTGTTCGGCTTCGTGATCGGCCTGGCGGCCGACGCCCTGTCGCCGGCCCGGTTCGGCGCCGGCGCCCTGGCGCACACGGTGGTCGGCTATTTCGCCTCGTGGACCCGGGCGGTCTTCTTCGCCGACAATCCGCTGATCAATGCCGGCTTCGTGGCCATCGGGCTCTGGCTGCGCGACCTGCTGGTGCTGGCCGCCAGCGGTGGCGGGGACCGGTCGCTCTTCACCGAGCTGGCGGTCTACAGCCCGCTCCAGGCGCTGACCACGGCCTTGTTCGCGCTGGTCATGCTGGTAGTGTTCCGGGAGTGGTTCTCCATCCGGCTGGACGCGTGAGATGAACGGTTTCGATTCCTACCGGGTACGGGAGCGGGCCGATCTGGCCCGCTGGGTCCTCATCGGTGCGTTCCTCGTGCTGTCGGGCGCCTTCTTCCGCACCCAGATCATCCAGCACGACAAGTTCCAGCTCAAGGCCGAGACCAACCGACTGCGGCCGATCGCCCTGACGCCGCCGCGCGGAGCCATCCTGGACCGCAGCGGCCGGATCATCGCCGAGAACGTCCCCGGCTACTCGGTCAAGCTGCTGGCACCCAATCGTGACTCGCTCCTGGCCGTACTGGCGCGGGTGGGCCGCGTCGTCCCGCTCGACACCTCGGAGACGCCCGAGATCCTGCGCCGGTACGCCGCCGCGCGCTATCAGCCGGTGGTCGTGATGGGCGATGCCGATTACGAGACGATCGCCCGCCTGGAGGAGCACCGGGCGGTCCTGCCGGGACTGGTCATCCAGGCCGAGCCCAAGCGGATGTATCCCGCCGGCAAGGCGGTGGCCCATCTGGTCGGGTACGTCTCCGAAGTGACCGAATCCGACCTGACCGCCAACCGCTATCCCGGCGCCGGGCTGGGCTCGATCGTGGGCAAGGCCGGCCTGGAGCGACAGTACGACGACAGCCTCCGGGGCAACGAGGGCGTCCGTTACATCGAGGTCAATGCCCGGGGCCGGCTGGTGCGGGAAGAGGCCGGCACCGCCTCGCTGCCGCCCACGCCGGGTCGCCCGATCCAGACTACGATCGACCTCGACCTCCAGCAGTTCATCGACAGCATCTGGCCGCCGGGGATCCGCGGCGCGATAATCGCGATGACTCCCACCGGCGAGGTCCGGGCGCTCTACTCGGCGCCGACCTACGATCCCAACGCCTTCGTCGGCGGGATCTCCTCGGCGCTCTGGCGCTCGCTCAACACCGACGAGGCCAAGCCACTGCTCAACCGGGCCATCCAGACCCGGTACCCGCCCGCCTCGCCATTCAAGCTGGCCATCGCCGCCATGGCGCTCAAGCGCGGACTGATCGGGCTCGACACCCGGATGCCGGTGCCGTGCCGGGGCGGCATGCGACTGGGCAACCGGGTGTTCCGCTGCTGGAAAAAGGAGGGGCACGGCTCGCTCGATCTGGTCGGCGCGGTGGCCTCGAGCTGCGACGTGTACTTCTACCAGGTCGGGCTTAGGCTGGGACTGCAGGCGATCGTCCAGGACGGCGTCCTGATGGGATTCCGCGATCCCAGCGGCATCGACCTGGTCAACGAGGTCTCGCCCATCTATCCCGCCTCCACCGGGTACTTCGACCGGCTGTACGGCCCGCGCCACTGGAGCCCGCCGGCCACCACGCTCAACTTCTCGATCGGCCAGGGCGAGAACACCCAGACCCTGGTCAACATGATGCGGTTCTACGAGGGGCTGGCGGGCAACGGCCACGCCGCCTCGCCCTACATCGTCCGCCCGGCGGCCGCCCGGCCGCGCGACCTGGGGCTCGACCAGGCGCAGCTGGACGGCCTCCGCCGGGCCCTGATCGCCGTGGTGGAGCGAGGCACCGCCGCCGCCAGCCGGCATACCGACCTGGCCGTCGCCGGCAAGACCGGCACGGCCCAGAACCCGCACGGCAAGGACCACGGCTGGTTCATCGGGTTTGCCCCGGCCGACAAGCCCCAGCTGGTGGTCGGCGGCATCATGGAGTTCGCCGAGCACGGCACGGTGGTGGCCCCCTACGTGGTACGGGCGCTCCGGCGCTACATCCTGGGACCGGACACCGCCGGCACCATCAAGATGAAGGTCCTGCTCGACGAGGCCAGTCCGGTCGACTCCGCGCCTCGGCCAATCGAGCTCGATCCCGATTCGGCCGAGGCGCGCGAGCGGGCGGACAGCACCAGGCTGTCGGGCGGCCGGCCATGAAGCTGGCCGAGGTAGATCGGTCGCTCCTGGTCGTGGCCGTCGGCCTGATGACGTTCGGGCTGCTCACGCTCTACTCCGCCGGGCAGACCGATGTGCCCACCCACGCCGCCGGGGTGTGGTACCGCCAGTTCTTCTGGTTCGGCATCGGGGTCGTGGTGGGATCGGCCGTGTTCCACCTCTCCCTTCGGCTGCTCGAATGGCTGGCCCCCGCGCTTTACCTCTTCAGCCTGATGCTGCTGGTCGTGGTGCTGGCGGTCGGCACCGGGGCGGGGACCGCCCTGAGCAGCCACAGCTGGCTCTCGATCGGGGGCCACCAGATCGGCCAGCCGTCGGAGTTCGCCAAGGTGGCCACCGTGCTGATGCTGGCGCGCTACCTGTCGAGCCGGAGAGAGCCGCCCCGGGCCTTGCGGGACCTGCTGGTACCCGGCCTGATCGTGGGCATCCCGTTCCTGCTGGTGCTGAAGCAGCCCGACCTGGGCAGCGCGATCGTGTTCATCGGGATCGCGTTCGCGATGCTGTTCTGGTCGGGCGTGCGGCCCCGGCTGCTGTTCCTGGTGGCGTCGCCCGGCCTGAGCCTGCTGCTCGCCTTCAACAACTGGGCCTGGGGCGCCTGGATGATCCTCTTCACCGGTCTCCTGGTGGTGTGGCGGCCGTACATCTACGACTCGCTGGCGTTCTGGTTTGCCAACGTGGCGATGGGGACGATCGCCCTTCCCCTCTGGCAGCGACTCCAGCCCTACCAGCAGAACCGGCTGCTCACCTTCCTCAACCCCGAGGCCGATCCCCGGGCCGCCGGCTACCATGCCATCCAGTCGCGGGTGGCAATCGGCTCGGGCGGCTGGTTCGGCACCGGCTACACCCAGGGGCCCCAGAAGCGGCTGGCCTTCCTGCCGGAGCAGCATACCGACTTCGTCTTTCCCGTCGTCGGCGAGGAGCTGGGCTTCGTGGGCGTCATGGTCGCGCTCTCGCTCTTCCTGGCCCTGTTCCTGGTCCTACTCCGGATCGCCCGGCGGGCGACCGACAGCTTCAGCAGCTTGGTCACCTTCGGCATCCTGGCCCTGCTGTTCACCCACGTCTTCGAGAACGTGGGCATGACGGTGAACCTGATGCCCATCACCGGGATTCCGCTGCCGTTCTTCTCCTACGGCGGGTCCTTCTTCATCATCTGCTCGGTCTGTCTCGGGCTGGCGCTCCGGGTCGCGTGGGACTCCAGGCAGGCAGGCTATCCAGATATCTGACAAGCACTTGCAAGGTCGGGTCTGGCGTTTGGCCGGGGACGCGTCGAAATTGCATGGATTGCATGCGCTCCCCTGCCTCCTTCACCCAGGCGAACCCTACCTCCTATGGCCGTGATGGCATGGTTTAAGAAGGAACGCAAGCCTCGGACGTCGCAGCGCGAGCGGCTGGAAATCCCGCCGGACGCGTGGGAAAAGTGCGACGGCTGCGGACACATCGATCTGCGGGAGAAGTTCGAGAAGGCCCTGAACGTCTGTCCGGAGTGCGGCCGCCACCGCCGGATCGGGGCCGAGGACTACATCGAGCTGCTGACCGATCCGGGCAGCTGGCGCGAGCTGTGGGGCAATCTCCGATCGGCCGACCCGCTCCACTTCGAGCATTACCCCGAGCGGCTGGTGTCGGCCAGGAAGAAGGGCGGCCAGGCCGACGCGATCTACACCGGCACGGCCAGGCTCGACGGGCTGCCGATCAATCTCGGGGTCATGAACTTCGCCTTCATGGGCGGCTCGATGGGATCGGTGGTGGGCGAGAAGATCGCCCGGCTGGCGCGGCGGTCGCACGAGAAGAAGGTGCCGCTGGTGCTGATCTCCGCCTCGGGCGGCGCCCGGATGCAGGAAGGCGTCCTGTCCCTGATGCAGATGGCCAAGACCTCGGCCGCGATCGCGCTGCTCCACCGTGAGTGCATTCCCTACATCTCGATCCTGACCGACCCGACCACCGGCGGGGTGTCGGCCTCCTACGCCATGCAGGGCGACGTCATCCTGGCCGAGCCGGGAGCGCTGATCGGGTTCGCGGGGCAGCGGGTCATCAAGCAGACCATCGGCCAGGACCTGCCCGAGGGGTTCCCGACGGCGGAGTTCCTGCTCGAGCACGGGCAGGTCGACGACGTGGTGCCCAGGGGCTCACTTCGGGACACCACCGCCCGCCTGCTGCGGCACATGCAGGGCCAGCGGCCCCTGGCGGAGCACGCCGAGGCGAGCTGAGTTCCTCCCGCCCGGCGCGACCGCCCCACCCGGCCTCCGCCAGGTGGGGCGTCGTCATTCCGGCGCACGCACCATGGCCTCGGCCCTGACGCCTACTCTCGAGTGCCCATGCCGCTGACCTACGATCAGGCGCTCCAGTTTCTCTTTCCCCGGACCACGACCATCAAGTTCGGGCTGGCCACCACCCGCGCGCTGCTGCGCGAGCTGGGTAACCCGCACGAAGTGGTGCCCTCGATCCACGTCGCCGGGACCAACGGCAAGGGAAGCGTGTCCACCCTGGTGGCGGACGCCTTGACCGCGGCAGGCTGGCGGGTGGGACTCTACACCTCGCCCCACCTGGTCTCGTTCCGCGAGCGGATCCGGGTGGACGGGGTCCCCATCAGCGAAGCGGCGATGGCGATGTGGACCGAGCGGCTCCGCCCTGCCATCCTGGAGCGCAAGGCGACCTTCTTCGAGGCCACCACGGCGATCGCGTTCGCCGATTTCGCGGCCCGGGGAGCCGAGATCGTCGTCGCCGAGGTTGGCCTGGGGGGACGGCTGGACAGCACCAACGTGCTCCGGCCGCTGGTGAGCGCGGTGACCAAGATCGAGCGCGACCACATGAAATACCTGGGCGACACCCTGGAGCTGATCGCGGCGGAGAAAGCCGGCATCGCCAAGCCCGGGGTGCCGTTCGTGATCGGCGAGCGCGATCCCGCATTGGTGGAGGTGCTTCGGCGGGAGGCCCGGCGCACCATCGCGCGGCAGGACGGCGGGGCCCGGCCGGACCTGCGGGTCCTGCCGCCGGACTACGACTGGGATGGCCCCCTGGGCCTGGCGGGACCGCATCAGCGGCGCAATGCGGCGGTGGCTTTCGGAGTCCTGATGGCACTGCCGGCCCCGTACCGCCCACCGCTCGAAGCCGTCCACCAGGCGTTCGGCGCTGCCCGGCTGCCCGGGCGGCTCGATCGGCGGGGCAGGTGGCTGTTCGACGTGGCCCACAATCCGGACGGCATCCGGGCCCTGATCCAGGCGCTCGGTCCGCTCGCCCCGCCGCGGCCGCTGCATGCGCTGGTCTCGATCCTGGGGGACAAGGAGTGGCCCGACATGCTGGTGCAGCTGGATCAGGTGATCGACCGCGGGATCCTCACGGTGGCCCCAACGGCGGCCAGCCGGGGCTGGAACGCGGTCTGGCTCCGCCGCTGGCTGCGCAACCGATGCCGCCCGCCGGCTCGCGCGGCGTGGACCCTGATCCCCGACTTCCGGGAGGCGCTGGAGACGGTCCAGGCCGGGGCAGGGACGGTGCTCGTCACCGGCTCGTTCCACACCGTCGGCGACGTCATGACGGCGCTCGGCATGGAGGTGGTGTAGGGGTCGGAGCGCGACTATGTTCTCCCCATGCAAACCAAGGCCCTGCCGGGCTTTCGGGACTTCTATCCGTCCGACTTGGCGATCCGCACCCACATCCTCCGGACCTGGCGCACGGTGGCCGCGCGGTACGGCTTCGAGGAGTACGACGGCCCCCCGCTGGAGCCGCTCGAGCTGTACACGGCCAAGAGCGGCGACGAGATCGTCGGGCAGCTGTACGCCTTCACCGACAAGGGCGGGCGCGAGGTGGCCATGCGTCCCGAGATGACGCCCACCCTGGCGAGAATGGTCGCCGCCCGAGCCAACGGGCTCAAGAAGCCGATCCGCTGGTTCTCCATCCCGCAGCTGTTCCGCTACGAGCGGCAGCAACGGGGGCGGCTTCGAGAGCACTTTCAGTTCAACTGCGACCTGATCGGCGAGCCCGGCCCGCTGGCGGACGCCGAGATCATCGCGCTCGCGGTGGACGTGATGCGCGCGTTCGGCCTGGGACCGACCGACGTCCGGGTTCGCCTGAGCGACCGCCGCGTTCTGCGCGCACTGCTGCTCGGCAGTGGGGTGGGCGAGGGTCAGCTGCCGGCCGCCTTCCAGGCGGTGGACAAGATCGAGCGGATGGACCGGCCCGCCCTGACGGCCCAGCTGGCCGACGGCGGGATCACGGGGCCGCCGGTTGACCGGATTTTCGCGATCGCCGCGCTTCGCGGGCTCCCGGCCGTACAGGCCGCCCTGGCGGCCGTGCCGGAGGGAGCCGCCGCAGGCCGGCCGCTCGGCGAGGTGGTGGCCGCGCTCGAGGCCATGGGCCTTGGCCAGTTCGTCGAGGTCGATCTCACGATCGTGCGCGGCCTGGCCTACTACACCGGCACCGTGTTCGAGCTGTTCGACGCGGGCAGGAGGTTGCGCGCCATCTGCGGCGGCGGCCGCTACGACCAGCTGCTCGAGGCCCTGGGCGGCGTCGATCTGCCCGCCCTGGGGTTCGGGATGGGCGATGTCGTGCTGGGCGAGCTGCTCCGGGATCGGGGGCTGGTCCCAACCGACGGCTCGAGCATCGACGTCTTCCTGGCCGCGATCACCGAGGAGGACGTGTCCGCCGTGCTGAGCCTGGCGCACGAGCTGCGCGAAGCCGGGGTCCGGACCGAGTTCGCCCTGGGTGCCCAGCCGGTGGGGCGCCAGCTCAAGCTGGCCGACGCGCGCCATGCCCGACTGGCGGTCGTGATCGGACCGGACGACCGTGCCCGCGGCGAAGTGATGGTGAAGGACCTGCGGGGCAAGGGGCAGGAGGCGGTGTCGCGCGAGCGGGCCGTGGCACGGGTGTGGGAGATGATGCAGAGCTGAGACCGCGGAGAGAACCCGGTAGAGGAGCACGAATGGCGGAGACGAAGGCGCTCACCACCCGCGCGGCGGACTTCAGCGCCTGGTACAACGAGTTGATTGCCCGGGCTGAGCTGGCCGACTACAGCCCGGTCCGCGGCTGCATGGTCATCCGGCCGAACGGCTACGCCATCTGGGAGCAGATGCAGCGCGCGCTCGACCAGATGTTCAAGGATACCGGTCACCAGAACGCCTATTTCCCCCTGTTCATCCCGCAGAGCTTTCTCTCGCGAGAGGCGGAGCACGTCGAGGGTTTCGCGCCGGAGACCGCGGTCGTGACCCACGGCGGCGGCAAGGAGCTGGAGGAGCCGCTGGTCGTCCGGCCGACCTCCGAGACGATCATCTACGCGATGTACGCCAAGTGGATCCAGAGCTACCGCGACCTGCCGCTGCTGATCAACCAGTGGGCCAACGTGGTCCGCTGGGAGATGCGCACCCGGCTGTTCCTCCGGACGACCGAGTTTCTCTGGCAGGAGGGCCACACCGCCCACGCCACCGAGGCCGAGGCCGAAGAGGAGACCCGGCGGATGCTCGGCGTCTACCGGACGTTCATGGAAGAGTGGATGGCGATGCCGGTGGTGACCGGCCGGAAGACCGACAGCGAGCGCTTCGCCGGCGCGCTCCGGACCTACAGCTGCGAAGCCCTGATGCAGGACAACAAGGCGCTCCAGGCCGGCACCAGCCACAATCTGGGCCAGAACTTCTCCCGGGCGTTCGAGGTCACCTTCCAGACCGCGGCCGGCGAGCTCGACCACGTCTGGAACACGTCGTGGGGCGTCTCGACCCGGCTGGTGGGCGCCTTGATCATGACCCACGGCGACGACGTCGGTCTGGTCTGCCCGCCGCGGCTGGCCCAGTACCAGGTCGTGATCGTGCCGATCTATCGGACCGACGAGGAGCGAACGACCGTCATCGAGGCGGCCGACCGGCTCCGCCGCGAGCTGGCCGGGGCGGGTCTGCGGGTGCATCTGGACGGCCGTCAGGGGATGAAGCCGGGGGCCAAGTACTACGAATGGGAAGGGCGGGGCGTCCCGCTTCGGCTGGAGCTGGGCCCCCGGGACCTGGCGGCGTCGGCGGTGGTGATGGCCCGGCGGACCGGGGGCAAGAAGGAGACCCTGGCGATGGACGGGCTGTCCGGCCGGATCCAGCAGGAGCTGGAGCGGTTCCAGCGCGAGCTGCTCGAGACCGCCAGGGCCCGGCGCGAGGCCAACAGCATCCGCGGGGCCACCAGGGACCAGTTTCTGGCCCACATGGAGGCCAACGGCGGCTTCGTCTACGCCGGCTACTGCGGCCGCGCCGACTGCGAGGCCGAGATCAAGGAGCAGACCAGGGCCACGATCCGGGTGCTGCCCGACGAGGAGTTCCGCTCGCCCGAGGCGCCGACGACCTGCATGTGGTGCGGACGACCGAGCACGGCCGAGGCGGTGTGGGCCAAGGCCTATTGACCGACAGCCGATTCTCCGATGCCGGGCTCACCCGGCGGCGCGGTGCCTTGTCCCTGGGCGCCGTGCCGCTCGAGGCCATCGCGGCCGAGGTGGGAACACCGGTCTACGTCTACAACGCCGCGGCGATCCGGGAGCGGTTCCGGGTGCTGGACGCCGCCCTGGCTGGGGTGCCCCACCGGATCTGCTACGCCGTCAAGGCCAACAGCACCCTGGCGGTGCTCCGGATCCTGCGTGACCTTGGCGCCGGCGCCGACATCGTCTCGGGCGGCGAGATGGCCCGGGCCCTGGCGGCCGGGTTCGGCCCGGACCGGATCGTCTTCAGCGGCGTCGGCAAGGCCGAGTCGGAGCTGCGGGCCGCCGTACGGGCCGGGCTCGGCCACCTCAACGTGGAATCGGTCGAAGAGCTTCGCCGGCTGGCCGCGATCGCCGAGGCGGAGCGGACCGATGTCGCCGTCGGCATCCGGGTCAATCCCGATGTCACCACCGACACCCACCCGTACATCTCCACCGGCAAGAGCGGCATCAAGTTCGGGGTGCCGGCCGACCAGGTGCCGGCGGCGGCCGCACTGATCGCCGACCATCCCCGGCTAAGACTGACCACGCTCGCGATGCACCTCGGCAGCCAGCTGGCCGATACGGAGCCGTTCCGCCTGGGCATCGGTCGCCTGCTGGAGCTGGCCGCCCGGATCGAGCGCGACGGCCGCCCGCTCGAGGTGCTCGACATCGGTGGCGGGCTGGGCATCCGGTACGGTCACGAGCCGGCGATGGACCCGGATCGGTTCGCGGCGGCAGTGGTGCCGCTGCTGGCGCCGACCGGCTACATGGTCTACCTCGAGCCGGGCCGGTTCCTGGTGGGCAGCGCCGGCGTGCTGGTGACCGAGGTG
>DATAOR010000228.1:0-8711 GCA_036265635.1 Gemmatimonadales bacterium
GTAGAGCGCCCGGCTGCCGGCGTCGAAGCGGACCTCGCCGCGGGCCCGCTCGAGCAGCGCCCGCTCGAGCTGGTCCGCCAGGGCGACGGCGTCCGCCGCCCGGCCGTCCGGCGCGGCCGGGCGGTCCGCCGCGCTGAGCCGGGCGAACCGGGCGCCCTCGCGCCGGACGCGCGCGCTGGTCAGGCCGGCCACGTCGCCTCCCGCCCGCCGGCCGCGGCGCTGAGCTGGGCCGCCTCGTCGTCCACGATGGGCAGCACGTGCCCGCCGTAGCGGATCACGGCGATGGTTGCCTCGGGGCCCTGGCGCTCGAGCGCCAGCCGGAGCGCCTCGGTGACGTCGGGCGCGGAGCGGAAGCCCAGCCGGCGGGCCTCGTCGGCCGTCACCCCGGGCGACACCATGATGCAGTCGGCCCGGTCCACGATCTGGGCCACGTCGGCCAGGATGGCGAGGCCGACCAGGTCCTCGATGCCGCCCTGCTGGGCCAGGCGGACCAGCTCGGCATGGGGCCGGTAGCCGATCTCGAGCACGTTGGCGTGGTTGCTGGCGACGCCCTCGGGGTTGGGCGCCACCAGGATGAGCGAGCCGCCGGTCTTGACCGCCACGTCCCCGGCGTAGGCGCCCTTGGCCGACTGCCAGAAATCGCGGTCGGCCGAGTGGGCGTCGATCAGGACGATGTCAGCCCGGGTGGGGAGATGCGCGCCGTACACTTCGCGGGCCCGGACGCAGCCCGTCCGGTGGGCCGCCACCACGTCGCCGGTGAAGCAGCCGACCACGCGCCGGCCGACGTCGTAGACCACGTTGACGATGTAGCGCAGGCCGGCCAGCGCCGCGGCCTCCTCCATCCGGAGGCGCATCGGGTTCTCGGGCACCCCCATCACGGTGACCGACATGTGCATCGAGGCTTCCCACTGATTCCGCTCCATCATTTCCGCGCCGGCCACGCCGGGAAAGGCGATCTTGGCCCCGCCCGAGAACCCCTTGATCCGGTGCGGCAGGATCGAGCCCACCCCGAGGACGAAGTCCACCTCCTTCAGCAGCCGGTTGGCGGTCACCGGGGTGCCGTCGCGGGTCCGGCCGAAGTCGTGGAGGGAGCGACGGTCGAGGTACCGGTGCTGGTGCACCCGATGGCGGCCGTACCGCTCGCCCAGCTTGTCCCGGAGCTCTGGCTCGGTCATCGCCCGGTGGCTGCCGGGCGCCTCGAGGAACTCGACCCGGCCATCGGGCACGCCGGCGGCGCCCAGCTCCTCGAAGACCGAGGGCAGGACGCGCGCCGTGGGGGTCGCCCGGGTGGCGTCGTCGATCAGGACGAGCACCCGGTCCCCCGGCCGGACGGCATCGCGGAGCCGGGGCGCTTCGATCGGGTGGGCGAAGCCGTCGCGCAGCACGGCGGCCTCGTCCACCCCGGGCAGCTCGCGGGGGCCGAAGACGCCCATCAGCTGCGCGTCCGGCACCTCCACCGCGGCGATGGCCTCGTACCCGGGATAGGGAAAGTCGATCCGCACGTGGCCCCCCTCAGCGACCGTGCGGCAGGTAGCTCTCGACCAGGTCGCGGAACGACCGCCGGATGACGTCGCCCGCATTGGGGTCGCCCCGGACCATGGAGGCCGCGAACTGCCTGGCCTGCTGCAGCGTGATGTGGGGCGGGAGCGGCGGGACGCTCGGGTCGGTCACCGCCTCGAGCACGAACGGGCGGTCGGCCGCGAGAGCCCGGTCCCAGGCGTCGCCCACCGCCTCCGGGCGGTCCACCCGCTCGCCGTCGAGCCCGAGCGACCGGGCGTACCCGGCGTAGGGGAAGTCGGGCACGTCCTGCGAGGCCTCGTACTTGGGGTCGCCCTCGAAGACCCGCTGCTCCCAGGTCACCTGGTTGAGGTCGCGGTTGTTGAGCACCAGCACGATCAGCCGCGGGTCGGCCCACCGCATCCAGTACTTGGCGATAGTGATGAGCTCGTTGATCCCGTTCATCTGCATCGCCCCGTCGCCGACGCAGGCGATCACCACCCGGTCCGGGTAGGCGAACTTGGCCGCGATGGCGTAGGGCACGCCGGGGCCCATGGTGGCCAGGTTGCCCGAGAGCGAGGCCATCATGCCGCGGCGGAGCTTGAGGTCGCGGGCGAACCAGTCGGCCGACGAGCCCGAGTCGGCGGTGATGATGCAGCCGTCGGGCAGGCGGGGGGACAGCTGCCAGAACACCCACTGCGGGTTGATCGGGTCGGCGGGGTTCCTGGCCCGGGCCTCGAGCACCTCCCACCAGCGGGTGATCGACCGCTCCAGCCGCTCGCGCCAGCTCCGGTCCTCCTTCCGCCGGAGCAGCGGCAGCAGCGCCCGCAGGGTGTCGCGGCTGTCGCCCACCAGGCCGACTTCCATCGGGTAGCGGATGCTCAGCATCCGGCCGTCCAGGTCGATCTGGACCCCGCGCGCCTGACCCTCCTTGGGCAGGAACTCGGAGTAGGGGAAGCTCGAGCCGACCATGAGCAGGGTGTCGCACTCGGTCATCATCTCCCAGCTCGGCATGGTGCCGATCAGGCCGATCGAACCGGTGACGAACGGCAGGTCGTCGGGCACGACGGCCCGCCCGAGCAGCGCCTTGGCCACGCCGGCGCCGAGCCGGTCGGCGGTCTCGAGCACCTCGTCGGTCGCCCCGAGCGCGCCCTGGCCGACCAGCATGGCCACCTTCTCGCCGGCGTTGAGCAGCTCGGCCGCCCGGGCGAGGTCGTCGTCCCGGGGCACGATGCGCGCGCGGGTGTAGCCGAGGCCGGAATGGATCGTGCCGTGGGCCCGGGGTGGCTCGGTCACCGCGTCCATGTCCTGCAGGTCCGACGGGAGGATGAGGCAGGTGACGGTGCGCTGGTCGAGCGCGATCCGCACCGCCCGGTCCACCAGGTGGCGCACCTGGTCGGGCACGCTGGCCTGCTGGACGAACTCGGAGGCGACGTCCTTGAACAGCGAGACGAGGTCCACCTCCTGCTGATAGGCGCCGCCCATGGCCGGCCGGGCCGACTGGCCGACGATGGCGAGCACCGGCTGGTGGTCCATCCGGGCGTCGTACAGGCCGTTGAGCAGGTGGATCGCGCCGGGCCCGGAGGTGGCCAGGCAGACGCCGATCTCGCCGGTGAACTTGGCGTGGGCGCAGGCCATCAGGGCCGCCATCTCCTCGTGGCGCACCTGGATGAACTCGGGGTCGCCGTCCGCCCGGTTGAGCGCCCCCATGATGCCGTTGATGCCGTCGCCCGGATAGCCGTAGATCCGGTGGATGCCCCACGCCTTCAGGCGCTCGAGCAGAAAGTCGCTGACCGTGTCCGCCATGTCGCTCTCCAGCCTCTCCTGAGGTCAATACCGTTGATGTCGCCGCCGCCGCCGCCGGCCTCGGGCGCCCAGGCCCAGGGCCAGCGCGCCCAGTCCCGCCGCCAGCAGGGTGTCCCGATGCTCGGACAGCCAGATCTGGGGGCTCCCGCGCCGGGCGATGGCGTCGAACCGGCCGTGGGCGCCGTAGGGGCCGGGGACCGGCTGCCAGAGGTTGTCGGGCCGGCCGGGCCGCTCGGGTTGGTCGGTCTGCTGCGAGGCGTAGCCGGTGTGGCCGAGGTAGCGGTCGAGCAGCCGCGGCGCGAGCCGGTTGCCGATGATCGCCTTGGCCGCGGGCCAGCCGAGGTACATCTCGGAGCGGTCGTGCCCGGCGGCCCACACCACGGCGTCCGCGATCACCTCCGGCTGGAAGACCGGCGGGACCGGCTGGGCGCGGTGGGGGAGCCGGCTCTTCACCCAGTCGAACTGCGGCGTGTTGACGGCCGGGAGCTGGAGCATGGTCACCCGCACCCGGCTGCCGTCGTGCAGCAGCTCCGAGCGGAGCGACTCGGTGAACCCCTGGACCGCGTGCTTGGCCGCGCAGTAGGCCGACTGCAGCGGGATGGCCCGGTAGGCCAGGGCCGAGCCGATCTGGATGATCACGCCCCGATCGCGCGGCAGCATCCGCTCGAGCGCCGCCAGGGTGCCGTGCACCACGCCGAGATAGGTGACTTCGGTGACCCGGCGGTACTCCTCGGCCTTCATCCGCCTGACCGGCGAGAACACCGACACCATGGCGTTGTTGACCCAGACGTCGATCGGGCCGAACCGGGCCTCGACCGCGGCCGCGGCCGCCTGAACCGCGCCCTGATCCGCCACGTCGGCCGGCAGCGCGATCGCCTCGCCGCCGAGCCGCCCGACCTCGCGGGCGGTCTCGGCCAGCCGGCCCTCGTCCCGGGCCAGCAGTCCGAGCCGGGCGCCCCGCCGGGCGAAGGCCTCGACTATGGCCCGGCCCACGCCCGCCGAGGCGCCGGTGACCACGACCACCCGGCCATCGTCGGTCATGACCCGCTCCGCCGCTCGCCCGCCCTCGAGCCGATCTGGATGTCGAGCTCGCCCCGGACCTCCAGCACTTCCACGTTGGCGGCGCCGTCGCCGCCGGTGCGCTGGAAGCGGAGGTCCACCGCCGCGTCGGCGACCCGGAGCCCGCGCACCTCGATCCAGGAGCCGAGCCCGGGCAGGGTGGGCCGGACGATGCGGAGCCGGTGGTCGAGGGCCGACGGCTCGAGGCCCAGCAGATGGCGCAGCATGTAGGGGAGCGCGCCGGCCGCCCAGGCCTGCGGGTGACAGGCGACCGGATACCGGATCGGCGAGGCATACCGGTCCCGGGAGAAGCCGGTCCACAGCTCGGGCAGCCGCCGGTGATCGAAATCCATGGCGGCGTCCATGATGGCGTCGAAGATCCGGCGGGCCTGGGCGGTGAAGCCGTAGCGGGCGAGCCCGGCGGCGACGAAGGCGTTGTCGTGCGGCCAGACCGTGCCGAGATGGTAGGCCAGCGGGTTGTATCCCTGGCACCGCTCCGACAGGGTGCGGACGCCCCAGCCGCTGAACATCTCGTCCGCCATCAGCACCCGGGCCACCCGCTGGGCCCGGTCGGCGGCGGCGATGCCGCACCAGAGCGCGTGCCCCACGTTGGACGAGACTACCCCGAGCGGTCGCTTCCGGGCCTCGAGCGCCAGGGCGTAGCAGCCGAGCGGCTCGAGCCAGAAGTCCCGCTCGAACCGCCCCCGGAGCTCCTCGGCCTGGCGCTCGAGCTGTTCGGCCCCCGGCTCGTCGCCCCGGCGCCGGCGCAGCGAGGCGATGGCGCGCTTGGCGGCGAAGACGTAGGCCTGGACCTCGACCAGCGCGATCGGAGGCGTGGCGATCCGCCCGTCCTCGTCCACGATGGCGTCGCCCGAATCCTTCCAGCCCTGGTTGATCAGGCCATGCTCGGAGCGGCTCTGGTACTCGACGTAGCCGTCCCGGTCGGCGTCGCCGTAGCGGTCGATCCACTCGAGCGCCCGGCGCACGTGGTCGGCCAGCTCGTCGAACAGCGCCAGGTCGCCGGTCCAGGCGACGTACTCCGCCAGCACGATGAGGAAGAGCGGGGTCGCGTCCACCGAGCCGTAATAGGGGTCGTGGGGGATGGTGCCGGCCCGCGCCATCTCGCCCACGCGAAGCTCGTGCAGGATCTTCCCCGGCGCCGCGTCGCGCCACTGGTCCACCCGGTCCGCCTGGTGGCGGGCGAGCAGGCGGAGGGTGTCCCGCGCGACCTCGGGCGCGTGCGGCAGGAGCTGGAGGCCGGCGATCAGGCTGTCCCGGCCGAACAGGGTGGCGAACCAGGGAATGCCGGCCGCGATGAAGGTCTGGCCGTCGAGGCTGCTGCGGAGCAGGCGGAGGTCCGCCAGCGAGCGCTCCAGCGTCTCCCGGACGATGGCGCTGTCGCTGCCGAAGCTGGCGCCGCCGGGCCAGGGGCTCGTTCCCGGGCCGCGGGTCGAGCCCCGGCCGCTGTCGCGGGGCCGGGCCGGCTCCGACCCGAAAACGTCCTCGCGCCGGTCGGCCTCGCGGACCGCCAGCCGCAGCTCGAGCCGCTGGACTTCCCTGGGGGCCAGCCGGATCGTGGCGGCGACCGCGCCGGGCCCGGTCGAGGCGAACATCGGCGGCAGGCGGACCGTGAGGCCCCGATAGCGCCCGTCCGTCCCGGCATAGCTGAACCGGAGCACGCCGGGCGCCCATTCGGGCGGATCGACCGTCCCCAGCCGTTCGTCGAGCAAGCCGCGGACGATGAACACGTCCTCGAATCCGGCATCGAACCGGAGGCCGATCGCCAGCTCGGCCGTCTGGTGGCTCCAGTTGCGGATGGCCAGCGTGTCCACCAGCGTCAGCCAGCCGCCGTCGAGGGCGCGGTCCCACTCGAGGTCGATGCTCCCTTGGGGCAGCGCCCCGGCCCCGGTGCCGGCGAGCTCGGGGTTGGTGAGCTGGACTGACCCCCGGGCCCCAGCGGCCACGTTGACCCCCAGCGGGGTGGGAATCGTGTCGTACAACCGGAGCTCGTAGGTCCGGAGGTAGCGGCAGTCGTGGTAGTAGAGACCCAGCCCGTGGCCGCGGCCGGAGGGCAGCCGGCCGTCGGGAGCGCAGATGAGGAAGAGATCGCCGTCCTTGAGCACGACCGCGTCCGCGATCGTGTCGGTCACCGATGGAATGCCCTGGGACAGTACCCGATGCTTGCGCTGCAGTGTGTCCGCCGATGGTGCCGACTGCACGCCGACGGACGAGGTGTCGGCGTTCATACCCTTCACTACCGCACTTTGCTCACCGACACGCCGTGACAATTGTCACACCGGACCGAACGGACCACCGATCGCCGCCCAGCGGTAGGGTCAACGCGTCCCGGGCCGCTTGAGTAGACTGGTGGGGTCATGACCGACAGCACCCCGCCATCGGCCAAGTCCCAGTACCGGGTGCTCGCCCCGGGCTCGTCCCCTACCGACGCCCCCGGGTCGGGGGATGGTGTGCCGTCGCGACCGGGGGAACCAATTGCGTCAGACTGGCCCCGCAGCCACCAGCTCGCGCCGGCACACCATCAGCAGCGCCGGGCCGTCGGGCGTGACCAGCTCGCGCACCGGGCGGAAGCCCGCTTTCCAGTAGCACCGGATCGCCCGGGCGTTGTCCGGCGCGGGGTCGGTCTGGACCAGCGTGACCGCGGGGTCGGTGAACAGCTGCCGGACGAACGCTCCCACCATGGCGGTGCCGATGCCCCGGCCCAGCTGGTCGGCGTTGGCCAGGAACTGGTCGATCCCGCGGACGCCGGGGTCCTGCTCATCCTCCCACCAGCCGTCGCCCGATCCCAGCGCCACGTAGGACTGGATGAAGCCGATCGCCTCGCCGTCGCCGAGGACCAGGTACGGCCGGGTGCTCCCGCGCCCGCCGGTGAGCGGGCCGTACTCCTCGGCCAGCTCGGCCAGCGTAGGCGTGGGGGACCACCACTCGGCGACGTGCGGCCGGGCAAGCCAGCCGTGGAGCAGGGGCAGGTCGGCTGGGGCCAGCGGGCGGAAGCGGATGTTGGGCCGCAGGTTCGTCATCGTCATACGTATTCGTCATCGTCATACGTAGCAGATGGACCAGAAGAAGACACCACGGAGGCGCGGACGGCCGAACCTCCCTGTCCTCCGTGCCTCCGTGGTGCCGCCTGCCGGTTGAGCCCTCGAACCAGCGGGGCCAGGACCCGCGGGGCTACCGGCCGGCGCCGACTTTCTCCCTACCCTCCGCCGCCCGCTCGAGCGCGGCGATGTCGAGCTTCTTCATCTGGAGCAGCGCCTCCATCGTCCGGCTGGCGCGGGCTGGGTCGCTGTCGCTCATCAGCTGTCCCATTGCCGCCGGGATCACCTGCCACGACAGTCCGAACTTGTCCTTGAGCCAGCCGCACTGCTGGGCATTGGGATCGCCCCCGGCACCGAGCTTGTCCCAGTAGTAGTCGATCTCCGCCTGGTTCTCGCAGTTGATCTGGAGCGAGATGGCCTCGTTGAACTTGAACTGGGGGCCACCGTTGAGGGCGGTGAATGGCTGGCCTTCGAGCTCGAAATCCACCGTGAGCACCTTGCCGGCCCGCTGGCCGTGCACCTCCTTGCCGGCTTCGGTGTAGTGCGAGATCCGTCCCATCTTGGAGTTCTTGAAGATCCCGGTGTAGTACCGGGCCGCCTGCTCGGCCTCGCTGTCGAACCAGAGGCAGGGGGCAATCTTCTGAACGCGGGCCATCGGGTACCTCCTTCGGTAGCACGGAGCCGCCAGCGCGGCCCCGCTGGATCGTGCCCTGAGACGGCCGATCGTGACCCCAACGGCCAGGATCGCCGCCTACGCCCCGGTCCTCCGGGCACTGAGGCAATTCGCTGCGGCGCCGGAACTTCGACCAGGGAAACGAGACGCGAAACGTCTCGAGGGGGTGACACTACGGTCTCGGCCACGGCAGGTCGGTGACTTGCCCCACCGCTGTACCATAGCCTCCCAGTCCCTGCCGTTCCCACCCGTGTCCGGAGGGGCCTCAGCGGCGGGCTCAGCAGGGCCCGCCGCTGGTCGAGACCTCAGTCGTGTCGGCCGGCGCCGGGGCGGTGGGGTCGGCCGGGAGCGATACGCTGGCGTCGTGCGCCGCGGCCGTCAGGATGTCGATCTGGCCGACCCCCAGGCCCTGGGAAACGATGGCCCCGATGGCATCGGCCCGGATGGCTCGGACGTCGCGCCCGACGATGCGATCGTACACCGTGAGCGCCCCGAGCAGGCTGCCGGCCGGCAGCGGATGGTAGCCGTCCGAGCCGTACAGCGGCAGCGACGGATCGGCGGCCAGGGCGTTCCGCCAGGCGATCCCGATCGGCACCACGGCACCGCCCACGGCGCGGGCC
>DATAOR010000229.1:0-10357 GCA_036265635.1 Gemmatimonadales bacterium
GGTGCCGGGGAGCTGGTGGCCAGGCTCAGCTGCTCCGGGTCAAGGACCGTCCCCCGGCTCCACAACACGGCCCGCTCGATCACGTGGCTCAGCTCGCGCACGTTGCCCGGCCACGGGTAGCTGAGCAGCTGCTCCTGGGCCCGCTGGTCGATGCGCCGGACGCCCTTACCGTATTTGGCGTTGAACCGGTCGAGGTAGTGCTGGGCCAGGATCAGCACATCCTCGCCCCGCTCCCGCAGCGGCGGGAGGTGGAGAATGATCACGGCCAGCCGGAAATAGAGGTCCCGGCGGAACCGCTCCTGCTGCGCGTCGCGCGCGAGCTCCCGGTTGGTGGCGGCAAGGATCCGGACGTCGATCTTCCGGTCCCGGGTGCCGCCGACCCGACGCACCGTCCGTTCCTCGACCGCCTTGAGCAGCTTGCCCTGGAGCGACAGCTCCAGGTCGCCGACCTCGTCCAGAAAGAGGAATCCGCCCTCGGCCGCCTCGAACAGACCCATCCGCGACTCTTTGGCGTCGGTGAACGCCCCGCGCTCGTGGCCGAACAGCTCGGCCTCCATCAGGGTGGCTGGAATCGCGGTGCAGTTGACCTCGATGAACGGCCGCCCGGCGCGGCCGCTCCCGCCATGGATGGTCCGGGCCACCAGGCCCTTGCCGGTGCCGGTCTCGCCGGTGATCAGCACCGGCGGCGTCTCATCCAGCGCGGCGATCTGGCGGGCCTGGTCGAGCACCGCGCGAAAGACGGGCGACTCGCCGATCACGCCGTCCTGCGGCGCCTCGCGGGCCGCCTCCCGCCGGCGGTAGTAGGACAGCTCCTGCCGCAGCTGCGAGTGCTCGCGGGCCCGGTCGGCCAACAGCTTGAGCTCCTCCAGGTCTACCGGCTTCTTGAGGTAGTCGAACGCGCCCAGCTTGACCGCCTCGACGGCGCCTTCGATCGTCCCGTGCGCCGTCATGATGATGACCGGCAGGGCGGGATCGAACTCGCGAATCCGCCGCAGCAGGTCGATCCCGTTCATGCCGGGCAGCCGGACGTCGGTGAAGACCACGTCGGGCCGCAGGCTCTCGAGCAGGCGGAGGGCCTGCTCGGCGTCGCCCGCCACCTCGGCCTCGTAGCCGGACTCGGTCAGGAACGCCTTGATGGCCCGGGCGAGGGTCCGCTCGTCGTCCACGATCAGGACGGTGGACCCGGTCATGACGGTGGGCCCGGTCATGCCGCCGACACCGCCGCCGGCTCGGCCGGGAGCCGCACCCGCACGGTGGTCCCGTCGCCCGGGCGGCTGACGATCTCGAGCCGGCCGCCGTTCTGCTCGACGTACCGCTTGGCGATGGCCAGGCCGAGCCCGGTGCCCTCCTGCCGGGTGGTAAAGAACGGCTCGCACACCGAAGGGAGCACCTGGGCGGGAATGCCGCCGCCGGTGTCGGTCACCTCGACCACCACCTGGGCCGGCCCGGCCCCGTCCGCCAGCGCCGCGCCGATCCGGAGCCGCCCGCCCGCCGGCATGGCGTCGAGCGCGTTGGACACGATCTCGAGGATGGCCTGCTCGACCTGGACCGGGTCCACCCGCACCGCCGGCAGGGAGGCCGGCACCGCCAGCTCGAGCTCGATCCGCTGCTGCCGGATCGGCTCGGCGACCGCGGGGAGCAGCTCATCGAGCAGCCGGGGCACGCTTTCACTCACCGGATGGAACGGGGCCGGGCGACTGAAGCTCAGCAGGTGGCTGATCCGGCGGTCGAGCCGATCCACCTCCTCGATGATGGCGTCCAGATGCTCGGTCGCCGAGGGTGAGCCCGGGTGGCGGCGGACCAGCTGGGCGGCGGCCCGAAGACTGGCCAGGGGGTTGCGGAGCCCGTGGGCCACGGCGGCGGACATCTCGCCGATCGAGGCCAGCTTCTCGGCCTGGACCAGCTGGGCCCGCGACTCGCGGAGCTGCACCGTCATCCGCTCGAGGGCCCGGGCCAGGTCGCCGATCTCGTCGCGCGAGCTGGCCGGGATGGGATGGTCGAGATCGCCCGCCCCAACCACCGCCACGGCTCGCGTGAGCTCGGCCACCGGCCGGGCCAGGCTGCGGGAGATCAGCCAGCTCGCCGCCAGCCCCACCCCGAGGGCCAGGGCGATGATCGCGAGCAGGGTCCGCCCTTCGGCCGCGAGGATCTCCTCCAGGCGGGCGTAGGCGCCCTTGACGCTCGACTCGCGGGCGCGGCGGTAGATCTCCCGGTTCATCGAGGTCAGCGCCGGTTGGAGCCGGCCCTTGAGCTCCCGCTGGGCCAGGCGATACGCCTCGACCCGACGGCCGGTGTCGGCCAGCCGGAACACGCTCTCCGAGACGGCCACGATCTGACGCTGGATGCCGGCGACGCCGTCGGCCATCCCGAGCTCGTCGGGCTTGAGCTCGGCCCGCCAGCGGTCCTGCCAGTAGTTCACCACCTCGCCGGTCAGCTCGAACTCGTGCCGGGCGGTCTCATCCAGGCCGCTGAGATAGCGCCAGACCAGCTCGGTCTGGTCGAACATCGCCGTCTCCAGCTCGGCGTAGGTCCGGGTCCGCGCCATGCTCTCGCCCAGCGCAGTCAGCGCCCGGCGCTCGAGCGCGTTGCTGCGAATGGCCTCCGCGCCGACCAGGAGCGCGGGCAGCACCATGAGGGAAAAGCCGAACAGGAGCTTGCGCTGGAAGGTCACAACTCAAAGATATCCGGCAGCGGGTCGGCCGCGACCGCTCAGCGGACACCAACGGCTCAGTGGGCCGAGACCCCGCCCCGGGCCCGGCCCGTGCGGAACAGCAGCAGCAGCGGCAGAGCCGCGGCAAAGGTGATCCCCATGATCAGGAAGACCTGCTCGAAGGCCACCATCGAGGCCTGCTGGTGCACCGTGGCCTCGAGCATGGCCTGAGCCCGCTGTCTGGCTTCGGGCAGGGACGATCCCACGGCGGCGAACCGACGGGTGGCCTGCTCGAGCCAGGCGCTCACGGTCACGCCGCCCGGCGCCAGATTCGGCAGCAGCGCCTCGCGGGTCCGCTCGGTGAAGCGGGAGAGCAGGGTAGCGGTGATGGCGATGCCGAAGCTGCCGCCCAGCTGGCGCGCCAGGTTGAACAGGCCGGTGCCCTGGGCCAGCTGATCGGGCCGGAGATCGGCCACCGCCGCGCCGGTGAGCGGCACGAAGATGAAGCCCAGGCCGACCCCGCGAAGCACCATCGGCCACAGCAGGTCGGGCATCCCGATCGCGGTGGTGAAGCGGTAGTGGAGCCACATCGACCAGCCGAACAGGAAGACGCCGATCGTCACCAGCGGCCGAGCGTCGAACCGGGCGCTCAGCCGCCCCATCAGCGCCATGGTGAAGGCGCTGGCGATCGCCCCCGGAAAGATCACCCGCCCGGTGTCCCAGGCGCTGTAGCCCAGCAGGTTCTGGAGGAACACCGGCAGGGCGAAGACGCTGGCGTACAGGGCGAAGCCGAGCACCATGGCGAAGGCCACCCCGGCCGCCAGCTGGCGGTTCCGGAGGATCCGCAGATTCACGATCGGATGCTCGGTGGTGAGCTCGTGCCACACGAAGGCGAGCAAGCCGGCCGCGGCCAGGGCCGCCTCGATCGCGATCTCACGCGACTCGAACCAATCCTTGCTCTCGCCCCGCTCGAGCAGAACCTGCAGCGCGCCGATCCCGACGATCAGCAGCGCCAGACCCAGCCAATCCACCCCGGTGCGGCGCACTTGGTGGGCCGGCTCGGGCACCGAGCGCCAGGTCAGCCCGGCCGCCAGCAGGCCCAGCGGCACGTTGATGTAGAAGATCCAGGGCCAGGAATAGTTGTCGGTGATCCACCCGCCCAAGGTCGGGCCGAGGGTGGGGCCGACCATGACCCCCATCCCGAAGATGGCCATGGCCGTGCCCCGCTCACGAACGGGGAAGACGTCGAACAGGATCGCCTGGGCGGTGCTGATGAGCGCGCCGCCGCCGATGCCCTGAACCACCCGCCACGCCACCAGCCCCTCGAGCGACCGGGCGGCGCCACAGAAGAACGACGCCAGGGTGAACAGCAGGATCGAGCCGGTGTAGTAGTTCCGCCGGCCGAACCGGTCCGACAGCCAGCTGGTCAGCGGCAGCACGATGACGTTGGCCACGATGTAGCCGGTGCTGACCCAGGCCACCTCCTCCAGCGTGGCGCCCAGGTTCCCCATCATGTGGGGGATCGCCACGTTGACGATGCTGGTATCGACCAGCTCGAGCACGCTCGCCAGGGTCACGGCGAAGGCGATCAGGTAACGCGAGCGGTAGATCTCGTCGCGCGACAGCACCGGCCGCGGGGCCGGCAGCGCCAGACTGGTCATGGCGGGCTCGACCGACTAGCGGGTCGTGATGGTGACTTCGACCGACATCCCCGGCCGGAGCGGATGCCCCGGGTCGGCGGTGTTGTCCACCGCGATCCGGACCGGGACCCGCTGCACCACCTTGGTGAAGTTGCCGGTGGCGTTGTCCGGCGGGAGCAGGGAGAACCGGGCGCCGGTGGCCGGACTCAGGCTCTCGACCTTGCCGCGGAAGGTCCGGCCCGGGTAGCCGTCCACGGTGAACTCGGCCGCGTCGCCCACCTGCACCTTGTCGAGCTGGGTCTCCTTCAGGTTGGCCGTCACCCAGATGCTCTCCTCCGGCACCAGCGACAGCAGATTCTGGCCGACCTGGACCAGCGCGCCCGGCTCCGCGTTGCGCTTGGCCACGATGCCGTCATCGGGCGCCAGCAGGGTGGTGTAGCTCAGCTGGAGCCGGGCGTTGTCCACCGCGGCCCGGGCCGCCGCCAGCCGGGCGTCGGCCGCGCGGACCGCCGCGCCCGAGGCCGACACCTGGCTGCCCGCGGCGGCGGCCTGCCGGCGGGCGGCCTCCAGGTTGGCCGCCGCCGCGTCACGGGCGCTGAGCGCCGCATCGAGCTGCTGGGCCGGGATGATCTTCGACGCCGCCAGGCCCTTGTACCGCTCGTAGTCCGCGCTGGCCTGGCGATAGCTGGCCTCGGCCGCGGCGATGCTGGCCTGGGCCGACGCCGCCTCGGCCCGGGTGGCCTGGAGCTGGGCCTGGGCCTGGCCGGCGGTTGACCGGCCGGCGGTTGACCGCGCCCCCGCGGCCGCCTCGGCATTCCGGAGCTCGGCCTCGGCCTGCTCCAGCCGGTTGGCCAGGTCGCGCTGGTCGAGCACGACCAGCGTATCGCCCACCTTCACGTGCTGGTTCTCCTCCACCAGGACCCGGTCGATGAAGCCGGGGATCCGCGGGGCGATGGCCGTGATGTGGCCATCCACCTGGGCGTTGTCGGTGCTGACGTGGTTCCGGCCATAGAGGAAGCGGCGCACGCCCCAGGTGGCCAGGGCGATCACCAGGATCCCGCCGATGATCAGCGGCAGCCGCCTGGTCCAGCTCCGGGGCCTGGTCTCCGGTGCGGCCGTGGCCGGCACGTCCATCGCGATGTCGGTTGCCATGTTCGGTCTCGTCGGATTAGTGCAGTTCGTCGATGACGCCGAGCGCGCGATAGGCCGCGACGCGGGCCGTCCCGAAGTTCACCCTCGCCTGGATCAGCGCGTCGCGGGCCGAGATGACCGAGCTCTGGGCGTTGGTCGTTTCCACGGTCCCTGCCACGCCGGCCTGGAACCGCTCCTGCGCCTGGGCCAGCTCCTGCTCGGCCAGCCGGAGCCGGTCGCCGGCGATGGCCACCTGCTGCCGGGCCGAGGCGACGTCGAGCACTGCCTGCCGGGCCTCGGTCTCGACCTGGTTCACCTGGTTGCGCTCCCGGATCTCCTGGACTTCGACCCGGAGGTTCTGCTCCTTGACCCGGTGCTGCCGGCGGAAGCCGTCGAGAATCGGGACGGTGAGCTGGAGCTGGACCGCGTAGCTCCCGGCCAGGGTGCCGGTCTGCTGGCCGGTCTGCTGATACTGCCCGCTGAGCCCGAGGCTCGGCAGGTACTCGGCCCGGATGGCGCCGAGGGACCGGTGGGCGGCCTCGGTCCGGGCCCGCTCGGCCGCCAGCTCGGCGCGATGCTCCCGGGCGTACGCGGCGGCCGAGTCGGGCTCGAGCGGCAGGTCCAGGGCACCGGGCCCGAGCGAATCGGCCAGCTCGAGCCGGGTGCCGGACGGCAGGTCGAGCGAGCGAACCAGGTCGAGTCGGGCTCGATCGGCGCCGTTCCGCGCCACCTCGAGCTGGGTCCGAACCGCGGCGAAGCTGACTTCGCTCCGGGTCTGATCGATGGCGGGACTGACCCCGGCCGCCACCAGCTGGCGGGCCTGGTCCAGCAGGGCGGCGGCGATCGTGCTGTCCGCCTGCCGGGCCCGGACGGTCTCCAGCGCGCTCAGCGCCCGGAGGTAGGCCAGTCCGGCCGTGGCGCCGGAGATCTCGCCGGCCGCCTTGGCGTCGAGCCCGGCGGCGATGGCGGTGTCGCGGGCCGCCCGGAGCCGGCCGATGACCGACGCGTCGAACAGGGTCTGCCGCGCCTGGAGCTGGAGCCGGTAGATGCTGAACGGGTCGGTCACGCCGGTGGCCACCGGGATGCCGAACTCGTCGAGGTTCACGGTCTGACGGGTGTAGGACGCGTTGCCGTTGATGGTAGGCAGCAGGTCGGCCCGGCGCTGGCCCACCCGGGCGTCGGCCGCCCGGACGTTGAGTCGGGCGATGGCCGCGTCGACTCCCTGGGTCCGGCCCAGATTGATGGCCTCCAGCAGGGTGAGCGGGCCCTTGGGCGTCACCGTCTGCTGCGCCCGGCCGGAGACCGGGGTGGCCAGACCGAGCAGGACGACCAGGGCGGGGGGCAGACGGCGCATGGGCCGAGTCCTCATGTCCGATCCGAGGGGTGGGCCAGCACCCCGTGGAGGTACAAGTCGATGAGCCCCTCGATCGCCTGGTCCTCGGTCAGGGCCTGGGGATCGAAGCGCTGGAAGAAGCACTGCATCTGGGCGGTGTGTACCAGCAGGGAGGAAAGGCCGCGGGCGGCGAAGCCGCTCGCCCCGGGCCGGAACTCTCCCCGGGCCTCGCCGCGGGCCAGCACCTGCGCCACCAGCCGCCGAGCGCGCAGGATGACCTCGTCAAAGTAGAACCGGGCCAGCTCGGGGAAGTGCGGCAGCTCACTGTGGACCATGCGGGCCAGCTGGGTCATCTGGTCGCTCCGCATCCGGAGGTACATCCGCCGGATCACCTCGACCAGGAGCTCGCGCCCGCTGCCGTCGTGGTCCCGGACGAACTGCTCGGCCTCGGCCAGCGCCGCGACGATCCTGGTCCGGACCATCTCGCGGAACAGCGCTTCCTTGGAGTCGAAGTAGAGGTACACGGTGCCCTTGCTGACGCCGGCCACCCGGGCGACGTCGTCGATCTTGGCCCGGGCGTAGCCCGATTGGCCGAACACGGTCATGGCCGCCTCGACGATCTCCTCCGGCCGGGCCTCGGGCCGGCGCTGCCAGCGCGGCGGGGGGGCGGAGGAGGGGGATTCGTCGGGCACGGGCGGCTCCAAATCGCTGTAATTAATAACTGACCGGTCAGTAAGATATAAACTAGCTCTGCAGCGTCAACCCCGCCGATGAAGGGCTTCCCTTGCTCCCCATCACACAAGTCCCTAATTTGCAGCAACCTACCCGCTGGAGGACCGCCGATGTCGGACGCCTTCCTCAGCTCCGACGACTTCGACGAGCAGGCCCACCACCTCTATAACGAAGGCCGGTACGATGAAGCGCTGGTAATCCTCAAGGAAGGCATCTCCCTCTACCCGCACGCGGTCGAACTCCATATCGGAAGAGCGTATGCCCACCTCGCCCGCGAGGAATTCGCCTGGGCCAGGCGGAGCTTCGAGCAGGCCCTCGGACTGGACCCCGACCACGAGGACGGGCTGGCCGGTCTGGGCGAGGCCCTGCTCAAGCTGGGCGACCGCCCCGGCGCCATGCGCGCGTTCGAGCGGATCCTCCAGCTCGGCTATCAGGACGACCATGAGCTGATGCTCCAGGTCGGCCGGGCCCTGTTCCGCGAAGGGCACATCGCGCCGGCCCATCGGTTCTTCGATCTGGCCGCCTCGGCCCATCCCGACTCGCCCGATGCGGCCGCCTGTCTCGGCTACGCGTCCCACCGTCTGGGCAACGACGCCGGGTCGCTCTACTGGCTCCGCCGGGCGCTCGAGCTCGACGCCGCCTTCAGCGAGGCCCGGATCTACCTGGCCAACCTGCTGTACGACCGGGGCGAGAGTGAAGCCGCGCTCCACCAGCTCGAGCGGACCCAGCCCGAGGATCACTTCGACGAGCTGGGCATCTGGCGGCACATCGAGCTCAAGAAGAGCATCTACCGCCTGCCCGACGAGGACCCCGAGCTGGCCCCCTGGCTCCGCCGGCTCGGCGAAGTGGCCGGGGAGCCCGACGCGGTGGACATGCTGCTGGCCGAGGTCGAGGCCCAGCAGGCCGACGGCGGCGTGCGGGACCCCCATCAGCTCGAGCTGTTCGGCACCCTGCTGAGCGAGCTCCACGCCATGCAGAAGAAGCCGGGCCAGGGCGAGGCCCACCTGGTGGTGACCCTGGGCGGCCAGTCGATCCGGGGCAGCTGGGACGAGATTCTGGTCCAGATGAAGGAGGCCGACCGCGACTGGGCCGCCGCCTCTCTCTCCGACTTCATGGCCAGCCTGGCGCGGCGGGGACAAGCCGAGACGGGCGTGGTCATCCCGACCACCGACGCCGAGGCGTTCATCCGCGGGAGCGCCGAGGCCGGCGTGCTCCGCATCGTGCAGTAACGGCGTGGCGCGGGCGCGCTGGACCGAGGGCGTCCGCCGCGAGGTGCTGCCCAACGGCCTGACCCTGCTGGTGCAGCAGGACCGCTCCGCCCCTGTCGTCGCCGTGGTCACCCACGTCAAGGCGGGATTCTTCGACGAGCCGGATCACTGGCTCGGCATCTCCCACGTGCTCGAGCACATGTTCTTCAAGGGCACCGAGCGCAGGGCCGTCGGCGCGATCGCCCGGGAGACCAAGAGCGCGGGCGGCTATCTCAACGCCAGCACCAGCTACGACCACACCAGCTACTTCACCGTCCTGCCCGCTTCCAGCCTGCCCCAGGCGCTCGACATCCAGGCCGACGCCCTCCGCCACTCGGTCATCGACGAGGCCGAGCTGGCCCGCGAGCTCCAAGTCATCATCCAGGAAGCGAAGCGGAAGCTCGATACCCCGCCGGCCGTGGCCTACGAGACGCTGCACGAGGTGATGTTCGACCGCCACCGGATCCGCCGCTGGCGGATCGGCCACGAGGCCCAGCTGGCCGGCTTCCGCCGGGCCGACGTGCACGGCTATTACGCCTCGCGCTACGTCCCCGAGCGGATCATCGTCGCCATCGTGGGCGCGGTGGATCCCGACGCCGCGCTCCGGCTGGCCCGCCAGACCTACGCCGATTGGCCGGCGGCCCCCGGCGCGGTGGACCCGTCCCCGGCCGAGCCCGGGCACCGCGAGGTCCGGGCCCGCACGCTCCGGGGGGACGTGAGCCAGGCCGAGCTCTGCCTGGGCTGGCCGGCACCGCCGCCGCTGGCGCCCGACGCGCCGGCGCTCGACCTGGCCGCCGCAGTCCTGGGATCGGGACGGGGCAGCTGGCTCTACCGCGGCCTCCGCGAGACCGGACTGGTCACCTCGATCAGCGCCCACTACTACGCCCCCACCGAGCTCGGCGTATTCGGCATCTCGGCCGAGCTGGCGCCGGAGCGGGTCGGCGAGGCGCTCCGGGCCATCGCCGCCGATGTCGGGCGGCTATGTCTGCTGGGTCCGACGGCCGACGAGCTCGAGCGGGCCCGCACCCTGATGACCGCCCGCTGGGCCCGGCGGCTCGAGTCGATGGAGGGCCGGGCCGCGTCGCTCGCCGCCGCCGAGGCGCTCGACGGCTACGATTTCCTCGATCGCGAGTTCGCCGCCCTGGCGGCGGTCACCGCCGACCAGGTCCGGGCCGCGGCGGCGCGCTACCTCCAGCCGGACGGCGTGGCAGCGGTACTCTTCCTCCCCGAGGGCGAGGGCGAGGCGCTTACCCCCGAGGCGCTGGCCGCCGCCTTCGCGGTGTCGGAGCTCCGGCCTGCCGCCGCCATCCCGGTGCAGGTCCGTCCCGCCCCGGCCGGTCTCGCCGGGCGGGCGCCCGCGCCGCGGCTCGAAGCCGAAGTTTGGCACACCGCGCTCCCGGGGGCGGACCTGCTGGTCCGCCGGAAGCCAGGCGTTCCGCTGGCCCACCTGGGCGTCTACCTGCCCCGGCTCGAGCTCGACCCGCCGACCCAGGCGGGCCTCGGGGCGCTGACCGTCCGCAGCGCCGTGCGCGGCGCCGGCGAGCTCGACGCGGCCGGACTGGCCTTCGCCTTCGAGCGGCTGGGCGGGACCCTGAGCCCTTCGGCCGCATCCGACTGGCTCGGC
>DATAOR010000230.1:0-7381 GCA_036265635.1 Gemmatimonadales bacterium
CCCGGCCGTTCGGCGGCTCGCGGGCGTATAACAGCGAGCCGCTCGTCTTTCAGCCCGGCCAGTCGCTCAAGCTGACCGTGGAGAGTGACCTGGACCGGTCGTCGGTGGCGGTGTGGTGAGCGGGAGAAGCGGCGGGAGCAAGGGGAGCAGGTAAAAAGGGGCATGCGCGGTCCGCATGCCCCTTTGTGTTCGAGCCCCAGGCGCCGAGAAGTCTAGGCGCTTCGGTCGGTGCAGGTCCCCCCGTTGGGATTGTTCTGCTCCTCGATCGGAATCGGCAGGTTGACGTCCTCGCCGTACGAGCCGCCGCCCTTGTGATAGTCGCCGACGGGAAACACGGTGTCGGGCTCGCGCTGGTACTGGCGGATCAGCCGGCGCATGTCGCCCAGCCGGTGGCCGGTCGCGTAGAGCCAGAAGGCCCGTTCCGAGAACAGGGCGTCGATCGCCGCGTCGCGCGAGCCGATCACCGGCAGGCTGCCCAGCCCGACCCCCTGGCGCAGATCGTTCAGCGTGAGCCGCATGCCGGTGAAGTTGTTGGCTTGCAGCTGGGCTTCCGCCTCGATCAGCCGCGCTTCGATGCCATCGGCGACCACCACCGACGCCCCGGCGTCGGGATACTTGAGCAGCATGTACTGCGGGGTCTGGTTGTCCAGGCCGGTGTCGGCAAAGCCGTCCTCGTCGCTGTCCAGGCTGTCCACCGGGACCCGCGGGTCCTCCGCCGAGATGTAGGGCAGGCCGTTGCCGCCCTCCTGGTCCGCCACCGACCAGAGCCCCTGATCGGTGTAGACCCAGATGGCGTTCTCCAGCTGGAGCGGGCTTTCGGCGTGCTCGGTCACGTACTGGAACTCGGTCGGGACGCCGGCCGCGGCGTCGGCGGCCTCGTCGAACCGGCCCAGGTCGACCAGCGCCCGGGCCCGGCCGACCAGCGCCAGGCTGGTGATGGTGCCGTCGTCCTCCGCCAGCCCGGGCTGCGCCAGGGCCGAGTCGAACTTGGCCACCGCGGCCTCGAAGGCCGCCTGGTTGGACTGCGGGGTCCCGAAGACGAGGCTGTCGCCGCTCACCCGGCTGAACGGCACGCCGTTGCAGAAGTCCTCGCCGAAGTAGATGTAGCCGAAGCCGGCGATGGCCTGCATCTCGGCGATCTCGGTGGTGGTCGTCGGGTCGACCAGGAGGTTCTGCAGCGCCTCGGCCGCCCGCTCGGCGCCGGCCCGGGCCTTGTGCAGGTTGGCGTAGACGTCGGACAGGCTGGGATTGATCAGCGCGGTCGTCCGCTGGTCGATCTCCTGCTCGGACGGCGGGGTGGTCGAGTGGATGAACTCGTCGGCCAGCAGGCCGCTCACCAGGATCAGCCCGTCCTGGGCCTGGGTCCCGTCGCCGTCCTTGGCAAAGGCGAAGTCGGCCAGGGCCCCGAGCCGGAGCGCCTCGGCGGCGGCCGGGGTGTTGAGGTCGTTGGGGTCGATCACGTTGGGCTGCTCGGTATCGAGCAGCCCGCAGCCGGCGGTCAGGGCCGCGCCCAGCAGCATCGTGCAGCGGCGGCCGAATCGGGTCAGGGTCATGGCGGCCGTCACCTCAGAAGCCCACGTTGAGGCGCGCGGTCCAGTAGCGGACCTGCGCCTGCGACTCGAAGTCGGAAGATGCGAAATTGTTCTGGGCGAACGCGTTCACCTCGGGATCCACCCCGGTGTAGTCGGTGATGGTCCACAGGTTCCGGCCGGCCAGGGTCAGGCTGAGCCGGCTGGCCCGGAAGGCCCGGGCCCAGCGATCGGGCGCCTCGAACGTCAGCGACAGCTCCCGCAGCTTGATGAACCAGCCCGGCTCGAGGAAGGCGACCGAGTTGCCGGCGCCCGGCAGGAAGGTGGACTGGGCCCGGGCCTGTTCCGACAGCGGGGCCGTCTTGTCGTACAGCCCGCGGCAGTTGACGATCGAGAAGCAGCGGAACTGCTCGAGCGAGTTGTCCACCAGGTGCCCGCCCCGGTAGTCGAACTGGGTGCCCAGGACGATCCGCCCGCCGAACACCGCCAGGTTGCTGTTGAGCGACGCCTCCTTGGTCGGCAGGGCCGAGCCGCGGAAGACCGCGCTGTCGCTCAGGCTGACCTCGGCGTCGTCGAACGAGCCGTCCCGGTTGGGGTCGAGATCGATGATCCCGTCGCCGTTGGCGTCGTTGTAGCTGATGGTGGGGGCCCAGAAGCCGCCGGCGGCGTAGCCCGAGCGGTGCTGCTGGTAGAACCCGACGAAGATCGGGCTCACGCCTTCGCCCAGGTCGAGGATCTTGTTGCTGGTGGTGGAGCCGCTCAGGGTCAGGTCCCAGGCGGTGCTCCGGCTGTCGATGATCCGGGTGGTGACGGCCAGTTCGAAGCCGCGGTTCCGGATCCGGGACAGGTTGACGAATTGAGTGCGGGAGCCGCCCAGCGACGGCGCCACGCTCCGCTCGATCAGGGCGTCCTTGGTCAGCTTGTTGTAGTAGGTCAGCTCGACCGAGACCCGGTCCTTGAACAGGCCGGCGTCGACGCCCACCTCGAACTCGCGCGAGCGCTCCGGCTTGAGATCGGCGTTGCCCAGATTGCCGAAGGTGACGCCCGTCGTCCCCGCCTCGTCCTTCCGGCCCGACACCGCTCGGAAGAAGCGGAGCGCGTCGGTGGTGCCGGGCTGCTGGCCCGACGCGCCGTAGGCTGCCCGGAGCCGGAGGGTGTTGAGCGCCTGCGTGTGGAAGAACGGCTCGTCCGAGATCAGCCACGACACGCTGGCCTTGGGGTAGACGGTGGCGTCGAAGTTCTTGCCGAAGGCGCTGTTGTCGTCGAAACGGAGGGCGCCGGTCACGAACACCCGCTGCTTCAGGTTGAGCTCCTCCTCGACGTACGACCCCACCGAGCGCGCCTCGACCAGGGTATCCGACGCCTCGGTGCTGCTGGCGCCGCTGATGCTGCCGGACCCGGCGGGCAAACCCCGGCCGGTGGCGAAGTTGCCCCGGGCCAAGTCGCGAAAGAACTGCCCGCCGATCGAGGTACGGCTGCCGACGGCGGAGCTCAGCTGAAACTTGGCGGACGCGCCCAGATCCACCGATGTCTGCGAGATGTCGAAGCGGTTCTGGCTCCTCACTCCTTCCCGATTGGGCGGGAGATCGGCCACTTCCCCGGTGGGGAAGAACTGGACATCGGTCCGGTTGACCACGTCGTAGCCGATCGTGGCCCGGCCGCTGAGCCAGTTGAGCGGGCGCCAGTTGCCGGTGAACCCGCCGGTGAACCGGTTAGCGCCCTGCTGAGCCAGCTCGGCGAACAGCTCGGCCGGGATGAAGTACCAGCCCCGGTTGTCCTCCGGCAGCACGCCGCTGGTCGTGCCGCTCCCGTTGACGGTGAGGAAGCTGTTGTCGTTCTCGACCAGGCGGGTCGTGTTCGAGACGAAGCCCAGCGAGGCGTCCACGTCGAAGCTGGGCGAGACGTTCGCGTGAATGTTGCCGCGCACGCTGTACTTCTCCAGCGCGTTGGGCCGGATCTGGTTATCGGGCACGTCCCCCCGGGCGGCCCGGACCGAGTCCTCCTCGAAGGCGGGCAGGCGGAAGGGCCCGATCTCGTTCTCGTAGGCGCCGGACACGAAATAGGTGACGTCGTCGCCGCCGCCCGAGACGTTGGCGCCGTACGACTGGCGGAGCCCCGCCTTGTAGGGCCGGGTCGAGGGGTTGTTGAGCGCCTGATAGGTCTGGAGCCGGCTCTGGGTGCAGAGCTGGTCCAGCTCGCTCTGGACGGTGCAGAAGCCGTCGAAGCCCAGCGAGTCGAGCGCCGGGTCGACCCGGCCGTAGTAGTTGAGCGGATAGTCGTTGTTGTCGGAGACGGCGCCGACCTCGCTGAACAGGTTCCACCGCGGCGGGCCGGCGGTGCCGTGCTTGGTGGTGATCCGAACCACCCCGTTGGAGGCCTGGATGCCGTACAGCGTGGCCGCCGCCGGACCCTTGACGATCTCGATCGACTCGATGTCGTCGGGGTCGATGTCGTTGATCCGGGAGGGGCCGGCGTTGCTGCTCTGGTCGGAGAACCCGCCCACGTTGAGGGTGGTCGAGCTGGAGGCACTCTCCAGCCGGACCCCGTCGAGGTAATACAGCGGCTCGTTCGACAGCGAGATGCTGTTCGAGCCCCGGATCCGGATCCGGGTGCCGGTCCCGGTGGTGCCGCTGCTCTTGAGGACCTGGACGCCGGCGGCCCGGCCTGAGAGCAGGTTGGCGAACTCGGTGATCGGCGCGGTCTCGGCCACCTTGGCGGCGTCGATCGTGGCCACCACGTTGCCCACCTCGAGCTTCCGCTGCTCGCCGGTGGCGGTGGTCACGATCTCGTCGAGCTGGACCGGGGCCGCCTCCATCGCGATCTCGGCCGTGGCGGTGCCGCCGTCGGTGACGGCCACGGTGTCGGTGACCGGGCGGTAGCCCACCCGGAGAACTCGCAGGGGATAGCTCCCGGGCGCCACCGCCCGGAAGCTGAAGCGGCCCTCGCGGTCGGTGGTCTCGATCCGGCTGGTGCCGGTCAGCACCACCCGGGCCGCCTCCAGCGGGGCCCCGCCGGCGGCGTCGGTCACCCTGCCGGTGATGGTGCCGGTCTGCGCCGCGGCGACGGACGGCAGGGCCACGAGGCCGACCCACGCGAGCGCACCCCAGCCGCGCGGGTGCCGGCGACGAACGGGCTGACGAGAGTCAGGTGCCATAAGCCTTCTCCGCTGGGGGCGGGCCCGCCCGGAATGCGTGACCGAGGCGCGATCTTGGCGCGAGCGGGTCGGTCGTGGGCAAGGCAGGAGGATCGGGTGTGCCAGCCAATGTGCAAAGCGCCGGCCCGGTTGTCAAAGCGGACGGGCCAGCGGCGCTTGACGTTCTGAGGTGCAACCCATATCGTCGCACTCGTCATCGTCGCACTCGTCGCGCGCCGCCAGCGCGGACCGTCATCACGCACGCGCCGGTTGGTCGGCGCGTCGCCCTGCGGAACATGCCGTCGCATCCGCTCGCCGCCGCTGCCGGCGGCCCCTTCAGCCCATCCGGAGGCCCCGTGCTCGAACGCCCGGTCCGGTTTCTCGTCGCCTGGTTGCTTTCCCTCGTCGTGGCCGGTCCCTTGGCCGCCCAGTCGGGCGTGCTGCAAGGCACCGTGTCCGATAGCGCCGGTACCACGCTGCCCAACGCGTCGGTCGCGGTCGAAGGCACCGGCCTCCGGGTCGTGACCGGCGCCAACGGCGGGTACGAGGTCCGCGGCGTCCCCGCCGGCCGCTACACCGTGCGGGTCCGGCTGATCGGCTACCAGGCGGCGGCGAGCCAGGTCGTCATCGAGGCCGGAGCCGTGGTCCGCCACGACGTGACCCTGACCAAGTCGACCGTCCAGCTGGCGCCGATCGACGTAGTGGTCGGCTCCCGCGCCCGCCACACCGCCGCCGAGGAGCTGGCGGTGCCGGTGGACATCTTCTCGTCGGAGCAGCTGGCGCAGCAGGGCAGCACCGAGACCAGCGTGGTCCTCCAGTCGGTGTCGCCCTCGATCAACTTCCCCCGGCAAAGCGTGACCGACGCGGGCGACGTGGTCCGGCCCTTCACCCTGCGCGGCCTGAGCCCGGACCACACCCTGGTGCTGCTCAACGGCTGGCGCCGGCACCAGACGGCGCTGGTCAACAACTTCACCTACGGCATGGGGGCCGGCTCGAGCGGGGTGGACCTGAACGCGATCCCCTCCAGCGCGCTCGACCGGATCGAGGTCCTCCGTGACGGCGCGGCGGCCCAGTACGGCTCGGACGCCATCGCGGGGGTGGTCAACCTGGTGCTCAAGGACGGCGACTTCACCCCGTTCCTCAACGGCGACATCGGCCGCTACACCACGGACGACTATCCCGACGACGGCACCACCGCCAACGTCAACGGCGGCTGGGGCATCGGGCTGGGCCGGGGCTCGCTGGGCATCTTCGGCGAGTACCGCGACCGCCAGCCGACCAACCGGGCCTGGGCCGATCGCTTCGAGGTGGCCGGCACCGGCGTGGCCGACTCGATCAACGACATCGGCCAGGTGATCCACAAGAACAACCCGGTGCCGCAGCCCAACCACCACTGGGGTGACGGGCTCGAGCGGGACGCACTGGCGTTCGGCAACTTCCGGATGCCGGTCAACCCGGCCGGCACGGCCGAGCTGTATGCGTTCGGCGGCTACAGCCACCGCAACGGCGTGGGCAACCCCTACCGGCGGTACTTCGACAGCGGCCGCAACTGGCAGCAGATCTATCCGATCGGCTTCCTGCCCACGATCGGCGGCCTGGTCACCGACTACTCGGTCACCGCCGGTCTCCGGGGCGTGGTGTCGGGCTGGAGCTACGACCTGGGCGGCAGCTTCGGGCACAACCATTTCAACTACGAGATCGGCAACACGCTCAACGCCTCGCTGGGGCCCTGCCTCGACGTGGCCTGTGCCCCTGGCGCCGACGGCGTCCTCGGCACCGCGGACGACCCGGGCATTCCCAACCAGCTGTCCTTCTTCGCCGGCCAGGTGAAGCGGGAGGAGTACATCGGCGCGGTGAACGTGGCCAAGCCGGTGAGCCTGGGCCTGCCGGCCCCGGTCAACCTCGCCTTCGGCGCTGCCTTCCGGCGCGAGCGCTACGCCATCGGCGCGGGGGAGCCGGCATCGTACGTCAACGGCGGCGCCACCGACCAGAACGGGGAGGATCTGGCGCCGGGTGGGTCACAGTCGTTCCCCGGGTTCGCGCCGAGCGACGTCACCGACCGTCACCGGAACAATTTCGGCCTCTACGCCGACGCCGAGAGCCAGCTGTCGCCCAAGCTGCTGGCCGACGTGGCCGCGCGATTCGAGGATTACAGCGACTTCGGCTCCCGCCTGAGCGGCAAGGTGTCGCTCCGGTTCCAGCCGTCGCGCCGGATCACCCTCCGGGCGGCGGCGAGCTCCGGGTTCCGGGCGCCGGGCTTGAGCCAGATCGCCTTCAGCAAGGTGGTCACCAACGTGATCGCCGGGCAGTTCATCGACGTCGGCCTGTTCCCGGTGGACAATCCGGCCGCCGTGGCCCTCGGCGCCAAGCCGCTGCAGGAGGAGACGTCCTTCAACCTGAGCGCCGGCGTGGTGGTGACCCCGGTGGAGAACTTCACCCTAACGGCCGATTATTTCCGGATCAAGATCAACAACCAGATCCTGCTCGGCGCCACCTTCGATGACCAGGCGACGGTCGACATCCTGACCAACGCCGGCTTCGGCACGATCGGCGGAGTGCAGTACTTCACCAACGGGCTCGACACCCGGACCCAGGGCCTCGACATCACCGCCGACTACCGGGTCCCGGCCGGGGCCAACGGCACGCTCGACCTGACCGCCGGGTTCAACTACACGCGCAACAAGATCACCCACGTGGACCCGCTGCCTCAGGTGCTGGT
>DATAOR010000231.1:0-3464 GCA_036265635.1 Gemmatimonadales bacterium
GGTCGTCACGACCCAGCCGCGCACGGTGACCGTCTCGCCCAGGTGCCCGCGCAGCTCGCTGATCCGCACTGCCGTCATGGCCATTCCGGGCTGAAGGGGGGGAGGTCCAAGGGAGCGTTGAGTCTAGTCCTGCTCCTGGGGACCGTCAACGCAGCCTGCATCGGCTCGGGATCGCCCCCCGCCGGGCCGGCCCCATTGGCCGCCGAGTCGCCCGGCGCGGGGACTGCCCCGAGCCAGGTGTGGCAGGCCAAGACCGGCCGGCGGCTGACCGGGAGCCTGGTGGTAGTGGACAGCACCATCTACGGAGCCGGCGCCGACCGGAAGGTGTACGCGGTGGACCTGGCCACCGGCCGGAGACGCTGGGCGTCCCGGCTGGGGGGGATCATTGGCGGTGGGGTGCTCGTGCTGGGCGATACGGTGCTGGCCGCTACCTCGCGGCCCGAGGGGCGCATCACCGCGCTGTCCGCCCGGACCGGCCGCCGGCTCTGGCGGGCACGCACCGGACCGGTCAGCGCGCCCCTGTCGCTGATTGCCGGCACGCTGGTGGCACTGACCCAGCGGGGCGACGTGATCGGAATGGACCCCGGCAGCGGCCGGGTTCGCTGGCGACGGAAGCTCGGCCCGGCCCGGATCCCCGCGGTGGCGGCGGACAGCGGCAGCATGATCGTCGCCACGGTGGACTCGCTGTTCCGGCTGGGGGCCAAGGACGGGAGAGTCGCCGTCCGCGTCCGGTCGCCGGGCGCGGTGGTGAGCCGGTGGCTCGACCGGCCCCGAATCCTCGTGGCCGGGACGACCGACTCGCTGGTGGTCGCGGTGGACCGCGCGACCCTGCTCCCGGCGTGGCAGGTCCGGCTGGATGCGCCGGTCTTGAGCTCGCCTGCCGCGGCCGGTGACACGCTGTTCGCGGTGACCCGCCGGGGTACCCTCTACCGAATTGTCGGAGGCGCCGCCCCGGTCGCCGAAAGGGTGGTCGAGCTGGACTGGCCGGTGACGGCCCCAGTCACCGTCCTGGACGGCCTGGTGCTGCTCGGCGGAGCGGACGGCACCCTGCGGGCGCTGCACCCGGACGGGCGCGAGGCTTGGCGGCTTCAGCTCCGCTGGCCCATCGAGCTCGGCCCCCACCCGCTGGCGGACGGCCTGCTGGCCGCGGGCGGCGACGGCGACCTCCACCGCTACCGCCAATGAGACGCGCCCTCGGCCGCGCGGCGATGGTGTTCCTGTCGCTGGCGCTCCTGGCGGGCCCGCTCGGGGCGCAGCAGCTCGACCGGCCCAGCCCGCCGCTGGTCAAGTATGGCAAGTGGCTGCTGGCGGCGGGCGCCGCGGGGATGAACTACCTGGCGTCCCGGGCCCACAACCGGGCCCAGGACAACTTCGACCAGCTGGAGGCCCGCTGCTTCGAGGCCCACAACCTGTGTCTGCTGGGGGACGACGGCCGCTACGTCAACCCTGGCTCCGAAGGCCTCTACCAGGAGTCCCTGCGGTACGACCGCCAGGCCCGGCGCTGGCTCTTCGGGGGCGAGACGGCCCTGGTGGGCGCGGCCGCCATGTTCGTCTGGGAGCTGACCCGCCACTCGCCCAAGCCCGACAACATTCCTTTCGAGCCGGAGGTCAAGTATCTCCGCGGCGCCACCGGGGTCGGCTTCCGTTTCCAGTTCTGACGCCGCTCAACCGACCCGGAACAGCTCGACCGCCCGGGGATAGCGGGCCACGGCCCGCTCGCGAAGCCGCTGGTTCTCGGCCCGCTGCAGGGCAGGATCGGCGGCGATCAGCTCGGTCGCCAGCTGGCGCGCGCGGGCCAGCAGGTCCTCGTCGTCCGGCAAGCGGGCGTGCCGGACCTCGACTCCTCCGCTCTGCCGCGCGCCGATCAGGTCGCCCATCCCCCGCTCCGCCAGGTCGAACTCGGCGATCCGGAAGCCGTCCTGGGTGGCGGCGAAGGCGTGTAGCCGATCGGGGGGCTCGCCTTCCGACAGCAGGATGCAGAAGCTCTCCTCCGCCCCGCGCCCGATTCGTCCCCGCAGCTGGTGGAGCTGGGCCAGTCCGAACCGCTCGGGGTGCTCGACCAGCATGATGGTGGCGTTGGGTACGTCGATCCCGACCTCGATGACGGTGGTTGCCACCAGCACGTGGAGCTCGCCGGACCGGAATCGCCGCATCACGTCGTCCCGTTCCTCGGGCTTGAGCCGGCCGTGCACCAGCCCGACCTCGAGCTCGGGCCACCGGGCCGCGAGGCTCTGGGCCATGGTGCTGGCGGCCCTGAGGTCGGCCCGCTCCGACTCCTCGATCACGGGCAGCACCACGTAGGCCTGCCGCCCCTTGGCCGCCTCGGCTCGGATGAACTCCAGCACCCGGTCCCGCTGGCCGCCGGTCCGCAGCGCGGTGCGGATGGTGCCTCGCCCGGGCGGCCGCTCCCGGAGCGTGGAGACGTCGAGGTCGCCATAGAGGGTGAGCGCGAGCGACCGCGGAATCGGCGTGGCGGTCAGGAGCAGGACATCGGGCGCGGCCCCCTTGCCGATCAGGGCCGCCCGCTGCTCCACCCCGAACCGGTGCTGCTCGTCGATCACCACCAGGCCGAGCCGGTGGAACGAGACACTCTCCTGCATCAGGGCGTGGGTGCCCACCACCAGCCGTGCCTGGCCCGAGGCGAGCTGGCCGCGGATGGCCTGCTTCTCGCCCCCGCTCTGCCGGCCGAGCAGCAGGGCGGGCCGCAGCGACAGCGGGTCCAGCAGCCGTTGCAGCGTGGCCGCGTGCTGCTCCGCCAGCAGCTCGGTCGGCGCCATGAGGGCGGCCTGGAAGTCATTCTCCACCGCGAGCAGCATGGCGAACAGAGCCACGATCGTCTTGCCGGTGCCCACGTCGCCCATCAGCAGCCGGTGCATCCGCTCCGGCGCCGTCATGTCCCCGGTGATCTCGCGCAGGGCGCGCTGCTGGTCGTCGGTCAGCGTCCAGGGGAGCGACTGCCGAAGCCGGGTGGTGAGATCCCGCCGGATGGTGAAGGCGACTCCGCTCCGGCTCCGCTTGGCAACGGTCCGGGCGCGAATGAGCATCAGCTGGAGGTCGAGCAGCTCGTCGAACGCCAGCCTCCGGCGGCCCAGCTCGGCCTCGGCGGCAGTGGCCGGCCGGTGCACGGCCAGCAGGGCGTCCGGCAGCGAGGGTAGACCAAGCGGGCCGCGGACCGCGTCGGGCATCACGTCGGTCGAGGCGGCGATGAGCCCATCGAGATGGCGGTCCACCAGCGTCCGGATGACCTTGTGGCTGAGCCCTTCGGTCGCGGGATACACCGGAAGGACCTTGCCGCCGGCGAGCGGCTCGGGCTCACTGTCGGAATCGGCCAGGATGACGAACTCGCGCGGGGCCATCTGGCGGCCGTGATAGAACCGGACGGGGCCGGACACCAGCAGGGTCTGACCGACGACGATGCTGCGGTCGAGGAACGCCTGGCCCGGCCAGACGCACTCGAGCACGCC
>DATAOR010000232.1:0-9130 GCA_036265635.1 Gemmatimonadales bacterium
TCCGTCCAGCACCAAGTGCTGACGCTGTTGAACGGTCGCGCCAGCCAGCAGCGGGTCCAGCGGTATCCCGACCGGCGCCGGCAGGCGTCCTTTCTCCGCCGCTACGTCCAGCAGGCCATCGCCGAAGGGATGCCCATAGCCGTGGCCGGGCCGTGGCGCCTCGGCTGGCAGCACCACAGTTGGGCCGTGGGGGACGCCCCGACGCCCCAGGTCCTCTGCGGCGAGTATCGGGTGGCCTGCGAGAGCCGGGTCGAGGCCATGGAAATCCGGGCGATGCTCAACTGGTACCACATTCCCGAGCCGCAGTCGCGCGACCGGCGAATCGGGAGCCGGGGCCGGCGGCCGCGGGCCGACCGCCGGGGGCGGTCGGTCCAGACCCGCGAGCAGGCCGGGGCCGAAGCGGTGCCCTGGCGGGACGGCGGCCTGCTGGAGGCCTGACCGCCGCTCGCCCCATCGACGGGCTCGGCGCCGCGCCCGGCCGAGCCCGGGACACCTGACCGCCATGGTACCCCGCCGGCGGTTGCCCCAGCGTGCCCCTGCCGGACCTGCCAACCCTGTGTATCTTAGGCGACCATGGTGACTTGCCGGCCGGCGACCACGCCGGCCGGCCCTGCTTTCTAGGGGGAGGGCGCTGGTGGCGGCTGGGCGCGGCTACATCATTCCGGTCGGCGGAGCGGAGGAGAAGCTGGGGGACATCACCATCCTCCGAAGGTTCGCCGCCCTCTGCGGCGAGGGGAGCCGCATCGCCATCATCCCGACCGCCTCCGAGGTGCACGACACCGGGGCCCGCTACGAGGCCCTGTTCCTCTCCCTGGGCGTCGCCGTGGCCCGGTCACTCCCGATCCACACCCGCTCCGACGCCGAGCTGCCCGAGCTGCTCCAGATCATCGAGGAGGCCAACGGCATCTTCCTGACCGGCGGCAACCAGCTCCGGCTGAGCACCACGCTGGGCGGGACCTCGATGGCCAAGGCGCTCCGGCTCCGGAATGCGGCCGGCGTCCACGTGGCCGGCACCTCGGCCGGGGCCGCGTTCCTGTGCGAGCACATGATCGCCTTCGGCAAGGAAGGGGCGTCGCCCCGGGCCAAGATCGTGACCATGGCGCCCGGACTGGGGCTGACCAACCGGGTGGTGATCGACCAGCACTTTCGCCAGCGGGACCGGCTCGGCCGGCTGCTCACGGCGCTGGCGTACAACCCGTTCGCCATCGGCATCGGGCTGGACGAGAACACGGCGGCGTTCATCGCCCCGGACGACGTGCTGGAGGTCGTCGGGGGCGGTGCGCTCACGATCGTGGATCCGTCGGAGCTCCAGTTCTCTTCGATGGCGCGGGTCCGTAAGAACGATCCGGTGTGCCTCATCGGCCTCCGGCTGCACATCCTCGATCATGGCTCGACGTTCAACCTGCATACCCGGGTGGCCTCGGCGGCGCCGGCGATCGCCCAGCGGGTGTAGCCGTGGCAGCGTTTCACCACGGAGAGACGGAGCACAACGGAATTGCCCCACCTCCGTGCCCTCCGTGTCTCCGTGCTGCGGTTCGATGCTCATTCAGCAGGGTGCTCGAAAGGACAGGATGATGAAGATCCTCGACCGCGCGGTCTACGTGGGCCCGAGCCTGTACGCCCACTTCCCGGTCATCCGGCTGGAGCTCGACCTGGGCCCGCTGGAGCAGTGGCCCTCGGCCAGGCTGGGGCCGCCGTTCATCGACCGGCTGCTCGAGGCGCTGCCCGGGCTGCACGAGCACGGCTGCTCCTACGGCCGGCCGGGCGGGTTCGTCCGGCGGCTCCGGGAGGACGAGGGGACCTGGATGGGACACATCCTGGAGCACGTGGCCATCGAGCTGCAGAACGTGGCCGGCGAGACGGTGACCTTCGGCAAGACCCGCGGCACCGGGCAGGAGGGCCGCTACCATGTGGTGTACCAGTACGAGCAGGAGGACGTCGGCCTGGAGGCGGGCCAGCTCGGCCTGACCCTGCTCCACGCGCTGCTGCCGCCCGAGCTCCAGCCCGACGGGGCGGTGCCGAAGGACTTCGACTTCGCCGCCGAGCGGGACCAGTTCATCCGGTTCGCCCAGCGCCGGGCGCTGGGACCGAGCACCGTGTCGCTGGTGCGGGCGGCGGAAGAGCGGCGGATCCCCTGGATCCGGCTCAACGAGCAGAGCCTGATCCAGTTCGGTCACGGCCGCTTCCAGCAGCGGATCCAGGCCACCATCACCAGCCGGACGCCGCACATCGCGGTCGAGCTCGCCTCCGACAAGGAGGAGACCAACCACCTGCTCGGCAACCTCGGCCTGCCGGTGCCGCGCCAGCGGCTGGTGCACAGCGAGGACGACGCGGTGGACGCCGCCGAGACGGTGGGCTACCCCGTGGTGGTCAAGCCGTACAACGCCAACCACGGCCGGGGCATCTCGATCCACCTCACGACCGAGAGCCAGGTCCGGACCGCCTTCCAGGTGGCCCGGGAGCACAGCCGGAGCGTGGTGATCGAGAGCTTCATCAGCGGCGAGGACCACCGGATGCTGGTGATCAACGGCGAGCTGGTCGCGGTGTCGAAGCGGGTGCCGGGTCACGTGGTGGGCGACGGGACCCGCACCATCGCGGAGCTGGTGGAGGAGGTGAACCGCGATCCGCGGCGCGGGATCGGCCACGAGAAGGTGCTGACCCGGCTGGAGTTCGACCACCAGGCCGAGACCCTCCTGGCCAAGAAGGGATACACCCCGGAGACCATCCCGGCCGACGGGGAGCAGGTCTTCCTCCGCTCGACCGGGAATCTCTCGACCGGCGGCACCGCCACCGACATGACCGACCTGGTCCACCCCGACAACGCCGAGATGGCGGTCCGGGCGGTCAAGGCGATCGGCCTGGACGTCGGGGGCGTCGATTTCCTCACCACCGACATCACCGAGTCGTACAAGGAGATCGGCGGGGCGATCTGCGAGATCAACGCCGCCCCGGGCTTCCGGATGCACATGGCCCCGAGCGAAGGCCGGCCGCGCGACGTGGCCGGCCCGGTGATCGACATGCTGTTCCCGCCGGGGTCGCCCAGCCGGATCCCGATCGCGGCGGTCACCGGCACCAACGGCAAGACCACCACGGCCCGGATGCTGGCCCACATCCAGAAGCTGGCGGGGCACCACGTGGGGCTCACCACCACCGACGGGGTCTATATCGACGGCCAGCGCACCGTCTCGGGCGACATGACCGGGCCGGTGGCCACCCGGATGGTGCTGAGCGATCCCAAGGTGGATGTGGCGGTGCTGGAGATCGCCCGGGGCGGCTTGCTCCGGGCCGGGATGGGCGTCCGCCACTGCGACGTGGGCGCGGTGCTCAACGTCAAGTCCGACCACCTCGGTCTCCGGGGCGTAGGGACGCTGGAGGACCTGGCCAAGGTCAAGCGGATCGTGGTCGAGGTGGCCCGGGACACCGCCGTGCTCAACGCCGACGACCCGCTGGTGCTCAAGATGGCCGACTACACCTCGGCCAAGCACCTGTGCTACGTGACGATGGACCCGACCCACGAGCTGGTGGGCGAGCACATCCGGGCCGGTGGGCGCGGCGTGGTGCTGGAGGCGGGCATCAAGGGCCAGATGATCACCATCTACGATCACGGCGCCCACATCCCGTTGCTGTGGACCCATCTCATTCCGGCCACCCTCGAGGGCCGGGCGATGCACAACGTCCAGAACGCCATGTTCACCGCGGCGATGGCGTTCAGCATGGGGCTCAAGCTGGAAGACATCCGCCACGGCCTCCGGACGTTCGACACCACGTTCTTCCAGGCGCCGGGCCGGATGAACATCTTCGACGAGCATCCGTTCAAGGTGATCCTCGATTACGGCCACAACCCGGCGGCGGTCGAGGTGATGTGCCAGCTGGTGGAGCGGCTCGAGCCGCCGGGGCGGCGGCTGGTGGTGCTGGCCGCGCCGGGCGACCGGCGGGACGAGGACATCACCGAGATCGCCCGGATGGCGGCGGGCCGGTTCGACCGGTACCTGGTCCGGCGCGACGATTCGCTCCGGGGCCGGAAAGCCGACGAGGTGCCCCGGCTGCTGCGCGAGGGACTGCTGGCGGCCGGCGTGCCCGACGACCACATCCTGATCACCCCCGACGAGCAGGTCGCGGTCGACACGGCGCTGCGCGAGAGCCAGCCGGGCGACCTGCTGCTGATCTTCGCCGACGCGATCACCCGTAGCTGGAAGCAGGTGATCCAGTTCCGGCCCGAAGCGCCGCCGGCACGGGCCGGCGAGCGGGCGCGCCCGTCCCGGCCCGAGCCCCAGCCCACGCCGCTGGCGCCGCTGGAGGACCGGCGGCGGGAGTTCGTGCGGGACACCCGCGGCGTCTGGCTGGCGCGGGAGGAGGCCGACTAGGTGCCGGTACACCGGCCACCGGCCGCGGCCGGAACGAACTGCCTGCCTGACCGCTCCCGGAGCGCACCGGCCGCATGACGGCGGCCGCGCCGCTCACCATCGCAGACTCCCGCCGGCTTACCGGGCCCTCACTGCTGCTCGACGGTCCCGGCGCCATTCTCGAAGTCCATCTCGACCAGGCCCGCGCGGACCGGGCGGTGGCCGCCTGGCGCGGAGCCGTGCGGCGGCTGCTCGACGCGGTCGGCTGGCGCGAAGCCCGGGTGGCGGTGCGGGCGTTCGCCGGCGGGGCCAGCCTCGCCTTCACCGCCCCGGCCGACGCCCTCTACGCCGCGACCGACCTCAACGAGGCCGCCTGGTCGCTGGCCACCGCCGAGCTGGAGGGAGGCGCGGCCGGAAGCGAGGACGCGGTCGTCGCCGCGCTCCGGTCCACCATCGCCGCGGAGCGGAACCCCGCGCTGCTGGCCCTGCGCGAGGCTGCCCGGTCCCGCGGCCGGCTGTTCCTGGCGGGCGAAGAGCAGGTCTCGGTCGGGAGCGGCACCGGCGTGCAGGTCTGGGCCGACTCCGCCATCCCGGCACCGGCTGCCATCGCGTGGGACGCGGTGCACGACATCCCCATCGCCCTCGTCACCGGCTCCAACGGCAAGACCACGGTCGTGCGACTCCTCGCCGCCATGGCGGCCGAAGCCGGCTTCACCACGGGGCTGACCTCGACGGAGGGAGTGAGCGTCCGGGGCGCTCCAGTCGCCATCGACGACTACTCGGGCCCAAGTGGCGCCCGGATGCTGCTCCGGCGGCCCGAGGTCGAGCTGGCCGTGCTGGAGACCGCCCGCGGCGGGATACTCCGGCGCGGGCTGAGTGTGGACCGGGCGGACGTCGCGGTCGTCACCAACGTGGCCGAAGACCATCTGGGCGAGTTCGGGGTGCAGGACCTCGAGGCCCTGGCGGAGGTGAAGCTGCTGGTGGCGCGGGCCCTGGTGGACGGGGCCCCGCTGGTGCTCAACGCCGACGACGACCGCCTCCGGCAGCGCGGGGTGGCACTGCCGGGGCCGGTCATCTGGTTCACGCTCGACCCGGCGCAGCCGGTGGTGGCGGCGCAGCTGGCGGCTGGCGGACGGGCTGCCCTGATGGACGGGGACGCGCTGGTCCTGGCGGAGGCCCACCGCCGCACGACGGTGGCGGAAGTCGACGAGCTGCCGATCGCCCTGGGCGGCGCGGCCCGGCACAATGTGGCCAACGCGCTGGCGGCAATCGGCGCGGCGGCCGGGCTGGGGCTGCCGCTCGAGGCGGTGGGCCGGGCGCTCCGCCGGTTCGGCCAGGCCGGCGACGAGAACCTGGGGCGGGCCAATCTGGTCGAGCTGGGCGGAGTGCGAGTGGTGATCGACTACGCCCACAACCCGGCGGGCATCGGCGCGCTGGCCCGGATGATCGCCCGGCTGCCCGGCCGACGGCGTCTGGTACTGCTGGGCCAGGCGGGCGACCGGAGCGACGCGGCGATCCGCGATCTGGCCCGGGCGGCCCTGGCCATCGAGCCCGACCGGGTGGTGCTCAAGGACATGGACCGCTACCTGAGAGGCCGCGCGCCCGCCGAGGTACCGGCGCTGATGGCGGACGAGCTGGTCCGGCAGGGCCTGCCTCCGGATCGGGTCCACCGGCCGGGTGGGGAGCTCGAGTCGGTCCGCGACGCCCTGGCCTGGGCCGGTTCGGGGGACATCCTGCTCCTGGCGGTCCACCAGGACCGGCCCCGGGTCCTGGCCCTGCTCGAGCGGATGCGGGCCGAGGGATGGCAGGCCGGGGACCCCGTTCCGGCGGAGTAGTACGGTCGCGCCCTGCGGGACGGGGCCCTCCGGAAGTAGGGCTAGATTGCCTGCTCGCTCCGACCGGCCCGCCACGCCCGACCGAGGTTCGCGACGCTCCCCACCCCCCCACCGATATCATCGCGCCAGCGACCCTGGGTCTCCCTGGCCGCCAGCGCCGCGTTCCACGCGGCGCTCCTGGCGCTGGCGGTGTGGCTCTCCCATGCGCCCGCGCCGCCGGAGCCGCCGCGCCGCGAAGCGAGCGACCCGACGCGGCAGGTAGAGATGGTCTATCTCCAGCCACCGCCGCCACAGCCCCGGCCCACCCCCCGGCCGCCCCCGGTGCCGCGGATCGCGCCGCCACCCGAGCAAGCGCAACCCCGGCCCGAGCCCGACGCCAACGCTCCACCCGAGGCGGACCGGCGGGAGGGGGTGGAGCCGACCGAGGACGCCAAGGCCGGCGGCGAGCCTGCGGCCGGAAAGGACGCCAAGGCGGGGACGCCGGTCCCGGCCACGCGCGAGGCGGCGACGATGGAGTCCGAGGCCAGACGGATTTTCGGTAGCCCCAGGCCCGGACCCGCCCCGGGCGCGGGACCGCAGGCCAGCCGGCCGATGGAGGCGTACCTGCCCGACCATCCCGAGAAGTGCATTCCCCGGCCGTCCGCGCCGGCCGACTCCAGCGCGGGGCCGCAGTACGGCACCGTGACCGGAAAGATCTACCGTCAGAACGATGGCCGGCCGCTGGCCGGAGCCCACCTGCAGATGATCGGCACCCCCTACGTCGCCTTCACCGACGGCGCGGGGGAGTACCACTTCCGGTTCGATCTGTCGCTGGTGGACAACTGCCGGACGCAGTACGTCCGGGTGACGGCCGCGGGGTACGAGTCCCGGCTGCTGGTGCTGATGGTGGGCGAGGACATCCAGAGCGACGACGTCGTGCTGAAGAAGAAGTAGCGGTCCCGCCCGCCTGAGGACGACGTCGTGTTGAAGCAGAAGCAGCCGTCACGCCCGCCGGAGGAGGACCAGGACGATCGCCGCGGCCGCCAGGACCAGCGCCACGCCCGCCATTACCCACCCCGTGCGCAGCGCCGAGCGGAGGCCGCTCGAGGCGGCGGCGAGGGCCGCCGCAGTCGCCTCTCCCTGAGCCGACAGGGCGGTCGCCTGCCGCTGCTCCAGCTGCTCCACCGCCCGGGCCTGGCGGCCTTCGAGCCGGTCGAGCCGCTCGGCCAGGAGGGCCAGCTCGCCTCGGAGCGCTTCCTGTCCTTCCGACATCTGCTCCGCCAGGCCGACCGGAGCCGCCCCGTTCTCGTCGAACAGCGACTGGCCCATCACGCTGGTGCTGGCGATCACCTCGTCCATGCCCTGGACGAAGTGCCGCTGGTGGATCCGCTTGCCGGCATCGGGACCGGGCTCGGTGGTGGCCATCTGGGCCGCCTTGAGCACGGCGTTCTTGATGTCGCCCCCGCTCCGGGGATAGGCCTCGGCCAGGGCCCGGAAGTCCACGTCGTCGGCCAGCGGGGTCTTCCGCGGATGGACCTGGACCTGCCAGATCCGTTCCCGGGCGTCCACGTCGGGCATCTCGAACAGGATGTGAGTCCGGATCCGGCGCTCGAAGGCCGGATCCATGTTGGCGGCGAGATTGGTGGCGAAGATGACCACGCCGGGAAACCGTTCCAGCTCGTGGAGCAGTACGTTGACCACCGAGTTGGCCTCCCGCTCGACGCCGGCCGCCATGGCCGTGAACCGCCGGCCGGCGATGGCATCCGCCTCGTCGAAGAACAGCACCGCGTCCTGCCGCTCGGCGGCACGGAAGACCGAGGCGACGTGCTTGGCGGTCTGCCCCACCCAGCGCGACTCGAGCTCGGCATAGCGGACCACCAGCAGCTTCCGGCCCAGGGCGTGGGCCAGAGCCTCGGCGCAGATGGTCTTGCCGGTGCCCGGCGGCCCGGCGAAGTGAAAGGCGAGGCCAAGTCCGGTCGTGTGGCGCTCGGCCAGCCCCCACTGGCGGAAGATGAGGTCGTGCTTCCGGACCAGCGCCAGGGCGTGGTCGAGCGCCCGGAGGGTGCGCTCCGGCAGGATGACGTCGTCGAACGAGCGGCGGGGCTCGTTCGCCTCGACCAGCTCCCGGGTGAGCGAGCCAAAGAAGAGATCGCGAATGGAGTCGGTCATGCCGAAAGATAGGGGGCCGTGGCGGCCCCCATCCGACTACTCCCGGATCCGCGGCTCGGCACCCTCGTCGGCCACCTTGCCTCCGGTGACCCGATCCCAGGCGTCCCGGACGGCCGCCTTGATCTCCTCCCAGGCGGACGCGCTGCCGCTCTGGTTCTGATACCGGGACCACCCTTCCCGGAGGTCGGGCTCGGCATCATCCCAGCTCCGGCCGAGGTTGTCGCGGGCGGACTCGAAGCCGTAGCGGTAGGCCGGCCGAAACCGGTCGTAATAGTCGGGCCCCAGGGCATACGGTCGGCTGCTGAAGTTCTCCTGCCAGTAGTTGTCCTCGGTCTCCCACGCCGCCTTCCAATCCACCCCAAGCTCGTCACCCTGCTGACCGGGAGCGGGGCGGAGATCGTCGTCGCGGAGATCGTTCCTGCGGTCGGCCATGTGTTCCTCCTGGAGTGTGCGCCCGGGTCCGCCCCGGCCGGATGATCCAACCTAGCGCTCGGCGGTGGGGGATCGGGTGAGGCTCGTCACCGTCCGGGTGGCCCGGCCCGGTTTGCGTCACCTTCTCGCTCCCGCCGGCACGGTTTGCATCACCTTACCGCTCCCGCCATACTCCGGCAGCCGCGCCCGATGGAGGCGCACTCTCAGCCGGAGCCGCATCTGCCCCAGCCACCCTCTCCGACATGAGCCGGCCGTCCGCTCGGCTGGTGGCCCTGCGAGCCGTGTTCCGCACGGTCGGCCACGTCGCCCCGGCGACGGCCGCGCGCTGGGCCGAGACGCTCTTCTGCACCCCGCCCCGCCACCAGCCGCGCG
>DATAOR010000233.1:0-29087 GCA_036265635.1 Gemmatimonadales bacterium
ATTGCCTTTCCTCCCGGCACCGAAGTCCACCGCGCTCCGGCGCCACTCCCAGGAGGAAGCCATGATCCGCCCCACCCGTCTTGCCACCCTGGCCGCATTGCTGGTTCCCCTTGCGACCGCGTGCTCCCACACCGACCGGCCGAGCACCAAGGACGCCTCGGCAGCCGACTCGACGACCACCGTGTCTACCGGTGCCACCACGCCCACCGAGACCGCCGCCGGCTCGACTGCGGCGGAAGGTACGGCCGCCACCCCGGCTGCCAGCTATACCGACGCCGAACGGGCCTTCCACTTCGGCCGCTACGAGGAAGCGGTCGGTCTGTTCGGGGCGTACACCGAGTCCAACCCCGACAACGCCTGGGGCCAGTACATGTTGGGCCTCTCAGCCTGGAAGACCGGCGACCATACCCGGGCGCTCGAGGCCTTCGATGCCGCCCTCCGGCTGGAGCCGAACCACCGGAAGAGCCTGCTCAACTCCGCCCGGGTCCTGCTCGAGACCAACCGGCCCCAGGATGCGCTCGACCGGATCGAACGGGCGCTGGCCATCGAGCCGCTGTCGCCTGACGGTCTCAGGCTGGCGGGCCGGGCCCACGCCGAGCTGGGGCAGTTCGACCAGGCGATCGACGCCTATCAGCGCGCCCTCGCCCTCGACGACCACGACGTCTGGGCGATGAACAACCTGGGCTACCTGTACATCCAGCAGGGTCGGAGCGGCGAGGCCCTGCTGCCCCTGGCCCGGGCGGTCCAGCTTCGCGGCAACGTGCCGGTGTTCCAGAACAATTTCGGGACCGCGCTGGAGCGGTCGGGCCACTTCGTCAGCGCGCGTCAGGCCTACGAGGCGGCCCTGGCGGCCGACAGCAGCTACGGCAAGGCGGCCGCCGCGCTCGAGCGGGTCAAGGCGCACGACGCCGTGTCGGACAGCTCGACCGTGGATGTGGCCGAGCTCGGGCGCCGGTTCGAGGCGGACATCGAGCAGTGGCGGACCCGGCCGGTCAGCGGAGACTCGTCCGGCGCGACGGTCCAGCCGGTGACCTCCGACTCGGCTCCCCCCTCACCGCCGGTCGGCACGACCGACAGCAGCGGGGGGACCGGCCACGGCGTCAGCGACAGTGCCAGCGCGGGCGGCTCGGTCGAAATGGTTCGCGATTCAGGTCAGTGAGGCTCTCATCGGGATACGCCGGCGCAAACCGGTGACGATCGAGGGGACGTGCCCCACCGGCACGTCCCCTCAATCGCGGGGGGCAGTTCCGGCTCCGCCATGCGTCCGAGGCCGGGTGCCGGGTAGGCCGGGTCGGCGTCCCACAATCGCCTCAAGGGTCACAGCAGCTCGGCCACCGGGATCGACTCGCCCCGGTCGAAGCGGCCCGGCTCGAGACTGCGCACATCGAGGGTGCTGGCGTGCCCGTCACACATGATCTCCGCCAGCAGCCGCCCCAGGGCCGGCGCGTGCATCACCCCGTGGCCGGAGGCCCCGTTGATACAAAAGAGGTTGGGACACGTCGGCTGGGCGCCGAGGATGGCGTGCTTGTCGGGCGACATCTCGTACAGCCCGCCCCAGCTCCCGGCCCGATCGACCGGGACGGCGCGAAGCGCCGGCACCCGGGCATGTGCCATGGCGGTGACGGCGTCGATCCAGCCTCCGTCCACGCTGTCGTCGTAGGGCCGCCCGGGAACTCCCGGCGTCGGCCACAGCAGCAACACCCGGCCGTCCCTCACCCGGAGGTGGAAGCCGTCGCCGGCCCAGATCGTCATCGGCATCCCCGCAGGGAGCGCATCGGTGGGTGCGGTGACCGCGATCTGCCGGCGCACCGGCGTCACCGGGACCTCCACCCCCGCGAGGTCGCCCACCCTGGCCGCCCAGGCGCCGGCGGCGTTCACCACGGCGTCGACCGCGACGGCGCCGCGCGAGGTCTCGACCGTGTCGATCCGGCCGCCCCGACCCCGGGTCAGCCCGGTGACTTCGGTCTCCCACTCGATCCGCGCGCCGAGGCGGCTGGCGGCACGGAGATACCCGTCCAGGATGGCCAGGGGACGGAGGAATCCGTCGCTGGGGCAGAAGGTGCCGCCGACGATGCCCTCGAGCCGCAGCGCGGGATTGAGCCGGGCGACGTCGTCCGGCGTCACCGTCACCGCCTCGGTCAGTCCCTCCGCCTGTTGAACCCGCTGGCCGGCCTGCAGCGACGCCAGTTCTCCCGGCGTTACGGCCAACCAGAGATAGCCGGCGGGGTGATAGCCCGGATCCACACCCGTGTCGGCCTCGAACCGGCGGAGCAGGTCGCGGGCGAGCAGCGACAGCCGGACATTGATGGCGGTACCGTATTGCGCCCGGAAGCCGCCGGTGGCCCGGCCGGTGCTGCCGGTGCCCGCCCGCTCGCCCCGGTCGAGGATGACGACATCACGCTGGCCCCTGGCCGCAAGGTGGTAGGCGGCGCTCGCGCCCATCACCCCGCCGCCGATCACCGCGACCGCCGCCGACCTCATCCGGTAAAGACGTGCTCGGGATGGCGGAAGCTCTTGAACTCGAGCGCGTTGCCGCTGGGATCCAGGAGGAACATCGTGGCCTGCTCGCCGGGCTGGCCTGGATAGCGGATCCGCGGCTCCAGGACGAAGGCGAGCCCGGCGGCCCGAACCCGTTCGGCCAGCCCTTCGAAGGCCTCCCACGGGAGCAGGGCGCCGAAGTGGGGCATCGGCACCAGGATGTTCTCGACCTGGCCGGTGTTCTGGGTCGGGGTCACTACCCCGGTGGTATGGGCCGAGATCTGGTTGCCGAAGAAGTCGAAGTCCACCCAGGTCTCGGTGCTGCGCCCTTCGCGGCAGCCGAGCACCTCGCCGTAGAACCGGCGGGTGGATGGGAGATCGCGGACGAAGAAGGCGAAGTGGAACGGGTGAGACACGGCGCGCTCGCGAATCAGGATCCGACAACTTGCCCCGGCCCCTACCCGGGCGGAAGCCCCGTTCGCCCGACCGGCCCCGACGTCGATGCCTCCCGCCGCGGTCACCGTCGCGGGCCGCCGGTCGGCCGCGATCCCGACGTTATATTCGAGGCGTATGTCCCACCGGCCTCCCCGCACCCGCCCGTGTCTCCCGTGAGCCGTGAGGCTCCTGACGCCACCACCCCGCCGATGCTGAAGCACTGGCGAGAGGTGAAGGCCCAGCACCCGGACACGATCCTGTTCTACCGGGTCGGGGACTTCTACGAGATGTTCCACGAGGATGCCCAGCTGGCGGCGCGGGTGCTGGAGATTACCCTGACCGCCCGGGGCGACGGAGTGCCGCTCGCCGGCGTGCCGGTCAAGGCCGCCGCGGAGTACCTCCGGCAGCTGGTCGGGGCGGGCCACCGGGTAGCCATCTGCGAGCAGGTGGAGGACCCCAAGCTCGCCCGCGGACTGGTCCGGCGCGAGGTGGTCGAGACCCTCACCCCGGGCGCGCTCCTGCAGGAGAACTGGCTGGCCGGGGGCCGCAACAACTTCCTGGTGGCGCTGGCACCCGGCGAGCGGGTCGGACTGGCCGCGGTGGACCTGAGCACCGGCGAGTTCCTGCTGGAGACGCTCGATCCCGCCGGCGCCGCCGAGGCGCTCGGCCGCCTGGGTCCCGCCGAGGTCGTGGTGCCGGGTGACGCGGCCGTCCCGCTCGAGGATGGGATCCTGCGGACGGTGCGTGAGCGCTGGGAGTTCGACCACGACCTGGCCCGGGAGGAGCTTGCCCGGCGATTCGCGCTGGCCACGCTCGACGGTCTGGGGATGGGGCCCGAGGACGCGCCGGCGGTCGGCGCGGCGGGGGCGCTGCTCCGTTATCTCACCGAGCTGCAGCCGGCGGGCCTGCCGCATCTGGCCCGCCCGGTGGTCCGCCGCAGCGACGCCTTCCTCTGGCTCGACGAGATGACCCGGCGGAACCTCGAGCTGGTCGAGCCGCTCCGCGCCGGCGCGCGCGGCTGCACCCTGCTGGAGACCCTCGACGCCACGGTGACGCCGATGGGCGGCCGGTTGCTCCGGCACTGGCTCCTCTCGCCGCTACGCGATCCGGCCGCGATCGGCTACCGGCTCGACGCGGTCGAGGTGGCGGTGCGCGACGGCCGCGGCCGCGGCCGGCTGCGCGAGGCGCTCGATGGCGTCCGCGACATCGAGCGGCTGGCGGGCCGCGCCAGCGCCGGCCGGGCCACCCCGCGCGAGCTGGGCGCGCTGCGCGACTCGTTCCGCCGGCTGCCCGACGTGGCCGAGGCGCTGAGCGCGCTGGCCGCGTCGCCGCTGCCGCACGGTGGCCGGGCGGCCGCGCTGGCCGATGGGCTGGACGAGCTCGATTTGCTGTCGGACCTGGCCACCCAGCTGGCCGGCGGGCTGGAGGAGCGGCCGCCAGCCCTGCTGGGCGAGGGCGGCGTCATCCGGGCCGGGTACGACCGGGAGCTGGACGAGCTGCGCTCGCTCCGGGACGGGGGGCGGCAGTACATCGCCTCGCTCCAGCAGCGCGAGCGCGAGCGGACCGGGATCCCCTCGCTCAAGGTCGGCTTCAACAAGGTGTTCGGCTACTACCTCGAGATCACCAACGCGCATGCCGCCCGGGTGCCGGCCGACTACGAGCGCCGCCAGACGCTGGCCTCGGCCGAGCGGTATGTGACGCCGGAGCTCAAGGACTACGAATCGCGGGTGCTGGGCGCGGAGGAGCGGATGGCCACGCGCGAAGCCGAGCTGTTCGGTGCGCTGCGGGCGGCGGTGGGCCAGGCGATCGCCCGGATCCAGCGGACCGCCCGGGTGCTGGCGCGGCTCGACGTCTGGACCACGCTGGCGGAGGGCGCCGTCGCCGGGCGGTACGTCCGGCCCCAGGTCCACGACGGGTTCGACCTCGCGCTCCGGGAGAGCCGCCATCCGGTGATCGAGCGGATGATGGCCCGCGAGGCCTTCATCCCCAACGACGCCCGGTTCACCGAGGCCGAGCGGGTGGCCCTGGTGACCGGGCCCAACATGGCCGGCAAGTCCACCATCCTGCGGCAGATCGGTCTGTGCGTGGTGCTGGCCCAGATGGGCGCCTTCGTGCCCGCCGCCGAGGCGTCGGTCGGGGTGGTGGACCGGCTGTTCACCCGGGTCGGCGCCAGCGACAACCTGGCCCGGGGCCAGTCCACCTTCATGGTGGAGATGAGCGAGACCAGCGCCATCCTCCACAACGCCGGGCCGCGCAGCCTGGTGCTGCTGGATGAGATCGGCCGGGGAACGTCGACCTACGACGGCGTCGCCATCGCCTGGGCGGTGACCGAGCACCTGCACGACCGGGTGGGCTGCAAGACGATGTTCGCCACCCACTATCACGAGCTGATGCAGCTGCCCGAGCGGCTCCAGCACGCCCGGAACTACAACGTTGCGGTCCGCGAGACCGGCGACACCGTCGTCTTCCTCCACCGGCTGGAGCCGGGCGGGACCGACCGGTCCTACGGCATCCATGTGGCCCAGCTGGCCGGTCTGCCCGAGGCCGTGGTTCACCGGGCCCGCGAGATCCTCGGGACGCTCGAGGGCGAGCACCGGGTCGTTCCGGGAGCGCCCGCCCCGCCCCGTGACCCGGGGCAGCTGGCGCTGTTCGGCGAGGCGTTGCCGCCGCCCCCGCCCGACCCCATGCTGGACGAGCTGCGGCGAATCGACGTCGACACGCTCACCCCGCTCGAGGCGCTCAATCGCCTCGCCGAGTTCAAGCGGCGGGCGGAGGACCGGCGATGAGCCGGTCGGCCTCCGTGCGGCGATCGGGTCGCGCCCTCGCGCTCGGCACCGTCGTCGTGGCGGCGGCCTGCAAGCGCGAGGACGACGGCGGTTTCCGGATCAGCACCAGCACGCCGGTGGTGGCCACCAGCGACGCCGACCAGCCCCCGGTCGCCATCAATCCGGTGAGTCCGGTCGAGTACCCGGTGCCCCTGCTCGAGCAGGGTATCGAGGGCCGGGTGATCCTGCGACTCTACGCCGACTCGCTGGGCGACCTGATGGGCGACTCGACCCGGGTCTCGGAGTCGAGCGGCTATCCCGCGCTCGACTCGGCCGCGGTCCGCGGCGCGCGGGCGCTCCGGTTCTCCCCGGCCCTGCGGCGAGGCCGTCCGGTCGGCGGCGCGTTCCTCCAGCCGATCCACTTCCGGAACCCCCGCCCGCCGAGCGCGCCATGACGCCTCCCCACCTTCGCCCGTACGACTCGGTTCTCGGCACCATCGGCTGGACGCCGCTCATCCGGCTGGGCCGGGTCGGCGCCGGCCTGGCGACCCCGATCTATGGCAAGGCCGAGTACATCAATCCGGGCGGATCGGTGAAGGACCGGATCGGCTACACCATCATCGAGGATGCCGAGCGGCGGGGCGAGCTCAAGCCGGGGGGGACCATCGTCGAGGGCACCAGCGGCAACACCGGTGTCGGCCTGGCCATCGCGGCGGCGCTCAAGGGCTACCGTTGCGTGTTCACCATGCCGGACAAGATGTCGATGGAGAAGGTCCGGCTGCTCAAGGCCTATGGCGCCGAGGTGGTGGTGACGCCGACGGCGGTGCCGCCCGATCATCCCGAGCACTACGTGATGAAGGCCAAGCAGATCGTGAAGGACACGCCCAACGCGATCCTGGCCAACCAGTTCTACAACCAGGTCAACCCCGAATCGCACTACGCGACCACCGGCCCCGAGATCTGGCAGCAGACCGAGGGCCGGGTCACCCACTTCGTGGCCGGCGCCGGCACCGGCGGCACGGTCAGCGGCGTCGGCAAGTACCTCAAGGAGCAGAATCCCGGAGTCCGGGTCATCGCCGGCGATCCGGTCGGATCGTTGTACACCGGCTATCACCGCACCCGGACCATGGGGGAGGGTCACCCGTACAAGGTCGAAGGGATCGGCGGCGACAAGATTCCGACCACGGTGTGGTTCGACTGGATCGACGAGTTCCGCCAGCTCTCCGACAAGGCCTCGTTCACCATGGCGCGCCGGCTGGCCCGGGAGGAAGGCATACTGCTGGGCGGCTCGGCCGGGCTCAACGTGGCCCTCGCGCTGGACGTCGCGCGCGAGGTGAACGACCCCGACGCGATGATCGTCACCATCCTGTGCGACACGGGCGAGCGGTATCTGTCCAAGCAGTTCAACGACGCCTGGATGCAGGAGAACCAGATGCTGGACACCCCCCGGCGCACCGTGGAGGAGCTGCTGAGCCGGCGGCCGCCCCAGGCACCGGCCGTGGTGAGCGTGGCTCCCGCGGCCGCCGTGCGCCAGGCGCTCAACCTGATGAGCACCTGGGGGGTGAGCCAGATTCCGGTGCTCGACGAGGGGCAGTCGGTCGGCGGGCTGATCGAGGGAACGTTGATGGCCCGGGCGCTGGCCCAGCCGGTCCTGCTCGAGCGGCCGGTCAGCGAGGTCATGGAGCCGCCGTTCCCCGAAGTCGAGGCGGGCACGGCGGTGGACCGGGTGGGAGCAATGCTGACGCGCGAGAGCCCGGCGGCCCTGGTCCGGCGGGACGGCAAGCTGGTGGGGATCGTCAGCCGGTACGACATTCTGCAGCAGCTGATCGGGGGCCGGTAGCTGCCCGCCCCTCATCCCGGTCCCGGGCCGCGCCGGCACGGTCACCGCCTCCTCTCTGAATCCGGACGAGGGCCATGCGCGTAACCGTTCTCACCGGGGGCACCTCCGCCGAGCGCGACGTCGCCATCGCCTCGGCGGTGCAGGTCATCGCCGCGCTCCGCTCCCGGGGACACGAGGTGGCGGTGGTGGATACCGCCCGGGGCTACATCCCCGAAAGGGATGAGCCCTCGCTGCTCTCGGGTGGGGTGGGCACGGTCCCACCGTCCAGCGAACAGCTCCAGGCGCTCGAGCAGGGCCTCCTGCTCTCCGGGCTGGCCAACCTGCGGGTAGTCCGGGACGCCGATGTGCTGTTTCTGGCACTCCATGGTGGCCGGGGTGAGGACGGCACCCTGCAGACCCTGCTCGAGATGGTGGGCGTCCCCTACACCGGGAGCGGCCGGCTGGGCAGTGCCATGGCCATGGACAAGGACGTGTCGAAGCGTCTCTTCCGCATGGCCGGCGTACCGACGGCGGACTGGGTGATGGCCCCGGCCCAGCGGGACCGCATAGCCCGGGACTTCGGCTGGCCGGTGGTGGTCAAGCCCTCGAAACAGGGGTCTACGGTAGGGTTGACCGTGGTCAAGCGGGGGGAGGAGTACGACGAGGCCGTAACCCTGGCCCGCCGGTACGACGACGAGGTGATGGTCGAGCGGTTCGTCCCCGGCCGGGAGCTGACGGTGGGGGTTCTGGACGGGGCGCCCCTGGCGGTGGGCGAGATCATCCCGCGGCACGAGATTTTCGACTATGAGTGCAAATACACGCCTGGGATGTCCCAGGAGATCTTTCCGGCGGACCTGCCGCCGGCCGTGACGGAGGAATGCCGGCGGCTGGCGCTCCTGGCCCACGAGGCGCTCAAGCTGGGTGGCTACTCCCGGGTCGATTTTCGCTTGACACCGGGCGGGGAACTCTTCTGTTTAGAGGTGAACACCCTGCCGGGCATGACCGCGACCAGCCTGCTCCCCCAGGCGGCGCGCGCGGCGGGGATCGAGTTCCCGGACCTGTGCGAACGGATCTGTCGAACCGCCCGGCTCGGCCGTCACAAGGAACCGTCCTAGCCGTCGAGGGGTCTCAGCGTAGAAGGCGTGGTTCGATGAATCTGTCTCCCTCCAACCGACTGACCCCCTGGGTGGGGCGCCTCATCATCGCCAACGCGGTGGTGCTGCTCCTGCTGCTGACGGTATTCACCTCGCCGTCGCTGCAGGCCGCCCTGCGTTTCGCCCCCGGCGAGGCGCTGCAGCGCCCCTGGACGTTCGTCAGCTACATGTTCGTCCATGCCGGGCTCCTGCACCTGCTGGGCAACATGTTCATGCTGTTCGTATTCGGCGCCCCGGTGGAGCACCGGCTCGGCGGCCGGGCGTTCATTCTCTACTACCTGTATTGCGGGATCGGCGCGGCGGTCCTGAGCCTGGCCCTCTCCGGCATCATGCCCTCGGCCGGCTCGCCGATCGTGGGCGCCTCGGGCGCGGTCCTCGGGGTCGGGGTGGCGTTCGCCATGCTCTGGCCCGATGCCGAGCTGTTCGTCTTTCCCCTGCCGATGCCGATCAAGGCCCGGACGTTCATCCTGGTCCTGATCGGGCTCGACGTGGTGCTGTCGCAGGTGACGCCGCAGGATGGGGTGGCCCACATCGCCCACGTCGGCGGGGCCGCCTTCGGCTACCTCTTCTTCCGGCTCCAGCTCTTCTCCCGCCGCCGGCCGCACCAGCCGCCCCGCGCGGTCGAGCGCGTGGTCATGGTGCAGTCGGGGGCGGCCGAGCCCGAGCAGCACACGCCGCCGGCGCCAATCCGTCCACGCCGCCGGCCCGAGACCGACCCGGTGGCGGCCGAAGTGGACCGGGTGCTTGACAAGATCAGCGAGCAGGGCATCGGCAGCCTGACTCCAGCGGAGCGGCGCTTTCTCGACGAGGTGGCCCGGAAGAAGAAGCAGGAGCACTAGCGCTCCCCGCTGCGGCGGCGACTTCCCTCGCGCTCTCTTGCATCTTCCTCCGCCGCTTCGTATTGTGCGCCGTGCTGATCAATCTCCTCCCCGATTTCCTGGCAGTCCTCGGTGCGGGTGACCGGGAAGCGGCCTATCGGCAGTACCGAGAATCCCACCGACCCATCCTCGACGCCTACTGGCGCAACTATGTGCTCGACCCCGACAGCCCGCACGCCGGCGAGATCATCACCGCCGCGCTGCGGGCTGATCGCAGCGACCTGGTGACCCTGGCCGCCTCGGTGAACCTGGTCCAGATGGCGGAAGAGGCCATCGCCCGGGCCGAGGAAGTGCTCCAGGTGGACCGGCCCACCGACACCTACCTCATGGTAGGGCTGGGCGGCGCCAACGCGGGCGAGCTGGTGGTGGGGGGACGAGGGGTGGCGTTCATCTGCCTCGAGCACTTCACCGGACGGGTCAACCCCGAGACCTACGGCATGGGACTGCCCCCCGACCTGATTCCGTTGTGGATCGGCCACGAGTTGGCGCACACGGTGCGCTACACGTCGCCCACCAGCGCTAGCGACATGCGGCGTTTGGTGGCCGACGCGGGCGGGTACTACGACTACTGGTCGACCGGCAGCCGGGTGGCGCTCCGTGAGCTGCTGGTCAACGAGGGACTGGCGGTCCATGCCGCCCAGGCGGTGGCGCCGGGGTTCGACGCGGCGGACTATTTCGGCTATCCCCGGCGACAGTATCATCGCCTGCGGGAGATGGAGGCATTTCTCCGCCGGGTGGTCGAGCCCGACCTCGAGCAGAGCGGCCTGGGACTCCGCCTCCGGTACCTGTCGGGAGGCATGAGTCCCTCGGCCCGGCTGGTGGGCGGCCGGGTCCTGCCCGAACGATCCGGATACTACCTGGGCTACCGGATGACCGAGGCGCTGCTGGCCCAGCGCGGCCTGGCGGAGGCGCTCAGGGCCCCCGCGGCCGAGTTCCAGCTGGCCGAGGACGCGGCCCGAGGCATCCAGTCCGCCTAGTTCCTTTCAGCGAACGCGGCCGATGACCAAGGGGGCCTGCTCGACACAGGCCCCCTTGTCTTTCCTTCGGTTTACCCTGCGACCAAGTAGACGATCCGGCTATCGGCGGGCGCCGGGCGGACCGGCTGGGGCCCGGAGCTGCTCTGGTCGGGATCACTTACCGACGCAGAAGCTGGCGAACACGCGGTCGAGCACGTCCTCGATGTCCACCGTGCCGACCAGCTCGTCCAGCGCACCGGTCGCCTGGCGGACGTGATGGGCGACCAGCACGGCCTCGCCCGAGCCCCGAAGCTGCGCGAGCGCGTAGGCCAGCGCCTCCCGAGCCCGGGCCAGCGCGACGCGCTGCCGGGCCCGCCCCAGGGCCGGCTCCAGGTCCGCCAGGGCGATGCGGTCGGCAAACACCCGCTGCGCCACCATCGCCCGGAGGGTGTCGAGTCCCACGGCAGACACCGCGGAAACCGCGAGACCTTCACCCTCCGCATCGGGGGCCAGGTCCGCCTTGGTCCGGACCAGCAGGGCGGGCCGGGCGGCGGCCAGGGCAGTCTCGTCCTCGCCCGGCGGCCGGCCCGCCTCGACGCAGAGCAGCACCAGGTCGGCGGCGCCGAGATAGCGCCGGCTGACTTCGACCCCGAGCCGGTCGATCGGGTCCGGTGCCTCCCACAGGCCGGCCGTGTCGATCAGTCGCACGGGCCAGCCAAGGAAGTCGGTGTGGGCTTCCACCGCATCGCGGGTGGTGCCGGGAATGGCGGTCACCAGCGCCCGGTCGGTGCCGAGCAGGGCATTGAACAGCGACGACTTGCCGGCATTGGGACGGCCGGCCAGCACCAGCAGGGCTCCCTCGCGGAGCCGCTCGGCCGCCGGGGCGGTCGCCAGGAGGCGCTCGATCCGGGCGGCCACAGCCTCGAGCTGCCCGGCGATCCGCTCGGGCGCGACCGCGCCGTCGTCCTCCTCCGGAAAATCGATGTCATAAGCCAGCAGGCTCTCGGCCTCGACCAGCGCGGTGCGAAGCTCGCCCAGGCGGCGCGACAGACCACCGTCGAGCTGATGCAGCGCGGCTCGCGCCTGGGCCGGGGCGGTCGCGTCGATCAGGTCGGCCACCGCCTCGGCCTGGAGCAGGTCGAGCTTGCCGTTGAGCACGGCCCGGCGGGTGAATTCGCCCGGGGCGGCAGCCCGCGCGCCCGCCGCATGGAGCGCCGCCAGGAGCTGCGCCGGCGCCAGGGTGCCGCCGTGGCAGGAGAGCTCGACCAGATCCTCGCCGGTGTAGCTCCGGGGGCCCGGGAAGACGGTGTAGAGGCCGCGATCGATGATCGCACCCGACTCATCCTGGAAGCTGGCTAGGGTGGCCTGCCGGGGCGCCGCCGCGCTGAAGCCGGCGACCACCTGGGCGGCCACTTCGAAGGCCCCGGCGCCGCTCAGCCGGATGACCGCCAGGGCGGAGCGCCCGGCCGGCGTGGCCAGCGCGGCGATGGGATCGGACAGCATGGGCGAAAGCTATCGGAGGCGGTCCCCGCGGGAACCGGTCAGGCCTTGTTGCGCTTGGTCCCGGATGGGGCGGCGGGCGCGGTCCGGACCTGGACGCCGGCCTTGGCGCCCCGCTTGACCCGTTCCTTGGCCAGGAGCCATTGCTGCGGGATGCTGGCGATATTGCTGACCGCGTAGTACAGGTTCAAGCCCGAGGCGAAGTTGAGGAACAGGAACGTCATCATGACGGGCATGACGTAGAGCATCATCTTCATCTGCGGGTTGGGCTCCATCCCGATCTGGCCCACCTTGCTCAGGCCGTACATCGACAGGCCCATGATCACCGGGATGATGTAGAGCGGATCGGGCCGGGACAGGTCGGGCAGCCAGAGGAACGAGGCGCCCCGCAGCTCGATCGTGTTCTGGAACACGAAGAACAAGGCGAACAGCACCGGCATGGGCAGCAGCATGGGCCAGCAGCCGCCCAGCGGGTTCACGTTGTACTCCTTGTACAGCTTGAACATCTCCTGCTGCATCTTCTGGGGGTCGCTCTTGTACCGCTCTTGGATGTCCTTCATCAGCGGCTGGACCGCCTGCAGCTGCATGTTGGCCCGCATCGCCTTCTGATTGAGCGGCCAGAGCAGCACCCGGACCAGGATCCCGAAGAACACCAGGACCAGGCCGTAGGCCAGGTTCAGGTTCTGGTGCATCCACACCAGCAGCCACCGGACGCCCCCCGCCACCGGCCGGATGAGGGTCCTCAGACCGGGCCAGCCATAAGGGTTCACGTCGTCGAAGCCCCGGCCCAGGCGTTCCAGCCGGTTGTACTCCATCGGGCCCACGTAGGCGGTGTAGCCGAAGTCGCCGCTGGGGCTGAGCGGAATACTGAGCCGCACGTCGGCTTCGGTCGGCCGCTTCTCGGTCGTCGGCCGGGCGGTCACGCTGGCCCCGCTGATTCGCCCGCCGGTACTGTCGTAGTTGAGGATGCCGGTGACGAAGTACTTCGACTTGAGCGCCACCCAGTCGAGCGGACCGCTCACCGTCTTGGGCTCCCCGGGCGTGAGCCCGCCCAGATCGGTCCGTTCGGCGTCGTTCTGGCGGGTGACCACGGCCAGGGCGTGGTGGTTCTCCTCGACGTTGGCCTCGGTGTTGGCCAGGGTCGGGCCCATGGCCACTAGGAGGGTGGCCCCGTTGGGTCCCACCCCGGCGACCCGCCCCTGCACCTGGATCCGGTAGTCGTCGGGCGCGAAGCTGTAGCGCAGCTCCACCTGAATGGGGCCGCTGGCCCCGGTGAGCCGCAGGGTCGAGCCCTGCGCCACCGCGAGCGAGTCGGCCGACGGGGTGAAGGCGACGGACTCGAGCGGCACCGTGTCCCGGCCGGCCACCACGGTCATGCCGAGGAGCCGGCTGTCCCGGGGCAACAGCTCGGCCACGTCGCTGGGCTGCTGCGGGTCCAGCGAGCGGTAATGCCGGAGCCGGGCCGAGACCAGCCGGGCGCCGGTGGTGCTGACGCCGTAACTGTAGAGCGGCGACGAGGCCGTCACCGTGCGAGGCGCCGCCGGCGCGGCGGGGGTCACGCCCGAGGACGCCGCGGCGCTGTCGGCCCGACCCTTTGCGGCCGGGGGCGCGGCGTCCGCCCGGCTGGGGGCCTGGGCCGCGGGCGTTGGGGCCAGCGAGTCCCGCGCGGTGGAGTCGGCGGCGGTCGGCGCCGGGGGCGGGCGCTTGATGAAGATGGCCGGAACGATGGCGATGACCATCATCAGCAGAATCGCCCAGACGGTGCGACGGTCCATGGGATCAGATCACAGGGTCAGGGAACGGGATCGAACCCACCCGGATGAAACGGATGGCACCGGGCGAGTCGACGAGTGGCCAGCCAGCTGCCCTTGAGGGCGCCGTACCGGGTGACCGCCTCGAGGGCATACTGGGAGCACGAGGGATGGAACCGGCAGCTGGGTGGCAGGATGGGCGAGATGAGCCGCTGGTAGCCACGAATGAGCCCGGCCAGCATGCCGCGGGGCGTCACCGGGGCTCCACCACGTCCCGCCGCCAGGCCAGGAGCTCGTCGCGCAGGCCGGCGAACGGGACGTCGTAGGCTTCGCGTCGGGCGCGGATGACCAGGTCCCAGGCCGGCTGATCGGCCTGGAGGTGCTGCCGCCAGATTTCGCGCAGCCGGCGGCGGAGACGATTGCGGGCCACCGCGGACGACCGAAACTTCGGTACGATCAGTCCCATCCGCGGGTGGCCCGTGTTGTTGTCCGTCCAGATCATGTCCAGGTGCCCGAAGCGCCGACGCCGACCTTGTTTGAGGCACCGCCGGATATCCGACGCGCGCGCGAGCCGGTGGGCCCGCGGCAGGCGCGCCGACGCCGTCAGGAGCCCCCGTGCTTCGACGGCAGGGAGACGGTGAGCCGCTTGCGGCCCTTCTTGCGACGGCGGGAGAGGACGGCCCGTCCCCAGCGCGTGGCCATGCGCGCGCGGAATCCGTGCTTGTTGATCCGGCGCTTGTTGCGCGGCCGATACGAGGGCTTCATCGCGGACTATCCTCCAAAGTGAGCCCGGGAAGCTAGTTAGGAACCCGATCCCGGTCAAGCAGGCGGTCGTGGTCCAACGGGGCGGCGGCCGGACTGATTCAAGGCTCGGGGAGGTTGCGACGAACCGAAGCTTGGAACCGCGGGAGGTCACCGAGCGACCGAGTGACCGCTGTAGGTCGAACGAGCGTCCGCGCACTGTCGGCCAACGAGCGTCGGTGCCCGGACTCGGCCTTCGCTGGACCGGCTGGTGCTCGCTTGCCACGGCCACGTGATTGCGCCACCACTGCGAGGCCATCGCGACATCATGTCGCATCTGCCGTGCGCCTGATCTCACGCTGTCAAGTGCGAGATTCGGCCGCGCAAAGGCCGGTTGACTTTTCCACAGCCGTTCCGTAACATCTCTCGCCCTTGATCAATCCCCCACCGTTTCGAGTATCGATGCAGCTGTCCGCCAAAGACGCATGGAAGCGCATCCTCGACGAGGCGCATCGCGAACTTCCTGATCACACGATCCGGACCTGGCTGGAGCCCACCGAGGCCATTGCCCTCGACGAAGGCCGGCTGATCGTCGGCGCGCCGGATCAGTTCGCGGTGGAATGGAACGAAACCAAGCATGCCACCCTCCTGTCGAAGCTGGCCGAGCCGGTCGTGGGCCAGCCGACCTCGGTGGTGTTTCGGGTGCACGAAGATCGGCAGAAGCGGCCCCAGATGGACTTCTTCGTGGCGCCGTCGGCGCCCGCGGCGGCCGCCGCCGTTCCGGTCAATCCCAGCACCCAGCCCCTCAACGAGCGCTACACCTTCGACACCTTCGTGATCGGCAAGTCCAACGAGCTTGCGGCCGCGGCCGCGCACGCGGCGGCCGAATCACCGGGCAAGACCTACAATCCGCTCTTCATTTACGGCGCCACCGGCCTGGGCAAGACCCACCTGATGCAGGCCATCGCCCACGGCGTGTGCCAGCGCCAGCCTGACACCCGGGTGCTCTACGTCGGCGCCGAGCAGTTCATCAACGAGGTCATCGAGAGCATCCACAGCCGGACGATGCCCGAGTTCCGCCGCCGGTACCGCAGCGACGTGGACCTTTTCCTGGTGGACGACGTCCATTTCCTGGAAGGCAAGGAAATGACGCAGGAGGAGTTCTTCCATACGTTTAACGCGCTGTACGAGGGCAACAAGCAGATCGTGCTCACGTCGGACCGCCCGCCCAAGGAAATCCCGGGCCTGGAAGCCCGGCTGGTCAGCCGGTTCGAGTGGGGCATGGTGGCGGACATCGGCCAGCCCGACCTGGAGCACCGGATCGCCATCCTGCGGAAGAAGCAGGAGCAGGACCACCTCGAGCTCACCATCCCCGACGACGTCCTCCGCTTCATCGCCGAGCACGTCCGGTCGAACGTGCGCGAGCTGGAGGGCTGCATCATCAAGCTGCTGCTGTTCGCCTCGCTGAAGCACAAGGAGGTGGGCATCGAGCTGGCCCGTGAGGCGCTGAGCGACCGGATCCGGCCGGGCGAGGACGGCCTGGCCAACCCCAAGGCGCTGCCGTCGATCAACAAGGTCCAGGAAGTGGTGGCCCGGCGCTGGGGGGTGACGCCCGAGGGGCTGCGCTCCAAGGCGCGGATCAAGACCCTCACGGTGCCTCGCCAGATCGCGATGTATCTCGCCCGGGAGCTGCTGGAGATGCAGCTGGTCGAGATCGGTCAGGCGTTCGGCGGCCGTGATCACTCGACGGTGATCCACAGCGTCGACAAGGTCAGTCGTCAGATGTCGCGTGATCGAACCTTCCGCGAGCGGGTCGAGCACGCGCGCCAGGAGTTGTGCGCAGAATAATCCCCGCCCGAGCGCCCCGGTGTGGGAAGTCTGGACGAGCGTGCGCAACCGGTCCTCGCCGTCCCCATCCCCCACAGCGTGTCGACACGGTCACGGAGCGGCAACCGAATCATGGTGGTGGCGTTACGGCGCTGGCCCACATTTCCAGAGCCTCTACTACCACTGCTAGTTCTTATATACTGAAAGCGTAGTACTGCTTTTTCCTCTTCGAGGAGCGGCATGAAGCTCACCATCACGCGGGAGCAGCTGCAGGAAGGCCTCGTCGCGGTCGCGGCCAGCGTGCCGGCCAAGACGACGCTGCCCATCCTGTCCAACATCCTGCTCGAGGCGACCAAGGACGGGATCCGCCTCTCGGGAACCGATCTCGACATCTCGGTGAGCACCACCGTGTCGGCCTCGGTGGACCAGGAAGGGGCGATCACCCTGCCCGCCCGCAAGCTGGTGGAGATCGTCCGCGAGCTGCCCAGCGCTGCCATCCGGCTGACCGCGTCCGGCGAGCAGCGGGTGACGATCGAGTGCGGCCGCTCCAAGTTCCGGCTGCTGGGCCTGCCCCGGGAGGAGTTCCCGGCCTTTCCGACCGTCAAGTTCGACGGCGGCTGGCGAACCTCCTCCAAGGACCTGCAGAAGCTGATCGCCCATGTGGCCTTCGCGGCCAGCACCGAGGAAAGCCGGCCGATTCTCAACGGCGTGCTCTGGGAGCTGCGCCCCGAGCGGATGCGGATGGTGGCCACCAACGGCCATCGCCTGGCCCGGATGGACGTGCCGACCCCGCCGGCCGGCAGCTCGGCCCAGGCCGACCTGATCGTCCCGCCCAAGGCGCTCGAGCAGATCCGGCGCCTGTTCAAGTCGGACGAGGAGGTGGAGATCGCCCGGAGCGATAACCATCTCGGTTTCCGATCGGCCTCGACCCAGATCTTCACCCGGCTGATCGAGGGTCCCTATCCCAACTATGAGCAGGTCATCCCCCGGGAGAACGACAAGTCGGCCACCGCGGACAAGGCGGCGTTCTCCTCGGCGCTCCGCCGGATGAGCATCGTGGCCAGCGACCAGACGCACCGGATCCGGATGGCCTTCGCCAATGGATCGTGCAAGCTGTCGGTTCAGACCCCCGACCTGGGGGAGGCCCAGGAAGAAATCACCGTCAGCTACGACGGCGATCCCCTGGAGATCGGGTTCAACGCCTCGTACCTGCTCGAGATTCTCAAGTACATCCCCACCGACGAGGTCAGGATGACCTTCAAGGCGCCAGAGCGGGCCGCCACCTGCGAGCCGGTGGGCTGGAACGACCCCTCGAGCTACCTCACCCTGGTCATGCCCCTCCGGCTGGTGGACTAACCACCCACCCCGGCGGTGTCCTCCGGTGACGCTGCCCACCAGCCACCCTGGTGGGCATTGTTGTACTTTGGAATGACGGAGGCCGCCGGGGCGATCCGAGCCCCAGCCGGCCACAGGTTATCGCAGCTTCAACGACAGCGGGGAGGGCACATGCCAAGCGACTTCGACACCTTTGACCTCGACCAGGACGAGCAGCACGAGCGTGGCGGCCTGTTCGGGCCCGCCCTGCTGGCCCTGGCCCTCGGGGCGGGCGCCGCGATGCTGTTCGCGCCCGCGGAAGGGGCCGAGACCCGCCGCCTGGTGGGCTCGCGGCTCAAGGACTGGCGGGGCGGCGCCGGGGACGCGCTCGAGCGGGTCCAGCGCGAGCTGGGACGGCGGGAAGCCCAGCGGCGGCGGCAGCGGCGGACCTCGGCCCTCATGGGGCTTGCCATCGGGGCGGGAGTCGCCGCGCTGCTTACCCCCCGGAGCGGTCCCGAAGTGCGACAGAGGATTGCCGATCGGTTCCGCCGGGAAGACCAGGACACCGAGAAGGACACCGAGGTCGATCGGGTCGTCCGCGAGCCCCAGCCGGAGCCGGTCGTCTAACGGCCGGAAGCGAGGTTACGGCCGATCGGGCGGCCGCGCCTGCTCGGGCGGCAGGGTCTCCACCGGCGCCCGGAGCGAGTCGAGCAGCGAATCCACGCCCGGGGTCCACTGGATGGTGTCGCCCGGCAGGATGCGAGGCTCCTCCTCCGCCTTCGGGATCACGACCGGCTCACCGCGGAGACGGCGGAGGATGAGATCCTGGCGCCGGCGCATCCGGTTGGGCCGGTAACCCGGGTTCGACAGGAGTGGAAACGGCAGGGTCGCCGCCAGCGCCGCGGCGCGCGTGTCGGAGAGGGCGCGGGCCGAGCTGCCGTAGTAGCGGCGGCTGGCGGCCTCGACGCCCCAGGTGTTGTCGCCCAGCTCGACGATGTTGAGATATAGCTCCAGGATCCGGGTCTTGCCCAAGGCCCGCTCGAGCCGCCAGGCGGTGACCGCCTCCTTGAGCTTGCGGAGCGGGCTCCTCGAGGGCGAGAGGTACAGGTTCTTGGCCAGCTGCTGGGTGATGGTGCTGGCACCCCGGACGGCCTGCCGCCGATTGCCCGCCCGGCGCACCGCCCGCCACAGCTCGGCCCGGTCGTCCGACGAGCGCCAGCTGAACCCCCGGCGTCGGTAGCCCAGGGCCGCCCGCACCTCGTAATAATCGATCCCACCATGAGTCCAGAAGCGGGCGTCCTCTCCGGTGACGACGGCGTCCCGGAGGGCAGGCGCGATCGAGTCGAGCGGGACCGGCTGATAGCGGCGCCGGGCCGCATCGCCCCGGAGCGCCATGAAGGCGGTCTCTCGGGGCCAGTGGCTGCGATACCACGTGGGCGGCGGCCAGACGGCCAGCAGCCACAGCAGGAAGGCCGCCGGCACGAGGCCGACGGCCAGGACGATCCGGCGGAGCCGGGATCGGCGGAGCGACCGGCGGCGGCTAGCGACTCGTGCCGGCCGTGACCGAATAGCTGCCGCGCTGCTTGACCGGCACCGTCTGCCCCACCGACGGCACGGTGATGGTCATGTCGCCCGCGTCGTTGCCCTGGGCGCTGACCAGCATGCCGTCGAGGCCGAGGACGTGCTGACCCCGCCGGGTGCCGGACGCGGTCATCTCGAGCTTCTGGTCGGCCTGCGTCTGGCTGCCGCTCCGCTGGTAGGTCCCCGTGCTGTGGAGGGTAATGCCCTTCCGGCCGCCGCCCGCATCTTCCGCGTCGTAGGTGGTGACGGCCCGCTCGCTCCCGGGAAACGCGTCCGCCGTCAGCTGGTACTCGGTGGTATCGGTCCACGCCATCCCGGTCCGTACCCCGCCGGCGGGCAGGGCGGGAAACAGCAGTCGAAGTCGGCCGGTCAGCTCCTCGGGCAGGGTGCCCGCCTTGTCGGGCGTGAGCGACCCCAGGCCGCCGCTGGAGGTCAGGGTAGCGGTCCACCGGGTGCCCCGGGCCGCCAGCACGGAGTCGGGCGAGGCCGGCTGTCCGTTCTCCAGCGCCTGGAGCGAATCGAGGACGATGGTCACCACGAGGCCGCCCGGTCCCGTCCCCTCCGCTACCGCCACGTGGAGGTAGGCGATCCGGTCGCGGACCTGCTCCTGCGAGGCGCCGCCCTGATACTCCAGCGTAAGGCTGTCGTGCCGCTCCAACCGGTACCCGGTGGACCGCAACGGGCGGTACACCACGGCGGGTCCGTGTCCGGGCGCGGTCGGCGCCGGAGCTTCCGCCGCCCCCGGCTCGGGGGCCGGCCGGGTCTCCGGTGGATTGGCGGTGGTGCCGGAGCTGCACGCCGCCACTAGGGCAGCGGTGGTCACCGCGGCTGGAACGATGCGCAGCCGGTTCATGGCAGGGTCGTGACCTTGGTAGTCTGGGAGATGGAAATGGGCAGCGGATCGTCAGCGAATGAGCCGGTGAGGGTCAGCGCCGACTCGAGCTGCCAGTCACCCCCCAGATAGCTGCCGTCCTGGGTCACCCAGTACGTCCCGGTGCCCTTGCCGGTGCCCTCGAGCTTGGCCGGGCCGTTGGGGGTGGGTTGGGTGCCGTGGACGGCGGAGCTGTACTGGCTGGCCACCCGGAGGGCCTTGGTGGCATTCCGCTGTTCGCTGCCGACCACCCGATAGCTGGTGATCCGCTTCACCACCACGCTGTCGTGGCCGTCGGTGGTGATCTTGGAGCTGGTGTCGGCCCACTGCTCGTTGGTTCGGGCGCCGGCCTTGACCCAGGGGAAGAAGTCGCTGAGGAACCCCTGGACCCGCGCGGCCGCGGGGCTGACGTTGACACCCTCGAGGTCGGACAGCCTGCCGTTGTGGGCCAGGAAGGCGTGAAACTCGGCCCCCTTGGCGCTGTCGAACACGGTCGGCGGGATGGGCGAGGTGCTGTCGCCGCGCATCGAGTCCACCACCACCCGGACCGAGCGCCCACCGGCGGTGTCGGTCAGCGTCACGCTGAGCCAGCTGGTCGTGGAGAACGAGAGCCGCTGCTTGCCCTTGCCGGCGCCGGTGGCGTCGATCTCCTGGGACAGCGTCTGGTCCACCCGGAAGCGGGTAGTGCGGGGCGCCTGCGTGCCGGGCGACCCGAGCAGGGTGGCCAGGAGCGTACAGGCCAGGGCACGAGCGGCCATCGCGATCCCTCATGTGGTCGGAAGCTCGACGGCCCTCCGGGCCAGGTCCGGAGGGCCGCGCTGGTCGAGCCGTAAGCCGAGTTCTGTTCCCGCCGCTCGCGCGGCGGGGATGGTCATCTGTCTGGGACGGCCGTTGCCGGCCGCCTCGAGCAGCCTACCCGCGGCTTGTACTGTCGGTGTGGGTCACACCACGCCGCTTATTTGGCCTTGCTCCGACTGGGGGTGACCGTGCCGCCGCCGTTACCGTCGGCGCGGTGGGCTCTTACCCCACCGTTTCACCCTTACCCGCCGGTTGCCCGACGGGCGGTCTGTTTTCTGTGGCCCTGTCCGTCGCCTTTCGGCGCCCAGGCGTTACCTGGCAGTCTACCCGTTGGAGCTCGGACTTTCCTCGAGTCGCCCGAAGGCGCTCGCGACCATCCCGCTCGGCCAGCGCGGGGAATATAACGAGGGGGGCTGCCGGGGGGAGCGGTCCGGTAGCGTCGAATCGAATGGGGGACGCCCCGGGGGGCGGTCGGCTTATCCCGTGTCGCCCAGCCGCGCCAGCCCCTGCTGCGCCTGCCGGACGAACGGCTGGAGCGCCGCATCCGCCGAGCGCCACTGGCTGAGCACCTCCTGGTACTCCTGCCGCGCCTCTGCCCGGCGGCCGAGCTGCTCGAAGGCAGCGGCCCGGAGCAGTCGGACCCGGCCCAGCATCCCCCAGCGGGAGTCGAACCCCGAGACCCACAGCGCCTGGGGCTCGAAGTCCTGCAGCTGCCGGAGGGTCGCCTGGTAGTCGCCCAGGAGGTAGTACGCCTGCGCGGCCAGCGGCCGGCGGTAGCTGGTGTACATCGACTTGGCCTGGAGCGACTCGGGCTCGGCCAGCGCCCGCCTGGCCGCCGCCGAATCGCCCCGGCTCAAGGCCAGCAGGGCCCGGACTTCCTTGGTCAGCGACTCCCCGGTGAGCGAGCGATACTCGCTCAGCGCGCTGCTGTCGGCGCTCGGCCCGGTGAACAGCCCGATCGCCGCCGAGGCGCCGCTGTGGGCGATGTGCGTCCGCTGAGCCGGCGGCGCCATCCGGACGGCCTCGGCCGCGCTCTGCCACACCTGGCGGAGGGACGCGGTCGGCCCCCCGGTAGCGGCGTACAGCTCGCCCAGGGCCATCCGGCGCCAGCCTTCGCCCTTGGGACCGTCGGCATCGCGGCCGGGCTGGAGGATGACCTCGCGGCGCACCTGGTCGGCCAGGTCGATGGTCTTGGCCGCGCTGGTCAGGTCGCCCTGGAAGGCGAAGATGTTGGCCGCCGCGGCGATGTCGCTCACCACCGTGGGCGTGCCCTCGTAAGTCCGGAAATCCTGCGGGGCCACGGTATCCAGCGCCACCCGGAGATCCTTGGCCGCACGGTCCACCTCGCCCGAGGCGAAGTGGATCCGGGCCTCGACGAAGGGGAGCTCCGGATGCCGGGCGGTGGTCTGGCGGAACCGGTCCACTTCCGCCAGCGCCGCGTCGTACTTGCCCGAGGCGACGTATGCGTCCACCATGGCGCCATGGGCCCGAAGCGTGGTCGGCTGGCTGGCCACCCAGCTCCGGGCGGTGGCCAGCGCTTCGGCCCGGGCCCGACGGATCGCCAGGGAGAGGGAGACGCTGTCGACCAGGGGGCGCCCGTTGGCGTCCTGGACCGCGGTGAAAGAGTCCGGCGTCACCAGCGCGAACACCGGCCGGGCCGAGGCGGCGGTCCCGAGCATGGCCTGCACGTGGTCGTAGGCCAGCGCGTAGTCGGGATCGAGCGACAAGGTCCGGCGGAAGGCCCGGGTCGACTGGGTCCAGTGCGGCGCGTTGTCGGTGCCGGTGGTGTCGTGGAACCAGGCCTCGCCCAGACCGTACCAGGCGTCGGCGTCCCCCGGGTCGCGGGCGAGCAGCTGCTGGTATGCCCTCCGAGCCTCCAGGTACTCGCCGCCGAGGAAGGCGCGGTAGGCGTTGATCACGGTCCGGTCGTGGGCCGGCAGGTTGCCGGAGTAGGCGGTGGCCCTGACGATGGCGGCGTCGGCGATCGAGTCACCGATGCCGACCAGCCAGCCCCGGGTCAGGGCCAGCTTGTAGTAGGCCAATCCGAAGGTGGTGTCGATCCGGATGGCCCGGCGGAGCTCGCGCTCGGCCCCGGCCAGGTCCCAGCGGTTGAGCTGCTCGACGCCGTTGAGGTAGGCCCGGTAGGCCTCGAGCGAGGCGGTGGTCGAGCGGGCCAGCCCGATCCGGAGCTCGCGGGGCGCGCCGGAGAGATCCAGCAGCTTGGTGGCCAGGTCGTCGAACAGCGGGCGGACGTCGGTGCCGCTCCGGTCGTCCACCCGAGCCACGTCCACCCGGTTGCCGGTGGCCACGTCGTACACCCGGGCGGCCAGGTGGAGGCTGTCGCCCGCCTGGGTGAAATCGCCCAGGACCACGGTCCAGACCCCGGCCTCACGGGCCAGCCGGCGGGCCATGTCGAGCCCGATGTCGTCGCCGGCCTTGAGCTCGTGCTTGGTCAGGAGATCGTGCAGCCGCTCGTGGTCCACCACCGTCAGGTCGTTCCACTGGGACAGGTTGAGTCCCAGCATGCTGACGCTGCCGTCGCGGAGCCAATCCACCGTCCGGTCGTCTCGGAGGTTGTCGAACGGAAGCACCAGCATCGAGTGGCGCGGGTTGATGCCGGCTGGCGGACCCGGGGTCCGGCGGGTCAGCCCCACCAGCCCGACGGCGGCCGCCACCAGCACGGCTGCGGCGGCCACGATCAGCCGACGCCGGCCGCGGGCCGGAGCCGGCGTGGCCTCGGTCAACGCCCGGCGGAACTCCTCGCCGGTCTGCCACCGATCGGCCGGATGTTTCTCCAGCGCCCGCATCACCGCGGCGGCCAGCGCCGCCGGGGCGTCCGGCCGGAGCCGGTCGATCGGCCCCGGCCGCTCGGCGATGTGCTTCGAGACGACGACCCGGTTGGGGCCCTGGAACGGCGGCGCTCCGGCCAGCATCTCGTACGCCACTACCCCGAGCGCGTACAGATCGGTCCGCCCGTCCACCTCTTCCCCGGCGGCCTGCTCGGGGCTCATGTACGCCGGCGTCCCCACCGCCACGCCCTGCCCGGTGCTGGTCGTTGCCTGATCCCCCGCCACCGCGCGCGCGATCCCGAAATCGGCCAGCATGGCGCGGCCGGTGGCTTCCTCGAGCAGCACGTTCTCGGGTTTGACGTCCCGGTGGACCACGCCGGCCCGGCCGGCGGCATCGAGCGCCGCCGCGAGATCGGCCACGATCCGGGTGACCGTGGCGGGGTCGAGCCGGCGCTCCCTGGTCAGCCGCTCGCGCAGGCTCTCCCCGCGGACCTCGTCCATCACATAGTAGAGCAGCCCGTCGGCGGTGCCGGCGGCATGGACCCCGACCACGTTGGGATGGCGCAGCCGGGCAATGGTGCGGGCCTCCGCCAGGAAGCGGCGGCTGATCGAGGGGTGGGCGGCGAGGTCGGGGTGAACCGCCTTGATGGCGACCCGGCGGTCCAGGGTGGTATCGGTGGCCAGGAAGACCACGCCCATGCCCCCCCGACCCAGCTCGCGCTCGAGCCGGTACTGCGGCTCCAGCACGGCCTGGAGTGCGGTCAAGAAGTCGAGGGTCGGAGGCGTCATGGCCCAACCGGCAGTAGGGAGCTGACCCGACAATATACCCAGGCGCGGCTCCCCTTGGATGCACCACCCGCGGAAAGGGTTGCTCCCGGGGAGGATGGGCGTTGTTTCGGGTTGAATCCAGGTTGACGCCCCAGGCCTATCCTCTTGCACCATCCCGCCGGAGGAGTGCGTGGCCTACGTCGCCGAAGCCAGTTCGCCCACCGTCGCCGCGGTCCTGATGCCCGGGGAGCGTTCCCGGGTCGATGCCGCGGGGAGCGGCCTGTTCGCCGTGCTCCACCGGGATTCGATCCCGGACGCGGTCCGGGCGGTGCGGGAGCGGCCCGTGGACGCGGTGCTGCTGAGCGTCCATCGGTGCAGCCCCGACCAGATGGACGTCCTGGGCCACCTGGTCCGGGAGTTCCCCTCCATCCCTACCGTCGCGCTGGTCTCCCAGCACGATCCCGGCGCCATTGAGATGCTGCTCCGGCTGGGCGCCTCGGGTGTGCGTGAGGTGGTGGACGTGACCTCGCCCGCTGGATGGGGCCGGCTTCGGCAGGTGGTCGGGCGTCCGGCCACCCGGGCGGTCTCCCGAATCCAGCAGCCCATCCTCGAGGCCATCGCCGAGGCCCCGCCGGATGCCCGCCTGTTCGTCGAGGCGATGATCCGGCTGGCGCCCGAGGTGCCGACGGTCACGGCCCTGGCCCAGCAGCTCTCGGTTCGGCCAAGCACGTTGATGTCGCGCTTTGCCCGGGCCGGGCTTCCCTCCCCCAAGAACTATCTGGCGGCCATTCGGCTGCTCCACGCCGCCTTCCTGTTCGAGACATCGGGGCTGAGCGTGGCCGATGTGGCCTACCGGCTGGAATACAGCTCCCCCCAGAGCTTCGGACGGCACCTTCGGGCCATGCTGGGCCTCACCGCGGTCGAGTTCCGCCACCGGTTCCCCTTTCCGGTAGCGCTCGAGCGATTCGTGGCGCTTCTGATGGAGCCGTATCGGGAGACTTGGCGGAGCTTTCATCCGCTCGCGACCGGTACCTGGGAGGGAGGACGCGGTGGGGCGAGCTGAGGTGGCCCTCGCTATGACCCTTCGAGGCGCTGGTGCAGGCGCAGCACCCGGCGGACCCCGTCGTGCGGCAGCGCCGGCACCCGGAGCCAATTGGCCCCGGTCATGGTCCGGGCCGCCAGCATGGCGTTGATGATGGCCTCTTCGGTCGCCTGGACCGCGGCCTCGTACAGCGGGTCAATCCGGTCGTCACTCAGCATTCCGACGGTGGCCACCCCGCGGCGGTCGGGGGCGCCGGTCGGCCCGGTGGAGAACGCGAGGAACAGGTCACCCGAACCGGCGCCCGCCACCCCGCCCATCCGGCCGATCCCCAGCGCCGCGCGGCGGGCCACCCGCTTGAGCTGGTGGGGCAGCAGCGGGGCATCGGTGGCCAGCACCACGATGATCGAGCCGTGCTCCCGCTCGCGGGCGGCGCCGGCCTCGCCCACCTGGCCGGCGGCCGAAGCGCACCGTTCGAACTCGAGCGTCGAGTCGAGCGGCTCCCGGGTGTCGTAGCATGGCTCGGGCACCTTGAGCTCCCGGCCGACCGGAATGCCCGCAATCCGGAGCTGCCGCCGAAGCCCGAAGTTGCACTGCACCAGCGCCCCCACGGTGAACCCGCCGGCCCGGGCGGACAACCGCCGGCTGGCCGTGCCGACCCCGCCCTTGAAGCCGAGACATTGCATCCCGGTGCCGCCGCCGACGTTGCCTTCGGTCACCGGCCCACCTCGGGCACTGTCGACGGCGGCGACCAGCTGGGCTTTGCCGACGTGGAAGCCGAAGATGTCGCTGAGATCCCCATCCCACGTCTCGGCCACGACCGGCAGACAGCAGTGGAGGGCGTCGATCAGATTGGCGGCACCCCAGGCGATCAGGGCGTCGCGAACGGTGCCGACGCTGTTGGTATTGGTGATGGCGACGGGATAGAACAGCAGGCCGTAGTCCTCGATCCAGGGTGTGCCCGTCATCTCGCCGTTGCCGTTGAGGCTGAACAGGCCGGCGAACACGGGGGAGAGATCCTTCCGGCCGCGGGGAAGGATGGCGGTCACCCCGGTGCGGACGGGCCCCCGGCCCGGCACCAGCCGGCCCTCGCCCCGGATAATCGTGGCGTGGCCCACGGTCACACCCGGCACGTCGGTGATGGCGTCGAGTGGTCCCGGTGTGCCGTCGAGCGGTATCCCCAGGTCCCGGGCCCGCTCGCCGGCCGGTGGCGCGGGCCCCCGAGCGGGTGCACCGGGCGGGTTGGCCGGGACCGTCGCGCCCGGCGCCGCAGGCGCCGGGCGTGGCTCCTGGGCCGGCAGGGCCCCCCCTGAGCCCAGCAGCACCAGCACGGCTCCGCACGCCAGCCATCGGGCGGGCCGGACGGACCGGTCCGCTGCCGTCACCTGGCGGTTGGCGGCCCCACCGTTCCGTGCCCTCATGCGGTTCCGTGCGAGCGGAACACGAAGTACACCGCTCCCATGATGCAGAGTGCCGCCCAGAGGTAGTCGAGCTTGAGCGGCTGGCGCATGTAGTACACCGCGAACGGGACGAACACCGTCAGGGTGATGGCCTCCTGCATGATCTTGAGCTGCGCCAGCGACAGGGTGGTATAGCCGATCCGATTGGCCGGCACCTGGAGCAGGTACTCGAACAGGGCGATACCCCAGCTCAGCACCGCCGCGACGTACCAGGGCCGGTCGGCCAGGTTCCGGAGGTGAGCGTACCAAGCGAACGTCATGAACACGTTGGAGCAGACCAGCAGCACGGCGGACTGAGCGATGATGTCGGTCCTAATCGGTCCTCCCGGAGCGGAGCGTGGCATCGAGACGGCGGCCTTCGCGGGCAACCAGGTCGGGCACGGCCGCCACATCCGCGTCCGTGGTCCGGAAGTTCACGATGCAGGCGCGGAGCAGGAACCGGCCGTCGATCACGGCGTTGGTGACGAACACCTCGCCGCCGGTCTTGAGCCTGGCCAGCAGCCGCTCGTTGAGCGCGTTGAGATACGATTCGGCCCCGCCCGCTCCGCGGAGGTCCGCCGGCACGAAGCGGAAAGTCACGATGCTGAGGCCGAGGGTCGCGGCCTCGAGCTCCGGGTGGGCCGCGACCTGGCGATGGAGGGCCGCGGCCAGGCGGCAGTCGTCGCCGATCATCCGGGCGTACCCCTCGCGCCCGGCCTGGCGCAGGCCAAGCCAGACCTTGAGGGCCCGGAAGCCGCGGCTGTTCTGCAGGCCGAGCTCGTAATAGTTGATCGGCGGCTCGTCGCCCTCGGTATCGAACTGGTAATAGGCGGGGGTGTAGCCGAACGCTTCGGGCAGCCGGCGCGGCTCCCGCACCAGGGCGCAGCCCGCCTCGAGCGGGGCGTAGAGCCACTTGTGCGGGTCCACCGCCAGCGAGTCGGCCAGGCCGATGGCGCGGAGGTCCTCCGGGGCGTCCGGCAGGAGGGCGGCCGGCGCACCGTAGGCGCCGTCCACATGGAGCCAGAGGCCCTGGGCTCGGCAGATCTCGGCCAGCTCGCGAATGGGATCGACGGCGCCGGTGCTCACGCTGCCGGCGGTGCCGATCACCATGAGCGGACGGTCGCCCCGGGCCAGGTCCTGCCGGAGGCACTCGCGCAGCACGTCGGTGCGGAGCCGCTGGCCCGAGTCCACCGGGATCCAGCGAATCGCGTCCGTGCCCAGCCCGAACAGATCCGCCGCCTTCTGGACCCAGGTATGGGTCGCGGCGGAGGCGTACACCCGGACCGGCTGGTCGGACGCGGCCAGACCCGACTGGCGCACCCGTTCGCCCAGCATGGCCCGCCGGCCGGCCAGAAAGCAGACGAAGTTGGCGGTGTTGCCACCGCTCACGAGCAGGCCGCCGGCCCCGACCGGATAGCCGACCAGCTCGGCGATCCAGCGGACCGTCTGGGCCTCGATTTCCGACGCGATGGGGGACAGCTCCCAGCCGCCGACGTTGGGGTTCACCGCCGCCGCCAGCAGCTCCGCCAGCATGCCGAGCGGGGCCGCGGACGAGGTGATGTATCCCATGAAGCGGGGGTGACCGTTGTAGAGCGAGTGGTCGATCACCAGCGAGGTGACCTCCGGCAGCAGGTCGGCCGCGGCGGCGCCCTGCGCGGGCAGCCCGCCTCGGCCGAGCAGGCCCCGGATCTCCGCCGGCGTCTCGCCGAGGGTGATGGGCCGCCGGTCGATGGTCCCCAGCAGCTCCGCGATCCGGTCGATCAGCTCGTGGCCCAGCCGCCGGAACTCGTCCGCCGGGAGCTCGAGCGGGCTTACCCGCTCGGGCACGACGGCTCCGCCTCCGGCGGCCGGGCTCGGGCCCGGGGCGCTCGCCCTCACCGCCACCCCATCCGCTCGCGCAGCCCGGTCACGTGGGCCACGTGGTGGTGGCCGTGCCAGGCATAGAGCGCAACGATCTCGTCGAGCGTCATCTCCCGGCCGTGCTCGGGGTGGCGCAGACGCCGCGCCGCCGTGGCCGCGTCGATCTGCTGGAGCAAGGGGACCCAGCGGCGGTGCAGCGCGTCCAGCAGCCCGAGCGAGATCTCGACCGGCAGCGCGCGCGCATCCGGCAGCTCGGCCCACCGGGCCTCGTCGTACGGCTTGATGGTGGGGACGTCCTCGGTCAGCGCCAACCGGATCCGGACG
>DATAOR010000234.1:0-5872 GCA_036265635.1 Gemmatimonadales bacterium
CCCCGGCTCGGCGGCGAAGGCTTCGTCCACCAGGCCGCAGAGCAGCCGGACGACATCGAGGTTCCGCCGCTCGCTCCGGCCGCCGACATTGTAGGTCTCGCCCGGGCGGCCGGCCTCGAGCACCCGCTCGATCGCACGGCAATGGTCGGTGACGTATAGCCAGTCGCGAACCTGCTGCCCGTCGCCGTAGACCGGCAGCGGCCGACCCTCGAGCGCATGAACCAGCATCAGCGGCAGCAGCTTCTCTGGAAACTGGTAGGGGCCGTAATTGTTCGAGCAGTTGGTGGTGGTGATCGGCAGCCCGTAGGTGTGATGGTACGCCCGCACCAAGTGATCCGAGCCCGCCTTGCTCGCGGCATAGGGAGAGTTGGGCGCGAACGGCGTGGTCTCGGTGAAGGCCGGGTCGTCGGGCCCCAGCGAGCCGTAGACCTCGTCGGTGGAGACGTGATGGAACCGGACCTTGCCGCCCCCCTGCCCTTCCTCCAGCCAGACCTGGCGGGCCGCCTTGAGCAGCTCGTGGGTGCCGAGCACGTTGGTGTCGATGAAGGCATCAGGGCCGTGGATGGAGCGGTCCACGTGAGATTCGGCGGCGAAGTGCACCACGATATCGATCCGGTGCTCGCGCATCAGTCCCGCGGCCAGCTCCGGCGTCCGGATGTCGCCGTGGACGAAGACCAGACCCGGACACTGACGGGACGGTTCCAGGCTGGCGAGGTTGCCGGCGTAGGTGAGCGCGTCGAGCACTACCACCCGGTCCTGAGGATGGCCTGCCAGCCAGTAGTGCACGAAATTCGCCCCGATGAAGCCGGCGCCGCCGGTGACCAGCAGATTAGTCACCGGCCAGCTCCCGGATCGCCTGGCGGAGATGCACCCGCCAGTGGGTCGCCGGCAATCCCAGCGCCTCCCAGGCCGTGCGCTTGTCGAGCACGCTGTAGGGGGGCCGCCGGGCAGGCGTGGGAAACTGCTCGGTGGCCAGGGGCCGGACCGGGACCGCCCGGGCGAGCAGCCCGGCGGCGAGCGCGTCCTCCTGAATGGCGACGGCGAAGTCGTACCAGCTGGCCACCCCCGCGTCGGTCCAGTGCAGCACTCCGGCCAGGCTGGGCCGGGCCGCCGCGGCCCAGAGCGCAGCCGCGAGCGAGCGCACCCAGGTCGGCGTCCCCACCTGATCCGACACCACCCCGACCTCGTCCCGCTCGCGCATCAGGCGCAGCATGGTGAGCAGAAAATTGTGCCCCTGGGCCCCGTAGACCCACGCCGTCCGCATCACCAGCGCCCGGTCGCCGAGCACCGCTCGGGCGCGGCGCTCGCCCTCGAGCTTGGTGCGGCCGTAGACCCCGAGCGGACCGGTGGGGTCCTCGGGCCGGTAGGGCCGCCCGGCCCGGCCGTCGAAGACGAAGTCGGTGGACAGGTAGATCAGCCGGGCATCGACCGCCCGCGCCGCTTCCGCCACCACGCCGGTGCCGGCCGCGTTCACCGCCTCGGCCCGGGCCACCGCGGACTCGGCGGCATCGACGGCAGTGTAGGCGGCCGCGTGCAGGACGACGTCGGGCCGCTCACGCTCGAGCACCGATCGCACCTGGTCCGGCCGGGTCACGTCGAGCGCCGCCGTCCGGCAAGGCACCACGGTCCACCCCTCGGGCGCCTGCGCCTGAAGCGCGAGACCGAGCTGGCCCCCCGCACCGGTGATCAGGGCGCGTCGCTCGCCGAGTCCCTTCATGGAAACGGCTCGATCTCCCGCAGGAGAGGGGCGCCCGCGTCCTTGGCGGACAGGCGGGGCGGCGGCGCTTCGAGCAGCGGCCAGGCGATGGCGAGCTCGGGGTCGTTCCAGCGCAGCGCCCGGTCGTCCGGCCCGGAGTAGAGCGCGGTGCACTTGTAGATCACATCGGCCTGGGCGCTGAGCACGTAGAAGCCGTGGGCACAGCCCGGGGGAACCCAGAGCTGCCGGCCGTTGGCCTCGGACAGCTCAACCCCGACCCAGCGCTTGAAGGTCGGCGAGGAACGGCGGAGATCCACCGCCACGTCGAACACGGTCCCGGTGGCGACCCCCACCAGCTTGCCCTGGGGCTGGCGGACCTGGTAGTGCAGCCCGCGCAGCGTATGACGGACCGACCGGCTGTGATTGTCCTGGACGAAGGCGGAGGGCAGGCCCGCGGCGCCGTAGCGGGCCGCGTGCCAGGTCTCGACGAAGAAGCCGCGGTCGTCGCGGTGCACCACCGGCTCGACCACCAGCACGCCCTCGACCGCGGTGGGCGTCACCTTCATGGCGCCCCGATCCGGCCGCCGTCGTCGCCCACCATCTGCTGGAGGTAGCGGCCGTAGGCGGTCTTCGCCAACGGCGCCGCCAGCCGGAGGACCTGCTCGGCGTCGATATACCCCATCCGGAAGGCGATCTCTTCCGGACAGGCGACCTTGAGCCCCTGCCGCTCCTCGATCGTCTGGATGAACATCCCGGCCTGGAGCAGCGACTCGTGCGTGCCGGTGTCGAGCCAGGCGGTGCCGCGGCGGAGGATCTCCACCGTCAGCTCGCCCGCCGCGAGATACCGGCCGTTGAGGTCGGTGATCTCGAGCTCGCCCCGAGCCGACGGCCGGAGCTCGGCCGCCAGCTCCGGCGCCCGGGCATCGAAGAAGTACAGGCCCGTCACGGCGTAGCTGGAGCGCGGCCGCTGCGGCTTTTCCTCGAGATTCACCACCCGGCCGGCGGCATCGAACTCGACCACCCCGTAGGCACCCGGATTCTGAACGTGGTAGGCGAAGACCGTGGCGCCGCCGGTCCGGCCGGACGCCCGCTGGAGCGTGACGCTCAGATCCTGGCCGTAGAAGATGTTGTCCCCCAGCACCAGGCAGCTGGGGCTGCCCGCCAGGAACTCGCGGCCCAGCAGGAACGCCTGAGCCAGGCCGTCGGGCGACGGCTGCGCCTGGTAGGAGAACGACAGCCCCCACTGGCGCCCGTCGCCCAGCAGCCGCTCGAAGGCCGGCAGGTCCTGGGGGGTCGAGATGATCAGGATGTTCCGCATCCCGCCCAGCATGAGGGTGCTGAGGGGATAGTAGATCATCGGCTTGTCGTAGATCGGGAGGAGCTGCTTGCAGATGGCGCGGGTGACCGGGTGGAGCCGCGTGCCGGAGCCGCCGGCGAGGATGATTCCTTTCCGCTCCACGAACCCACCCGCCGGCACGGGGTTCAGACCTCGAGCGGCAGCGCGACCCGGCGCCCGTCGCGCGCGGAGATGTAGGTCGCGATCAGGATCTCGAGCGAGTGCAGGCCTTCCCGTCCGTCGGTGTCCGGCGCGGCCTCGCCCCGGAGCGCCTTGATGACGTTGTCGTAGTACAGCGGATGGCCGAAGCCGTAGACCGAGGTGGTGTCGTAGCTGGCCTGCTCGACCGCCTGATCGTCCGGGTCCGGCTCGGCGAATCCCCAGTGCTCGATCTTGTTGACCGCGACGCCGCCGACCCGCACGGTGCCCTTCTCGCCGATGATGGTGATCGATCCTTCGAGGTTCTTGGGATAGGTCAGCATGGTGACGTTCATGCTGCCCAGCGTTCCCGTCCGCCAGCGAATGCTCACCACCCCGGTGTCCTCGACCTGGATGTTGCGCGCCAGCGTGGCGGTATAGGCCTGGACGCTCTCGACCGGGCCGATCAGCCAGTCGAGCAGGTCCACGTAGTGGCTGGCCTGGTTCATGAAGGCGCCACCGTCGAACTCCCAGGTGCCGCGCCAGGGGGCACTGTCGTAGTAGGCCTGCGGCCGAGCCCAGAACACGTTGATGTTCACCATGTAGATCCGGCCGAACCGGCGCTTCTCCATCGCCCGCTTGACCAGTTGCAGGGTGGCATTCCGCCGGTTCTGCTTGACCACGAACAGGTGGACGCCGGCGTGGTCGCAGGCCTGGACCATCCGCTTGCCGTCGCGCCAGCGGGTGGCCATGGGCTTCTCGGTCATCACATGCCGCCCGGTGGCCGCCACCTGGATCGCCTCATCGGCGTGCAACCCGCTCGGCGTGCTGAGGATGACGATGTCGGGCTCCGAGCCCGCCAGCAGGGCGTCGAGCGTCCGGAATCCCGGGGCCCCAGTCCTGGCCTGGGCCCGCGCCAGCGCCTCGGGATCGATATCGCACACCGCCACCAGCTCGGCCCGCTCCTGGTGCCGCTCCAGGGCCTCGAAATGGTTGGCGGAGATCCGCCCGCACCCCACCAGGGCGAAGCGGATCCGGCGGTCTCGCACGAAGGGCTTGGTGATGAACATGGGTGGTCAAGTATAAGGGGGGCCAGGTTCTGCCTGAAGTTGCGCGGTCGGACGCGGGCTGGGGAGACCGGGGGTCTGGCGCGAGCCGGACCTTCTTGCCATATTGTGAATAGTTTCACAAACTCCCCCGCCGGGCCCGGCGTGGTGGAGCGGTGCGGCACTCCCCGACCCCGGGGCATCCCGCGTCCCACGCGAAGGAGAGGAATCATGGCGACTGCGACCACTCCGGTGTCCTCGAAGGTCTCCTACCCCACCGAGGCGGTGAACCGGTTGTTCGCGCCGCCGGAACGCGAAGTCCCGGCCGACAAGCTGCGCCGGCTACTCCAGGAGGCTCGGGCCGGGAAGTCCTTCCTGCATACGGCCGGCGCCTACGATGCCTTCACCGCCGCCATCATGACCACGCTGGGCTTCAAGACGCTCTACGGCAGCGGCTGGCAGCTGGCGGCCACCAAGAGCATGTATCCCGACATCGGGATCTACCAGTCGCACCAGATGGTGGAGCTGGTTCTCGAGCTGAAGAAGGGCATCGAGGGTGCCCGCAACACCCGCTGGTTCGACAGCGAGGGCAAGGAGCTGATCGACGCGCCGCCGGCCTTCGTCGACATGGAAGCGGGCTTCGGCGGGCCGACCCAGACCTTCACCCTGGCCACCGAGCTGATCCGGGTCGGGGCGGCCGGCGTCCACCTCGAGAACCAGGACCCGTCCAACCGGACCTGTGGCCACATCGTCAACGTCGGCAAGCAGAAGCGGAACAAGGTGCTGGTCACCCGGGCCCAGTGGCTGGCCAAGCTCAAGGCGATCAAGGCGGCCGGCGAGGCCACCGGGGTGAACGTGGTGGTCATCGCCCGGACCGACTCGATCGACGGCGCCCTCCCCGACCAGGAGCCGGGCGGCGTCAAGATGGCGATCGAGGATGCCTGGGAGGCGGCCGAGCTGGGGGTGGACGTGATCTGGCCCGAGTTCAACAACACCGAGCTGGATCAGCCCCACGAGTTCGCCGAAGGGGTGCGGAAGTACTATCCCGACCAGATGCTGGGCTTCAACCTGTCGCCCTCGCTCTATTTCGGGAAGGCGAAGAAGGCCGGCACCCTGATTACCAACCAGCAGCTGGCCGACCTGGGCTTCATCCTCCAGTTCTCGACCCTGTTCAACTTCCGCACGGCGGGCATGGCGCTGGAGAAGGGCCTGCGCAAGTTCCTCAACAGCGGAATCGATGCCCTGGCCGACCTGCAGATCGAGGAAGACAGCCAGGAGCAGTCGCCGATCACCAAGATGCACCAGAAGTTCGCCGGCATGAACCGGTGGCTCATCTTGGAGCAGGTCTTGAGCGGGAGCAACGGCAAGGAGTGAGCGATGGCGGCGCGGCGTAAGCCGCCCGGCACCACGAAGGGGCCATGCGTCGTCGCATGGCCCCTTCGGCTTGCCCCCTCACCGGCCGACACTTCGACGGTGGCGCGGACCTCGGCACCCCGTCTAACGCGGACCGCGGCGCCCGTCTAACGCCGCCTCACGCGCTCGAGGCGCGTCGAAGCCCGGTTCCCTGCCCCGCCTCTTCCACCGCCATCCCGTCGCCCTTGAGCCGGTCCACCTGCCACCGGTCGAGCCGCACGGTCAGCTCGACCTCGTCCGCCC
>DATAOR010000235.1:0-2645 GCA_036265635.1 Gemmatimonadales bacterium
GGTTGTGGTTCTCGGCCGGGTCTTCGGCGACGTGGTACAGCTCCCAGTGGCGGGCGTCCAGGTCGGTCAGGATCTCGGGCGTGATCGGCGTGCCGAACGGCTTGCCGGCCTCGGTGAACGACGGGCCCGGCCACGGGCACACCGCCCGCCAGCCGTCGTGGTCGATGGAGCGGTGGCCGAACATCTCGAAGTACTGGGTGGTATGGCGGGTCGGGGCGGCCTGGTCGTTGAAGCTGGGGGCGAAGCTGACCCCATGTATCGGCGCCTGGGTCACGCCCCTGATCGTGGCCGGCGGCTCGATCCCCAGGGCGTCCAGCACGGTCGGGACCATGTCGATGATGTGGGCGTACTGGTCGCGGACCTCGCCATGGGCGTTGATGCCTGCCGGCCAGTGGACCAGGAACGGATCGCAGGCACCGCCCCGGTAGGTCTCCCGCTTCCACCGCCGAAACGGGGTGTTCCCGGCCCAGGTCCACCCCCACGGGTAGTGGTTGAAGGTGGTCGGGCCGCCAAGCTCGTCGATCTTGTTGAGGCTGTCCTCCAGCGGCTCGGGCGCGTTGTTGAAGAACTGCCCCTCGTTGGTGGTCCCGGTGACCCCACCTTCGGGGCTGGCGCCGTTGTCGGACACCAGCATGATCAGGGTGTTGTCGAACTGGCCGGTTTCCTTGAGGAAGTCCAGCAGCCGCCCGATGTGATGGTCGGTGTGAGACAAGAACCCGGCGAACACCTCCATCATCCGGGCGGCCAGCCGGCGGGCGTCCGGCGACAGGCTGTCCCAGGCCGGCACATCGGGGTCGTGGCGCGACAGCTCGGCGTCGGCCGGCATGATGCCCAGTTCCTTCTGGCGGGCGAACACCCGCTCCCGGTAGGCGTCCCAGCCGTCGTCGAACTGCCCCTGGTAACGGTCGGCCCACTCCTTGGCCACATGGTGCGGGGCGTGGGCGGCGCCGGTGCAAAAGTGCAGGAAGAACGGCTTGTGGGGGGCGACCTGCTTGGCGTCGGCGATGAATCCGATCGCCTTGTCGGCCAGGTCCTCGGTCAGGTGATAGCCCTGCTCAGGGGTCTTAGGCGGCTCGACCTGATGGTTGTCGGCGACCAGCTCCGGATACCACTGGCTGGTGTCGCCACCGAGGAAGCCGTAGAAGCGGTCAAAGCCGCGCCCCAGCGGCCAGCGGTCGTACGGGCCGGCGGCTGACTCGAACTCCGAGGGCATCAGGTGCCACTTGCCGATCATGTAGGTGTTGTAGCCATGCTGGGACAGCATCTCGGACAAGAACCCGTTCTCAAACGGGATGCTGCCGTTGTAGCCGGGATAGCCGGTGGCGAGCTCGTTGATCGCCGCGGTCGCGTTGGCGTGGTGGTTGCGCCCGGTGATGATGCACGACCGCGAGGGTGAGCACAGCGCCGTGGTGTGCATGTTGGTGTACAGCAGCCCACCGGCAGCCAGCGCGTCAAGATTCGGTGTCGCGATCGGGCTGCCGTAGCAGCCCAGCTGCCCAAACCCGGTGTCATCCAACACGATAAACAGGACGTTGGGGGCATCAGCCACGGCCCGCACCGGCTGCGGCCACGCCGGGCTCGACTCGCTCGTCGTCCGCCCGATCACCCCCGGGAACGCCGCGCCCGGCTTGTACTCGTTCAACGCCATGCGACCCATCTCCCTCGCTAAAGCCCCACGAGCCCAGATGAGCTCCCGACGTCACCAAACACTCCCGCCGCCGATCGAGCATTTCACCCCGACGGGGTGAAATGCCAGCCGCCTGGGCTCCGCACCTGCTTGAGTGCCTGCCCGGTGGGCCCGGTCCTCCCCGCCCCGGGCGGCCGGTCTCACCGGGCCGACTGGTCACCGAGGACGGGCCTCACTCTCCGGCCGAGCTGGTGACCATCGCCGGCAGGCTCCGAGCAACGTCGTCCTCACCGGCCATGCCCCAACGTGCCCTAAGCATCGGTCGGCAGCGGTCATCCACGGACAACCACGGTCAGTGCCAATGCCCTTCGAGCTGTAGGATCAGCCGGTACGGAGCGGTCCGAAGGAGCTTCCCAAGCTCGCGGTGAGGGTTCGATTCCCTTCGCCCGCTCCACCACAGAGCGCAGGCTGCCGACCCGTCCCGCAGCCTGGTCGACGCCCTGGCCGCGGCCATCCAGCAGGTCGTCAGCGATGAGCGGGTCAACCAGCTCGCGGGCAAGGAACGGGACGCCGCCAATCGAGTGCCGGCTGGGTCGACTCTCAAGCTCCGGCGCCGCGCCCAGCTCACCCGGGCACTGCGGCGGGCTCGCAACCGGCCCGGCGGCTACTGGGTCGCTCTCCAGCAAGACCCTCCGTCGCGCCGTGCTGCTGAGTGACGGCGCCAGCCGGCTCCCCGAGGAGCTGCTGCGCCAGGTCCGCGGCTGAGGCCGTTGATCCCGAAGGCCGGCAATGGCCCAGGACCAAGCGCAGCGACGACGCCACCGCCGTCTACCTCGTCCTCACTGACGGCGAAGCGCTGGCGGCACTGTCAGCAGGAGCGGCAAGCAAGGACCAGATCATCATGAAAGGCGGTGTCGGCCTCGGGGTCGTCTGCCTGCGGCCCCCGACGGCCATGCAAGGTCAGAGGGCGGCCCCTGGGGGGGCCGCCCTCTGTGTTGCTGGCTACAGCGTGTCTGAC
>DATAOR010000236.1:0-43518 GCA_036265635.1 Gemmatimonadales bacterium
GCTCGGCCGCGGGATATTGGCGGAGGTAGGTGGCGAGCAGCGAGCCGCGGAGCGCGTGGGCCGGGGCCGAGGTCGGGTCGAGCGCCAGCGCCTGGTCCAGCGCCGCCTGCATGGGCGGCACCGCCGCCCGTGGGGCCAGGTAGGAGTCGGCCAGGAAGAACCAGGCCTGGGCGATGCCGTTCCACGGGTCGGCATAGCCGGAGTCCAGCGCCGCGGCCCGCTGGAACAGCGCGATCGCCTGGTGGAGGCCGGCCTCGGTGAGCTGCTCGGTCAGGAACTGGCCCCGGAGCACGAGGTCGTGGGCCTCGGGGTTGGCCGTCCGGTGGGCGGCCAGCCCCGGGCCGGGCCGCCGGGCCAGACCGACGCCGAGGGCCGAGGCGATGGCGGCGGCGGCGGAATCCTGCAGCGGATAGAGCTCCTTCTCGGTGACATCGTACCGCCGGCTCCAGAGCAGCGCCTCGTCGGCGACGTTCACCAGCGACACGGTCACCCGCAGCCGGTCGTCCACCTTGCCGACCGTGCCTTCCACCATCGCATCGGCATCGAGTGCGGCGCCCGCCTCCCGGGCCGTCTTGCCCCGCAGGGCGAAGGCCGAGCTGCGGGAGACGACGTGGAGGCCGGTCATGCCCGCCAGCGTGGTCGTCAGATCGGTCGCCATGCCGTCGCCGAGATAGGCGTCGGCGGTGTCGCGGCTCCGCGAGGTGAACGGCAGCACGCCCACTCGCCGCGAGTCGGCGGCCGCAGCCGTCCGGGGTGCGGCCCCACCAGACCGCCCCCCGGTCGCGCGCCAGGCGCCGAAGCCGAGCAGGACCAGCAGGGCGGCGCCGGCCAGGGCCAGGGGAAGCCGGAACGGGCGCGCCGCCGCGGCGATCGGCTGGGTGGCGGTCGGGGTGATGCCGCCGCTGGGCGTCAGCAGCGCCTCGAGCTGGGGGATCAGCTCCTCGGCGCTCTGCCAGCGGTCGGCCGGTCGCTTTTCGAGGCAGCGCATCACCAGCGCGGCGAGCGCGGGCGGCATGGACCGCTGGGCGCCGACCGGCTCGGGCGCCGCAGTGACATGGGCGGCGAGCACCTGCTGGGGCGTGGCGCCGGTGAAGGGCGGCCGGGCCGCCAGCAGCTCGTAGGCCACCACCCCGAAGGCGTACAGGTCGGCCCGGTGGTCCACGTGCGGATCGGCTACCGCCTGCTCGGGGGCCATGTAGGTCGGCGTACCCAGGGCCACCCCGACGGTGGTGAGCGACTGGCGGCCAGTGGCTTCGCTCAGCGCCTTGGCCACGCCGAAGTCCATGACCAGGGCGTGCCGGCCGCGCAGCATCACGTTCTCGGGCTTGAGGTCGCGGTGGACCACGCCCTGGCGGTGGGCCTCGGTCAGGGCGTCGGCGATGTCGCGGAGGATCCGGACGGCCTCGCCGACCGGGAGCTCGCCTTCCCTGGTGAGCTTGTCGCGCAGGGAGACCCCGTCCACGTAGGGCATGACGTAGAACAGCAGGTCGCCGGCCGCGCCCGAGTCGTAGAGCGGGAGGATATGGGGGTGCTGGAGGGCGGCCGCGACCTTGATCTCGCGGAGGAACCGCTCCTTGCCGAGGGAGGCCGAGAGCTCCTCGCGGAGCAGCTTGAGGGCCACCTTGCGATCGTGCCGGAGGTCGTGGGCCAGGTAGACGGTCGCCATGCCACCGGCGCCGAGCTCGCGCTCGATGGCGTAGCGCCCGGCCAGGGCGGCGGCGAGACGGTCCGGCACGTCCAGGCGGGGCTCCGGGGTCGGAAGAACGGACGGCTGGGTGCGGGAGTGGGAGAGGATAAGTAAACCGGCGCGAAGGCCGCCCGCCAGCGGCAGGCCCGACTACCTTTGGAGGCACTCCCTCAGGAGCCATCGTGGCCGTCCCACCCGCCCTGGAAGACGCCCTTCGCGGACGCTACACGGTCGAGCGCGAGCTCGGCCGGGGCGGCATGGCGACAGTCTTTCTGGCGCGCGACCTGCGGCACGAGCGCTCCGTCGCCCTCAAGCTGCTCCACGACGAGCTGGTGCCGCAGCAGGGCCCCCAGCGATTCCAGCGCGAGATCCGGGTCGCCGCCCGGCTTCAGCACCCCCACATCCTGACCGTGCTCGACTCGGGCGAGCTGGCCGATGGCCGGCTCTGGTTCACCATGCCCTACGTCGAGGGCGAATCGCTGCGCGAGCGGCTCCGCCGCGAGGGGCCGCTGCCGCTCGACCAGGCCGTGCTGATCGCCTGCGAGGTGGCCGACGGCCTCCACTACGCCCACGGCCAGGGCGTGATCCACCGCGACATCAAGCCGGAGAACATCCTCCTCGCCGCAGGCCATGCCCTGATCGCCGACTTCGGGATCGCCCGGGCGCTGGAGGACACCGGTCCGCAGCGGGCCGAGCCGGCGCCGCCGGCCGACGGGACCATCACCCAGCCCGGCGTGGTCATCGGGTCGCCCATCTACATGAGCCCGGAGCAGGCCAGCGGCGAGCGGGGGCTGGACGGCCGGGTCGACCTGTACGCCCTGGCCGTCGTGACCTACGAGATGCTGGTGGGCAAGCCGCCCTTCGGCGGCACCTCGCCGCACGCCGTCCTGGCCCAGCACCTCCTGGCCGAGCGGCCCGGGCTGAGGCCGGCGCGGCCCTCGGTGCCGGCGGCGGTCGAGGCCGCGGTGCTCAAGGCGCTGGCGCCGAGCCCGGCCGACCGGTTCAGCGGCACCGCCGAGTTCGCCGCGGCGCTGGAGCGGGGCGCCAGCGTGGGCCCGGCGGGCCGCCGCCTGTCGCGGGCCCGGCGTGCCCTGGTGACGCTGGGCCTCGCCGGCGCCGGGGTGGGGGGCTGGTGGCTGACCCAGCGGAGCGCCGGACCCGGAGAGGCTGCGTCCACCGCGCGGCTGGCCGTGCTGCCGTTCGAGAGCGTGGGCGACGCCGAGAACGCCTACTTCGCCGACGGCGTGGCCGACGCGGTGCGGGGCAAGCTGTCGGCCCTGCCCGGGGTCCAGGTGATCGCCTCGGCCAGCTCGGACCAGTACCGCCAGACGGGGAAGAGCCCGCGCGAGATCGGCCGCGAGCTGGGGGTGCGCTACCTGGTGGTCGGCAAGGTGCGCTGGCAGAAGGGGGTCAAGACCAGCCGGGTGCAGGTCAGCCCCGAGCTGATCGAGACGGCGAGCGGGACCACCCGCTGGCAGCAGCTGTTCGACGCGCCGTTCACCGACGTCTTCGGGGTGCAGGAGGAGATCACCCGGGGCGTGGCCGGCGCGCTGGAGCTGCAGGTGAGCGAAGGCGCCCGGGTCCGGGTGGAGGAGCGCCCGACCCGGAGCCTCGGCGCCTACGACGCCTTCCTCCGGGGCGAGAAGCTGTCGAACCGGGTCGGGCTGATCGACGCGCTGGCGCTCCGGAACGCCCTGTCGGCGTACGAGGAGGCGACCGCGCTGGACCCGGGGTTCGCGCTGGCCTGGGCCCAGCAGTCGCGGGCGCGCGCCACCCTGTACGTCAACCTGCTCCGCAGCCCCGAGGACGCCGAGGCGGCCCGGGCGGCGGCCGAGCGGGCGGTGCGGCTGGCGCCGGAGCTGCCGCAGGCCCGGTTCGCCCGGGCGTTCTACCTGAGCGCGGTGCGGCGGGAGCACGTCCGGGCGCTGGAGGAGGTGGCCCGGGGCCGGCGGATCGCCCCGCGCGACCCCGAGCTGCTGAGCATGGCCGCCCTGGCCGAGCAGCAGCTGGGCCGCTGGGACCGGGCGCTGGCGCACTTCCGGCAGGCCCAGGCGCTCGACCCCCAGTCGTTCGGCACCCGGCGGCGGCTGGCGCGGGTGCTGCTCTGGCTCCGGCGGTACCCGGAGGCGCGGGCGATGGCCGACTCGGCGCTGGCCTTGAGCGGCGGCTCGCCCGACGTGCTGGAGATGAAGGCGGTGTCGTACCTCGGGGAGGGCAACCTGGCGGCCGCCCGGGCGACGCTGCGCGAGGCGCCGCAGGAGATCGAGCTGAGCCGCCGGCTGGCCCACGCGGCGGCGTACTACAACCTGTTCTGGGTGCTGGACGAGGACCAGCAGCAGCTGCTGCTCCGGCTGGGGCCGGGCCCGTTCAACGGCGACCGGGGGATGTGGGGCATGGCGCTGGCGCAGGCCCACGCGCTCCGGGGCAACGAGGCCGCGGCCCGGGCCTACGCCGACTCGGCCCTGCCCTCGATCCAGCGCTCGGCGGCGGCCAACCCGGGCGACGGGGTGCTGCGGGGGAGCCTGGCGCTGACCCTGGCGCTGGCGGGGCGCCGGGCGGAGGCGGTGCGGGAGGGCGAGCGGGCAATCGAGCTCGAACCGATCGCCACCAACGGGATCACCGGGCCGATCGTGCAGCACTTCGTGGTGCTGACCTATCTCGCGGCCGGAGAGCGAGAGAAGGCGCTCGACCGGCTGGAGGGGCTGCTCCGGGTGCCGTTCTATTTCTCGCCGGCGTGGCTGCGGGTGGACGCGACGATGGCGGGGCTGCGGGGGGAGGCCCGGTTCAAGAAGCTGGTCGGCGGGTGACCCGCCGCGGCAGCCCTCCGCGGCCGACCGCCAGAGCAGCGTCCCCCGAACGGAGCGTCCGAGCCGCCTCCCCCGAACGGACCGTCAGAGCAGCGTTCCCCGAAGGATCAGGAGGGCCATCGAGAAGTAGATGATCAGGCCGGTCACGTCCACCAGGGTCGCGACGAACGGGGCGGACGCGCTGGCCGGGTCGAAGCCCAGCCGGCGGAGCACGAAGGGCAGCATCGAGCCGGCCAGAGAGCCGAAGGTGACCACCCCGACCAGGGCGGTGGCGACCGTCAGCGCGACCAGCCCGTAGTGGGCGCCGTAGTCGTACCACCCCACCCGCTGCCACAGCAGCACCCGGCAGGCCCCGATGGTGCCGAGGAAGGCGCCGAGGCAGAGCCCGGAGGGCAGCTCCCGCACCGCGACCCGCCACCAGTCCCCCAGCCGCACCTCGCCCAGCGCCATCGCCCGGATGATGAGGGAGGTCGCCTGGGAGCCCGAGTTGCCGCCCGAGCTGATGATGAGCGGGACGAACAGGGCCAGCACGACGGCCCGCTCGATCTCGTGCTCGAAGTGGCCCATCGCCGTCGCGGTCAGCATCTCGCCGATGAACAGCGCGGCCAGCCAGCCGGCCCGCTTCCGCAGCATCCTGAGGAGGCTGATCTCCATGTACGGCTCGTCCAGCGCCTCCATGCCGCCGAACTTCTGCACGTCCTCCGTGGTCTCGGCCACCAGGGCATCGATCACGTCGTCCACGGTGACGATGCCCAGCATCCGTCCGTCGGCCTCCACCACCGGCACGGCCAGGAGGTCGTACTTGGAGATCAGCCGGGCGACGTCCTCGCGGTCGGTCCGGGGCGCCACCGCGAGCACCTTCCGCATCCGGCCGACGTCGGCCACCAATCGGCCTCGGTCGCTCAGGACCAGCTCCCGCAGCGAGACGACGTGGTGGAGCGTCCCCCGGTCGGGGTCGAGGACGTAGACCGCGTACACCGTCTCCTTGGCGCCGCCGACCCGCTGGATCAGCTGCAGCGTCTGGTCCACCGTCCAGCTGGCCGGCACGCTGAGGAACTCCGTCGTCATGATGCCGCCGGCGCTCTGGGGCGGATAGCGCAGCAGGAGCTGGATGGCCTCCTGCGCCTTGGGGTGGAGCGCGGGGAGCAGCCGGCTCCGCTCCTCCTCGGGCATGGCGCGGAACACGTCCGCCTGCTGGTCGGCGGACATCGCGTTGAGCAGCGGGCCGCAGGTCCGCGTGTCCAGCGCCCGCAGGATCTCGAGCCGGTTCTCCAGCTCCGGCTGGTCCAGGACCAGCACCGCCAGGTCGAACGGCAGCGCGGCGAGGACGCGGGCCGCGGCCTCGGGGGCGAGCGACCGGAGCGCTTCGACGATGTCGGCCGGCTGCATGCCGGAGAGGACTTCGGCCAGCTCCTCGGGATCACCGGCCAGCAGGTACAGCAGCTCGGGCGCGACGGTCATGGGAGCCTCGGCGAGCGGGGCGGCTGGAAGAGGACGGGGCCGGGGCCGGTCGGGGTGCGGCCCCGGGCCGAATTGCCGCCCGGAGATCGCGCGTCCCGGAGACGGGTCAGTGGGAGACCCAGCTGAGCACGACCACCAGGAACAGCAGGACCTCGACCGCGCCGGCGCCGAGCAGGACGAGGCGGGCGGCGCGGCTCGGGGCCAGCAGGCCGCCGGTGAGGGAGGTCAGGGCCAGCATCGGCGCCAGCAGGACGCGGATGGGCGACCACATGGACCACCGGCCGAGCAGGGCGCCGGCGGAGGAGCCAGCGGTCGCGAGCGAGTCCGCCAGCACGACGAGACCGGTCAGGGCGACCACCACGGCCAGCGTTGCCAGCGCGCGCCAGAAGCCCGGATAGGGGCGAAGGAAGAACAGGGCGGCACCCGTGACGGGCAGGCTGGCCACGGCGAAGATGGCAAGAAAGAGGATGCTGTCACCGAAGGCCGCCATGCCGCCGTGGGTGTCGCGGCCGGGGCCGCTGGTGGCCGCGTACAGCGCGACCACCCCCCAGGCGATCAGCAGAGCGAGCAGGTAGCCCGCGAGGACCAGCAGGACCTTGGACCAGCGCTGGGTCGTCGTTGGGGGCCTCGGTCCACTGGAGCAGGCTCAGGCGGCGGTGCCGCGGTCGCCTCCACGGGCGTCAGGCGGGACTCCGAATCTCCGAGAGTCGCACTGTGATCGTGGCAGGCTGGACCAGTTCCGTTATGTGGCTGCGGATGGTTCAACATGCCGAAACTGCCTTGGGGGCGCAACTTCGACGGTGGACTACCGCACCATGAACCGCCACGCTGGCCCGAACGCGCTCCATCACTCAGATTGCAGCGACCATCCTCGACAGGGCCCGTGACCGCTCCTCTTCCCTTCTTGTCGGCCGCGCTGCGCGACCGGTACGCCCTCGAGCGCGAGCTCGGGCGCGGCGGGATGGCGACGGTCTACCTGGCGCACGATCACAAGCACGACCGCCAGGTCGCCCTCAAGGTCCTCCGGCCGGATCTGGCCGCCGTGCTCGGCGCCGAGCGGTTCCTGCGCGAGATCCACATCGCGGCCCGGCTCCAGCACCCGCACATCCTGACCCTGATCGACTCGGGCGAGGCGTCCGACGGCGGGGGACGCGGTCACGGCACCCTGTTCTACGTGATGCCGTACGTGGACGGCGAGACCCTGCGCCAGCGGCTGCGGCGCGAGGGGCGTCTCCCGGTGGGCGACGCCCTGCGGGTCCTGCAGGAAGTGCTCGATGCCCTGGCCTACGCCCACCAGGCCGGGATCGTGCATCGGGACATCAAGCCCGAGAACATCATGCTGACCGGGCGCCACGCGCTGGTGATGGACTTCGGGGTGGCCAAGGCGGCGACGGCCGCGGCCGACGGCGCGATCGTGGCCGGTGCGACCCTCACGACCCTCGGCCTCGCCATCGGGACGCCGACGTACATGTCGCCCGAGCAGGCGGCGGGCCAGCGCGAGGTGGACGCCCGGAGCGATCTGTACGCGGTGGGCGTGGTGGCGTACGAGATGCTCACGGGGGCGCCGCCGTTCACGGGCGCGACGCCCCAGGCGGTGCTGGCCGCCCAGGTGACCCAGGCGCCGGCCCCGCTCGCCGCGAGCCGGCCCGACGTGCCGGCGCCGCTCGCCGCGGCGATCATGCAGTGCCTCGGCAAGGAGCCCGATCAGCGTCCGGTCTCCGCTGAGGCGCTGCTGGCGGCGATCGAGCCGTTCGCGACGCCCGGCGGCGGGACCATGCCGGCCGCCACCCCGGCACCGCCCCGGAGCGGGCGGCGCCGGGCCGGGCTCGTCGCGCTGGGCCTGCTGATCGCCGGGCTCGGCGCCGCGCTCTGGTGGGGGCCCGGGCGCCAGGCTCGCGAGCGGCGCTGGGCGCGGGAGCAGGCGATGCCGCAGATCCTGGCGCTGGCGGAGGCGGGGAGCTGGGAGCCGGCCTATCAGCTCGCCCGGCGGGTGGAGCGGATCCTCCCCGGCGACTCCCTGTTCAACGCCCTCCGTCCCCGCTTCGCCCGCCGGGTCACCATTCACACCGTGCCGGCCGGGGCCGCCGTCTGGCGCAAGGACTACACGGCGTCGGATACGACCTGGCTGCTGCTCGGCCGGACGCCGCTCGACAGCGCCCTCATCGCCATCAACGGCGGCGGCGGCGGGCCGCTCAACGCCAACCGCCTGCGGATCGAGGCGCCGGGCTACCGGACGCTGGACCTGGTCGGGCTCCCCTTTCGCGACTCGGTGATCCGGCTCGACCGCGACGACGCGATCCCACGGGAGATGGTCCGGGTCGAGGGCGGCAAGCTGGGCGTGGAATATCCCGGCTTCGAGCAGATCGCACCGGTCCAGCTGGGCGACTACCTGATGGACCGGCTCGAGGTGACCAACCGGGACTACAAGCGCTTCGTGGACAGCGGCGGCTACCGGCGGCGCGAATTCTGGGAGGAGCCCTTCGTCCGGGATAGACGGGCGCTGTCCTGGGAGGCGGCGATGCGGCTGATGACGGATCGCACCGGGCGGCCCGGGCCCTCCACCTGGGAGGCGGGCGAGTATCCCCGGGACCAGGCGGACTACCCGGTGGGCGGGGTGAGCTGGTACGAGGCCGCCGCGTTCGCCCGGTTCGCCGGCAAGGCGCTGCCGTCGGTGGTGCACTGGAACCACGCCGCCGGAGTGTACCACAGCGCGTCGATCGTCCCCCGCAGCAACTTCTCGGGCCGCGGCCCGGCCCCGGTGGGCAGCAGCGGCGCCATCAGCCAGTTCGGCACGCTGGACATGGGGGGCAACGTGCGCGAGTGGTGCCGCAACCCGATCGGCGACCAGCGCTTCATCCTGGGCGGCGGCTGGAACGACCCGCCCTACCAGTTCAACGACGCCTACAGCCAGCCGCCGTTCGACCGCTCGCCGACGAACGGCATCCGGCTGGTCCGGTACCTGAGCGACACCAACCTCGCGCTGGCGGCCGGCCCGCTCCACCGGGCGTTCCGCGACTTCCAGGCGGAACACCCAGCGTCCGACGCCGAGGTCGCCCTCTATCGCCGGATGTACGACTACGACCGGACGCCGCTCGACGCCAGGGTGCTGGAGCGGGTGGACGAAGGCGACTGGACCCGCGAGCTGGCCCAGATGCGGGCCGCGTACGCGGGCGACAGCCTCCTGGTCTATCTCTACCTGCCCAAGCGCGGAGCGCGGCCCTTCCCCACCGTGGTGTACTTCCCCGGCTCCAACGTGATTCACGAGCCCGAGCTCGACAACGCCGCGCCCCGGATGTTCGACTTCATCATCAAGAGCGGGCGCGCCGTGCTGTACCCGGTCTACCGCGGCACCCTCCAGCGCCGCGACGGGCTGACGACCGACGTGCCCGACAGCTCGAACTTCTACCGGGACCACGTCATCATGTGGGCCAAGGATCTCCGGCGGGCGGTGGACTACGCCGACACCCGGACGGAGCTCTCGACCGAGCGGCTGGGGTATTACGGCCTCAGCTGGGGAGGGGCGATGGGCGGTCTCATGCCCGCGGTCGAGCCGAGGATCAAGGTCAGCGTGCTGGTGGTGGCGGGGCTCAACTTCGATCGGGTGCGGCCGGAGGTGGACCCGGTCAACTTCCTGCCCCGGATCACGGTGCCGACCCTGATGCTGAACGGGCGCTACGACTTCTTCTTCCCCATGGAGACCGCCCAGCGCCCGATGCTCAGACTGCTGGGCACGCCGGCGGACCAGAAGCGGTATGTCGTGGAGGACGGCAGCCACTACGTGGCGCGCACCCGCCTGATCCAGGAGACGCTGGCGTGGCTGGACCGGTATCAGCCCGTGCCGGAGGCAGCGGCGCGGTAAGAGATCGTCGGACTGAGGCGTCGAGCATGACCCTGGATGACCTGCCCACCCCGTCGCTGATGCTCGACCTCGACCGGCTCGAGCGCAACTGCGACCGGATGATCCGCCGGGCCGCCGAGCTGGGGGTGCGGCTCCGGCCCCACATGAAGACCGCGAAATCGGCGGACGTGGGGCGGCTGGCGACGCGGGCCGGCGCGGCCGGCGTGACCGTGTCCACGCTGGCTGAGGCTGAGCATTTCGCCCAGGCCGGATTCCGCGACATCACCTACGCGGTCGGCATCGCCGGGCACAAGGTCGCGCCGCTGGCGGCGCTGCAGCGGCGCCACGGGGCGCGGATCTCGTTGCTGGCCGACAGCGTCGCCACCGTGATCGAGGCCGCGGGGCGGGCCGAGGCGGCGGGCGAGCGGCTGGCGCTGCTGATCGAGATCGACAGCGGCGGCGGCCGGGGCGGCGTGACGGCCGACGGCCCCGAGCTCCTCGCGATCGGCGAAGCGGTGCGGGCGTCGGCATGGCTCTCGCTCACGGGTGTGCTGACCCACGCCGGGCACAGCTACGGCGCGTCGAGCGTCGAGGCGATCCGGCAGATCGCCGAGGAGGAACGGCTGGCGGTGACGCGGGCGGCGGATCGGCTGCGGGCCGCGGGGCTGGAGGTGCCCGTCGTGAGCGTCGGCTCGACACCCACGGCGCTGCACGCGCGCTCGATGGCCGGCGTCACCGAGATGCGGCCGGGGGTGTACACCCTGTTCGATCTCGCCCAGGTCGCGCTCGGCAGCTGCACCGTGGAGGACATCGCGGTGTCGGTGCTGGCGACGGTGATCGGGCACAATCCCCGGGCCGGGCTGATGCTGATCGATGCGGGGGCGCTGGCGCTGTCGAAGGACGTGAGCGGGAACAAGGTCGGGCGCGGGGTGGGCTACGGGCTGGTGTGTCCGGCCACCGGCGGGCGGCCCGAGGAAGGGCTGATCGTGGCCGACGTGCACCAGGAGCATGGGCTGGTGGCGCGCGAGGGAGCTGGCGGACGGCTCGAGGCGCGCTATCCGGTCGGCAGCCGGGTCAGGGTCCTGCCCAATCACGCCTGTCTCATGGCGGCGCCGTACGATCGGTACTATCTGGTGCGCGGCACCGCTCCTCGGGTGGAGGGGGTCTGGTCCAAGGTCACGGGGTGGGCCTCCGGGTCTGGCGTACCGGCGCAGTGAGCTTACCCGGCCCGCGTGCGGGCGAGCGGCTGCCGCCTAGCATAGGTGACGCAGCGCCACGCCCACTCGAGCGGTCCCATGCGGAAGCGGGCGAGCCAGGCCCGGCTCCCGAGCGCCAGCAGGGTGAACAGCAGTACGCCGGCGGGCAGGTACAGCAGCGGCCGGAGCCGAAGCCCGGCGCCGTAGCCGGAGGCGAGCAGGTCCACGATCGCCACCTGGGCGATGTAGTTGGTGAGCGCCATCCGCCCGGCCTGGCCGAAGAGCGCGAGCCGGCGGGTCCAGGCCGGGCGATAGGCCAGGAGCAGCAGCACCGCCCCGATATAGGTGAGGCAGAGCCACCGGTCGTCGAAGAACCCGAAGCCGCGGAGCAGGGCGCTGCGACCGGCGGTCGCCTCGTCGGCCAGGGGCCGAAGCACCGTCCACCAGGCGGTCCAGACCAGCGCGCCGTAGGCCATGGCCCCGAGCATCAGACGGCGGTGGGCGCGGGGGGCGTCGATCACCCCGTGGCGCATGGCGAGCAGGCCGACGAGGAAGAGGGCGAGGTTGGCGTCCGGGAGAAGCTCGGGCCAGGTGTCGGGGACGTTGGCGCGGAAGAGGGCCCACCGCGCCGCGAGCAGCGGGAGGTAGTGCTGGCCGGACGCCGCCGTGCCCACGGCGCCGGCGAGCGCCGCGTGCGGCGGCGGCACCGGTGCGCCGGCCCACCAGGTGGCCAGCGGGCGGGCACAGACCGCCACCAGCGCGAGCGCCAGGAGCGCCCGGCTCGGCCAGCGCCGGACCAGGAGGAGCACCAGGCCCCAGCAGGCGTACTCGAACAGAATGTTGAAGCCGAACACGACCTCGGCGACCACCCCGAACGCGGCCAGCGCGGCGAGCCGCCGGAGGTAGATCGGCACCACGGGCTGACGGCGTGCCTCGAGCCCGCGCAGGAAGAGGGCGAACCCGACGCCGAAGAGGAAGGCGAAGGTGCCCCAGCTCTTCTGCTCGATCAGCATCCACACGCCCCAGCCGATGAGGTCCTCGGGACCGGTCACCTCCAGGCGCATGCGCTGGTGGAAGTGCACGACGATCATGCCGAGGACGGCGAGCCCGCGCAGGATGTCGAGCGCGTCGATCCGGCCGGCGGACTCGGTCAGGCTCGCGGGCGGCTGACTCCGCGGGGAGGGGGAGGCGGTCAGGGTGGATGGCGGGTCGGCCATGGGGTGCCCGGGATGGGGATCGGCGCAAATGTGCGGCGGCGGCGGGAGGGACGCCAGGGAGGCGCCCCTGGACGCGTTTCGCCTGTACAGAATCCGCGCCGCGCTGCATGTTGCTGATCGGTTCACCCCGTGCTCAGGCGGGGCCACCGGGAGGCAACCGTCCGACCCGCTCGGCGATGCGGAGCGCACAGACGCCATCGCGGCCTGCCGGGCCGAGGCTGATCACGCCTGGGCCACACGCCAACCGCTCTGACACCTCGCCGCCGATACGACCATGGGCCAGACGAACTGAGGCCCGACCTGGACCTGCCGGCCCCGCCCTGACGGAAAGGACACCCCGCGATGAAGCTCGCTCGCCTGCTTCCAACCGCCGCCGCCGGCCTCCTGGTGGCGGGCCTGTACGGCTGCGGCAGCCGCGAGGCCAAGCCCGACGCGGATCCCCAGGCAGCCGAATCCGAGGACACTGCCGCCCCTGAAGGCGCCTCCTCCGACGCTGCTCCGGCGGCGGCGCCCGCCGACGCGGGGCAGCAGCCGCTCACCGTCGCCGACATCGACCGCTGGGACAAGGGCATGGCGGCGGAGCTCGAGGCCGTGCACGCCGCCGGGGCGAGGCTCAAGCAGGCGAAGACCGCGGACGATACGATGACGGCGATGACGGGCATGCTGGACACGGGTACGCTCGAGGCCGGGGCCCAGGCCGCCGGGGTGGATCGGGAGCGCTACAACCTGATGCGCGGCACCTTCTCGGCCGCGGCGGGCTACCTGGCACCGTCCGTCGGCGGGCTGGACACCACCGGGCTCTCACCCGACCAGCGCGCCGAGATGGCGCGGGGGAACGCGGCTCAGCTGGACCAGATGAAGGACGTGGTCCCGCCGGATGTAGTCGCCGCGCTCACGCCCAGAGCGGCAGAGCTTCGGAAGAAGGACCTCGAGCTGACGGTCGCGCGGCTCAAGGGGGCCGGCAGGTAGGATCGGCCGAGCAGGCGGACGCCCGACCAGTAGGCCGTCGAGGCGCGCGCCGCTGTCGTCCCGCCGGATTCAGCTGACGGGTCGCCAGCCTGCGCCATCGGCTCGGCAAGCTCAGTGGTCGGGCCGCCGACCGGACCTCCCTCGCCGCCCAGTCAGGTTGCCGGGCCCCCAGCTCGGCCTGTTGGCTCGCCAAGTTCAGCGGCCGAGCGGCCGGCCTGCCCTATCGGCTCGGCAATTTCAGTTGCCGGGCCGCCGACCGGACCTCGCTCGCCGGCAATTTCTGCTGACGGGTCGCCCGGCCGTCCCGATGGGTCGGCAGCCGGCCCGACGTAACGGCGATTCCGGCCGACGCATCGCCGCTGCGGGCGATCGGACCGAGCCGGCGGCCTGACGCGTCCAGCCTTCGATCCAACTCGCCGCCATCGTGAGCCATCGGGCCGCCCGTCCGGTCCGACGCATCGCCCCACCCGCCCGACGGGTCGCCGCGGCAGGCCATCGCGACGCCCGATCCGCCCGGCGGGTCGCGGCAACGGCGCTCGCGACGCCCAATCGTGCCGGTGGATCACCCTGACCGCCCGACGCGCCGACCTTCTGCTCTGCCCCGCTCATCGTTCGGGCTGCCGGATCGGTCATCCCGCCGGCCGGGTCGCCTCGCGGACGTGCCGCATGTCTGGCGGGGCGCCGACGCACCCGCTGCGCAGGGCCACCCCACCTGACGCCGCCAAACACGGTGACCTCCGGCGAGGACACCTGTCATCCCTCGCGCCTGCCGCGGCCTGCCGACCGGGCCACCCGTCGCTCACCGTGCAAGTGCAATCGTCACAAGAATTCGCGCGTCTGCTACGCGCATCGTCTCCGCTCCATGCACATAATGGCACGCCCGATGCGTGAGGGCACTCCCGCGATCGCGCCGCGGGGCAGCTCGCCGATCGCACCCAAGTCTCGGCAGTCACACAGTCAGTGCCGGCGGATCCGCCCGCGATCCGGCCGTGCACCACCATGGAGAATGTATGAACGCGGTATCCCGTAGGGTGTACGAGATGTGCGTGCGCGTCATGGCCTGGCTGACCGCGCACCCGGACGACGAGCCGGGCATGAGCGTGCTGGTGGCCCAGCTGCAGGCGCTGGTGGCGCGGCTGACCCAGCTGATCGGCGACCAGCGCGACGGACTGATCGAATCGCGCGCGGCTTCGGCGAGGCGGCTGGAGCTCGAACGCGAGATGCTGGCGGGCCCGATCGCGCACCTGGCGCGGATCGGGTCGCTGGCGGCGCGGGAGGTGCACGAGCTTCGGAGCCTGTTCGCGTTCAGGCCCGCCGCGGCGACGCACCTGGCCTTTGAGGCCGCGGTGCGGAGCATGCTGGCGGCGGCCGAGACGCACAGGGAGGTGCTGGTGAAGTACGGCCTCTCCCCCTCGGGCCTGGACCAGCTGCGCACCTCGCACGCCGAGCTGGAAGCGGCGGGGGAGCTGGGCAGCCAGGGCCGGATGCGCCACACCGCGGCGACGCGGGAGCTGGGGGCGCTGACGAAGGAGGCGGCCACGATCGTCCGAGCGATCGACACCCGGGTCCGGCTCCGGTTCCGGGACGACCGGCCGGCGCTGGCGACCTGGCTCAGCGCCAAGGCGCTCCTGGGAACACCGGAGCGGGAGGTGAAGGAGCACGGCGACGGCGGGACTGCTACGCCGGCACCGGCGCCCGGACCGGTGGCGGGTGGGCCGAGTGGGAGTGCTGGTGACAGGGGCAGTGGCAGCGGCAGTGGCAGTCCGACGGGGGGGACGCCGGCGGCGGGCGGCGACGTGAGGCCCGCAGCGTGACCCGGGGCAGGTGGCCCCGGAGCTGGGCAGGTGAACCGCCGCCAGGAGATCACGACTTCTGGCGGCGATTTCACGTGCGGGGGTGAACGCGGAGTGCGGCTGCGCTGAAGGGGGCATCCCGCCAATCTGCCGGCGCCGGGCGGCTTGGCAAGCGGGCGCCGCCCTGCCCCGGCCTTACGGCCCGACGGTGATGGTGCCGACCATGTTGGGGTGGATGGCGCAGTGATAGTGGTAGGTCCCGGCCGCGAGGCTGACCGAGTAGGTGGCCCCCGAGCCGAGCGGCGGTGAGGTGGCGAAGGCCTGGTTGTCGGACGCCATCTGGTGGACGACCGCCGCCCCGCCATAGCCGCCGCCGCCATCGGTATTGATCCAGCGCACGGAGGCAGCGGCGGCCCCGCCGAGGCTGACCTGCTTGGGGTTGGGACTGAACGCGGCGGTGGTGACCAGGGACGCGCCCTTGACGATGGCGATGTCACCAGGCTCGGGCGCAGGGGTGGGGTCGGTGCTGCTGCTTCCGCAGGCGGTCGCGAGACCCAGGGTCAGGGCGAGGGTCGCGATCGGCAGTCGGGGCATGCTGGTCTTCCTCTCGGGACATAGTGGCCTTCGGCCGCGGCGGTGCGCCGCCGGCCATGACCATCTGACAGTGTCGGGGTCGGGTTTATTCCCGTGGCATGGTGATGAACGCGGGAGTGGGAGCGTTGTCGCACATGGTCTGCCGGCCGGCGGCAGCCCTTCGGCCGGGCAGACCGCTGGTGGTGACGACGGGGACGCGGTGGTGGTGAGCCGGACCTTGCACGGGAAGGCCATGAAGTGCGGCACCCCTGGCTGTCACAGGCGGAGACGTCCAGGTGTCATATTCCGGAAGCATGGATGCGCGCGCGGACGAATTGGCCTCGGCGAGACCGACCCTCTTCGCCATCGCCTACCGGATGCTCGGCAGCGTGATGGATGCGGAAGACGTGGTCCAGGACGCTTACCTCCGCTGGGAGGAAGCGGCGGAGACAGGGCGCGAGCACGAGACCGCCGGGAATCGCCACCTGCGGGCAGGCGACGCTCCTCGAGGTCTGGGAGCGGCCTACCGTCCCCCTCCGGGACCGGACCAGGTCTCGACCTCGAGCTGCACCAGCTCCACCTGATGCTCGGAGCCGTCGAGCCCGAGCCAGACATACCCGGGCCGAGCCACCAGGCGGGTCTCGTGGCCGCGGTCCATGACCGGGTACCAGCGGTCGGTCGGGAAGTTGGCGGGGGGCGCGACCTGCGAGCGCACGACGAAGCGAGCCCGGCCTATCACCTGAGGCGAGGTGGAGAGGCTGCGGTCGTAGCGCCGGCGCTCGGGGCCGCGGTACGGATCAGGGTTCATTCTCGTCATGATCCTAGTGTAGCCGGGTTACCTGGGTGGGGCCAGGACGGAGTTCGGCGCCCCATCGGGCCGCGCCGCCGCCGTACCGGACACGAACACAGCGCCCGCCACCATCAGGTCGAAGCTGATGCAGCCCCATGGGTACCAGTCGGGCGTGTAGGCGGCGCCCGGATACTGGAGATGGAGGACCACGTCCCAGACGGGGTGCATCGCCCAGCCGACGGCCAGCAGGGTGAGGGACTTTCGGAAGCCGAGCCAGGCTGCGCCGCCGTAGAGGGCCAGGCCCAGCGCTTCCACCCCGAGCGACCGCCCGGCCGCTCGGCCGATCAGCGCGAAGAGCAGGTACAGGAGCGCGGTAACCGCGAGACCGATCGCGTACAGCCGGCGGCCGGCCTCCAGCTGGGCTCGGGTCCACGCGAGGAAGGCAAAGGCGAGGGCGGCACCGACCACGAGGGCGATCACGATGAGCAAGGGAGGCCTCCGGCGGCTGGTCGGCTCAAGGCGCGTCTGGTGGCGAGGAAGGCAACGGTGGAGACAAGATGCACCGGAGATACCCTCGCCCGCACCCGGGTGTAGCTTCAGGAGGTGAAGCGTCCCGCGGGACCCGTCGGCCGGCTCCCTCCTGCCCCAGGGCCCCTGCTCCAGGCACCCCGATGTAACCTCGTGACCTCGACCGCGCCGTCGTCCAAGTCGCACTACCTCGCCGTCACCCTCGGTCTCGCCGGTCTGGCGTGGGCGGCCATGGCCGGGCAGGAGCTGCTGCTTTTCCTGCGACCGACCCCGTACGGGGCGCCGTACGTCGGCCTCTGGCGCCCCTACCTGCTGTACGCCCTGGTCTACAACCTCCATGGCGTGCTGCTCGTCTCGGCGCCGGCCGTGCTCTTCTGGCTGGTCAGGTACGGCCGCCCGATCCGGCCCGCCACGGCCCGGCTGGTGCACCAGCTCCAGCTCGGCCTGCTGACCCTCACCGTGGTCCTCGACCAGCTCGACAACGAAGTCATGCGCTTCATGGGCGTGCACCTGACGTACGGGCTGCTCCGCACCTACTGGAGGGTGGAGGCGTGGAGCGGCGACATGTACCAGATCATCCTGGGCGACCGGGGCGGGCCGGGCCTGCCCTTCCTGATCCTGATCCTGGTTCCGGTCGCGCTGTGGTGGGCCGGGCGCCGCGTCATGCGGTCCAGGCCGCGGCGCCTCCCCCTGCCGCTGGTGCTGGCGCTGGCCGCGGGGCTGGCCGCCGTCCCTTTGCTGGTCGAGCGCGAGCGCTCTCCGGGATACAGCCGGAAGCAGCGGATCCAGCCCGAGATCATGACCCTCTCCGACGAGGTCGAGCATCGCTTCGGCATGGGCGTCCGGCCGGCCGACCTTGATGGCCTCGCGGCGGAGTATCACGCGACCTGGTTCCGGCAGAGTGGCGACAGCGGCTGGCGCTTCGTCGATCCCGAGCGGCCGCTGATCCGGGCGCCGCTCACCCCGGCCGTCCACGACGGCGGCCCGGCCTGGAACGTGATCCTCATCCAGCTCGAGACCTTCCGGGGCTGGAACACCGGCTTTCTCCGGACCGACACGACCCATTCGGCGACGCCCTTCCTCGATCAGCTCGCCCGGGATACCGCCTCGGCGTACTGGCGCCGGCACGTGAGCTTCGGCCCGCCAACGGTGAGCGGGTTCGTCTCGGCGCACTGCTCGATCATGCCGCACTCCCGCGACAACATCACCGCGGCCTTCGCCTACACCGAGCTCGACTGCCTCCCCGTGGTGCTGCGCCGGCACGGCTACCACGCCGAGCTGTTCACCGGCTTCGATCCGGACTGGGACAACGAGGCCATCTGGATGCGACGGTGGTACGACCAGTATCACTACTACGACGACATCAAGAACCTGGACCGCGCCGTGTTCCGCCGGGCGGCCGAGCGCATCCGCCAGCTCGGCCGGGGCCCGCAGCCGTTCATGGCCACGGTGATCTCGATCTCGAACCACCTGCCCTTCCGGGCCCGGCGCATGGGGGAGGGGGAGGCCAAGTTCGATCTCGACCCGGACCACCCGCCTTCGGTCGCCATCCGCAACACGATGCGGTACACCGACGACGTGGTGCACGAGCTGCTCGATACCCTCTCGAAGGAGCCCTGGTTCGCTCACACGCTGGTGATCATCACCGGCGATCACGGCTACGACCTGGGCGAGCACGGCACGCCCGGGCAGGACACCGGCTGGCGCGAGGCCGTCTGGGTGCCGCTGGTGATCCATGGCCCGCACCCGCGGCTCCCCCGCGGCGAGCACGACGAGCCGGCATCGCTGATGGACATCGCCCCGACCGTGGCCGATCTGCTCGGCATCCGTGACACGACGGCCTGGATGGGCTCCAGCCTGGTCGCGCCGCACCACACCGGCAGTCCGTTCGCGTCGGCGCGGGGCATGGCGATCTTCGGCGAGGCGGGCCGGTACAGCATGGTGGTGCATCCGCGGACGGGGCGAGAGCTGCTCTTCGACTGGCCCGAGGACCCACTGGAGCGGAAGAACATCGCCGCGGGGCATCATGAAGTGATCGAGGCGCTGCGGCGGCAGGCGGAGCGGGAGGGGCGGCTGGTGGACTACCTGCTGGAGGCGAACAAGGTCTGGCGGGGGGCGCCGGCGGACACGGCGGCGGGGATCGCGGCGCGGCGCTGAGTGGGATTCGGGGGCGCCAGGGTGGAGGACGTCTTTCCGAGACATGAGGGTTTTCACCGCTCGACCGGGCGTTGCTCAGAGTAGATCACCGCCACGGCTCGTCTTCCCCGCGGCCGGCCGGCTCTGACCAATCCACCCGCGAGAGGCCCTCCATGTCGCCCTGCTCCCGCTGTCACCGGCTTGACCGCCTGGCCTTCCCCGTCGGCCTCCTCCTCGCCCTCGCGGCCTGCGGCGGCGGCGCGTTCGAACCGCGGGCCCCGGTATCCTCCCACACCCCTTCCGTCCCCGCGCCGGCCGCGGCCGTCGCCGGCGACGCGTGGACCGCCCGGGCCCCGATTCCTACGGCCCGGGGGCGCCTCGCCGCCGCGGCGGTGAACGGTGTGCTCTACGCCGTCGGTGGAGCCAGCGACTCGCCGCTCGCCACGGTCGAGGCCTACACCATCGGCAACAACACCTGGCGGACCCGGGCGCCCTTGCCCGAGGCCCGCTCGCATCTCAACGCCGGCGCCATCAACGGCGTGCTCTACGCCGCGGGCGGGCTCGACCCGGCCGGGCAGCCGACCGGTACTCTCTATGCCTACGACTCGCGCACCGATACCTGGGCCGGCAAAGCTCCCATGCCGACCGCGGGCGCGTGCGGCGCGAGCGGGGTCATCGACGGCCGGCTCTACGTCTTCACCACCGACTGCCGCGAGAGTCAGCTCGGTGCCGATCCCGCGTTCCAGCGGTACGATCCCGCGACCGACAGCTGGACTGCCCTCAGCCTCCCCGCCTACGGCCATTTCCTGCCCGCGGCCGGGGTGATCGGCGGCAAGTTCTATCTGGCGGGCGGGCTCTTCGCCACCAGTGACCCGGTCGGCAACATCGGCCAGAACGTGGAGGCCTACGATCCGGCCACCGACCGCTGGACGACCAGGGCGAAGGCGCCGTCGGTACGCTACCAGACCGCCGGTGCGGTGGTGAACGGGCTGCTCTACGTGGTGGGCGGCGGAACCGGGACCGACTACGTGGCGCTGGTCGATGTCTACGACCCGAAGACGGACAGCTGGCGCAGCCTGATCCCCATGCCGACCCCGCGCGGCTTCCTCGCGGCGGCGTCGCTGGGCGGGAAGCTGTACGCCATCGGCGGGGTGGACCTGAATGGCGCGCTCGCGGCCAACGAGGCCTTCACGCCGGGCCGGAGGCCCTGAGCTGAGGGCAGCCCCGTGCCCGGAGCCGGCCTTAGCCTCGGATTCTGGCAATCCGGTCCGACCGGGGGCACATTCCGGGCGTCCCCACCCGGCAGTCCCGTGACCGCAACCGACTCGCCGCTCGCCACCGCCCTCCGCGACCGCTACGCCCTCGAGCGCGAGCTCGGCCGCGGGGGCATGGCGACCGTCTACCTGGCGCAGGATCTCAAGCACGACCGGCCGGTGGCCCTCAAGGTCATGCACCCGGAGCTGGCCGCGACCCTCGGGCCCGAGCGCTTCCTCCGCGAGATCCACCTCGCCGCCCGGCTGCAGCACCCCCACATCCTCAGCGTGATCGACTCGGGCGAGGCGGCCGGCCGCTTGTGGTTCACCATGCCCTACGTCGAGGGCGAGTCGCTCCGCGACCGGATCCAGCGGGAGCGGCAGCTCCCGATCGAGGACGCGCTGCGGATCACCCGCGAGGCCGCCCAGGCGCTGCAGTACGCCCACACCCACGGCGTGATCCACCGGGACATCAAGCCCGAGAACCTCCTGCTCACCGAGGACGGGAGCACCCTGGTGGCCGACTTCGGCGTCGCCCGCGCGGTGCAGGGCGGGGAGGAGGCGCTCACCGGGACCGGACTGGCCGTGGGGACGCCGGCCTACATGAGCCCCGAGCAGGCCACCAGCGCCCGTGAGCTCGACGCCCGGAGCGACATCTACGCCCTGGCCACCGTGCTCTACGAGATGCTGGCCGGCGAGCTGCCGTTCACCGGGCCGACCGTGCAGGCGGTCACCGCCCGCCGCCTGACCGAGGCCCCGCGCCCGCTTCGCCAGACCCGGGAGACCGTGCCAGAGTCGGTTGACCAGGCCGTCCTCAAGGCGCTGGCCAAGGCCCCGGCCGATCGCTTCGTCTCGGCGGGCGAGTTCGCCCGGGCGCTGGCGATGCCGGCCGTCGCCACCCCTGCATCGGCCCCGGCAGGCTGGGCGATGGCAGGCTCGGCGACGGTCACGACCCAGGCCGGCAGTCCGGCCACCCCTCCGCCCGCTACGCCTCCGCCGGCGACCCGCCGTCGCGTGCCGGTGGCGGCCGTGACGCTCGGGCTCGGGTTCCTGATCGGGCTCGGGGTGCTGTTCGGCTGGCTCCGCAGCCGCGGCGGTGACGGCGCGGGCAGCGCCGGCGTGAGGCGGGTCGCCGTGCTCCCCTTCGAGAACCTCGGGCGCCCGGAGGATGGATACTTTGCCGACGGGGTGACCGACGCCATCCGGGGCAAGCTCGCCGCCCTGCCCAGCCTCCAGGTCACCGCCTCCACCAGTTCGGGTGAGTACAAGGGCACGTCGAAGCCGCCGGGTCAGATCGGGAAGGAGCTGGGCGTCGACTACCTGCTGGTGGGCAAGGTGCGCTGGCAGAAGGACGAGGCCGGACAGAGCCGGGTGGAGGTGAGCCCCGAGCTGGTGCAGGTCTCGACCGCTTCCACCAAATGGCAGCAGCCCTTCGATGCCGCGCTCACCGACGTCTTCCGGGTGCAGGCCGACGTGGCCGCCCGCGTGGCCCAGGCGCTCGGCGTAGCGCTCGGCGCCGGCGAGCGCCAGACGCTCACCGAGCGGCCCACTGCCAACCTCGCCGCCTACGACGCCTTCCTCAGGGGCGAGGAGGTCTCAGGACGGCTGGCGACCGGCGACCTCTCCCGGCTCCGCCGGGCGGTCACCTTCTACCGGCAGGCGGTTGCCCTCGACTCGGCCTTCGCGCCGGCCTGGGCCCAGCTCTCGCGGACCTATTCGGCCATCTACGCCAACGGCACTCCGGCGCCAGCGACGGCGATCGCCGCGCGCACGGCGGCCGAGCGGGCTCTCGCGCTGGCGCCGCGCCGCCCCGAGGGCCACCTCGCCCTCGGCGACTATTACGGCAACGTGGTGAACGACAACCCGCGTTCGCTCACCGAGTATGCCCGAGGGCAGCGGCTGGAGCCCCGCAACGCCGAGCTGCTCAGCGCCACGGCCGTGACCGAGCTGCAGCTCGGACGCTGGGACGAGGGACTCGAGCACCAGCGCGAGGCCGTCACCCTGGACCCGCGCGGGCTCAACCCCCTGCGGCGCCTCGCCCGCACCCTCCTCTGGCTCCGACGGTATCCGGAGGCACTCCAGGCCTACGAACAGGCGCTCGCGCTGGACTCGACCGACCCCGGGCGCTATCAGGGCAAGGCCATGGTGTATCTGGCGCGAGGCGACCTCGAGGGGGCCCGTGCCGTGCTCCGCTCGGCGCCGAGGGAAGTGGACCCGGCCGCGGTGGCCATTCAGGTGGCCACCTTCTGGGACCTCTACTGGGTGCTCGACGAGGAGCAGCAGCGATTGCTGCTGCCCCTCGGCCCGGACGCCTTCGATGACAACCGGGCTGCCTGGGGGATGACACTGGCCGAGACCTATGCGCTCCGGGGCGACTCCGCCCGGGCGCGGGTCTATGCCGACTCGGCCCGGCTCGCCTACGAGCAGCAGATCGAGGCGACGCCGGGCGACGCCCAGCTCCACGTGCTCCACGGCGTCGCGCTCGCCTATCTGGGGCGGAAGGCAGAGGCCGTGGCGGAGGGCGAGCGCGGCGTAGCGCTCGGGCCGATCAGCCGCGACGCGCACGGCGGGGCCTACAATCAGCATCAGCTGGTGCGCATCTACCTGCTTGTGGGCGAGCCCGACAAGGCGCTCGACCAGCTGGAGCCGCTGCTCAAGGTCCCCTACTACCTCTCGCCAGGCTGGCTCCGGATCGACCCCACGTTCGCGCCGCTCCGGGGCAACCCCCGCTTCGAGCGACTGGTGCGCGACCGTAACCCGGGGGATGACCGGGATTTCGGGCGCTCGCCCCGAACATGAAACCGCGGCGGCACCGCTGCCGGTTTCGGCCGTCGACCGTCCGCACTACCGGCCAAAGCTCCTTCCCTCCTTCGGCTCAGTCGATGCTAGCGAGCATGGATCGGATGATCAGAGCCGCGCCGCTGAGCGCGGCGGCCGGCACGCCGATGCGCACCCCGGTGGCGAGCGGATCGCTCTGCCGTACTGACACGTGGGCAATGTCACCGAGGGAACGCCCCGTTGTAGCGCCGTCCCTGCCCGGGAGTTCGTTGGGGTGCCATAGAGGGTGGTGGAAGCGTCTCGTTCCTCATGCGGACCACCGCCGCCCTCACCGGGCCCTCCCCCTCAGCCGCGCAAGCCCCGCCTCGGCCTCGACGGCATACCTGGACAGCTCCGGGTCGGCGTGCCGCCAGGCATCGGCGACATGGTGGTAAGCCCGCTCGGCAGTGGCGACGTCGCCCAGGCGCTCGGCGATCCGCGCCCGATCCGCCAGCCCCCGGACCGCCAGCCCACCCAACATCCGGGGAACCCAGACATCCAAGATCGCCGCAGCTTCCCTGTCCCGGCCGCGTGCGGCCAGCAGGGCCGCCTCGGCGAGCTTCTGCTCGGCGCACTGCACGAGGTTGCAGTACGCACTGTCGCTGAGCGCGGCCAAAGACCGGAGGGCTTGACTCGTGTCACCGCGGATCAGGGCCAGATAGCCTCCGGCGGCGGTCTCGAAATATCGAGCCTGGCGGACCTCGACCTCGGAGCCGCCGCGCCCAGCGGCCTGTCGCATGCGCCGCTCGAAGCGGGCCAGCGATACGGAGTCTCGCTCCCTGGCCCACCACGGCAGCCCGTACCAGCGCCGGGCATAGCCGTCCGCGATCAGGCCGGGCTCGAGTCCCTCCGCGAATGTTCGCGAGGCTTCGGCGGCGGGAAGCCCGCCGAGCGCAGCCAGGGTCGCGAAGGGATCGACCCAGGAGTGCCACCAGCCGACCTCGGGCCGCTCGGCGGCGAGGTCGCCGCGGTCCACCCGGATCGCCTCGCGCAGGTGCCCGCGGCGGAGGAGGGCGACAGCGACATATCGGACCCGCATCAGCGAGTCGACTACCCACGGGACCGCCTCGCCGGCCGGGACCTGCCGCCCGGCGAGCCGGGTCAACAGCTGCACCGCGGTCTCGTGCACGTCGGGTACCCACAGGAACAGCATGCCAGCCTCATACAACGCGCCCGCCGACGCCGAATCGAGCGCCGCCGCCAGGCCTTCCGGCCGCTCGGCCTCCGGCAGCAGCAGCAGTCGGCTCTCCAGCCGCACCGTCTCACTGTACTCGGCCGTTCCCCGCAGCCCGGCCGCCGCCCGCGCGTAATGCACCGCGCGGTCTTGCCGCCCCGTCCGAACGGCCACGTCGAGGATATGCTCATACGCCGGATCGAACCCGGGATCGAGCGCGATGGCGCGCTCGAAGGCGTCGCGGGCCTCGGCCAGGCTCCAACCGAATCCGACGGGCGCGTGATACCGCATCTCGCCGAGGGCCAGCCAGGCCTCGGGGTCGGCGGGGAACCGGCGCACCGCCTCCTGGAGCCGCGCCAGCTTGAGGAGCCATCCGCCGGGGTGCTCGTCGTCGGCCGCCGCCGTGAGCGACTCCGCCAGAATCAGCAGGCTGTCCCGTGCCGCCAGCCCGTGGTTGTGCTGGATCGCCTGGCGTAGGTAGTCGTCGCTCGGCCGGTACGACCCGGCGCTGGGCGCACTCCAGCCGAGGACCTGCGCCATGCGGTACATCGCCAGGGTGAACGTGCTGTCGCGGGTGAGCGCCTCCTGGTAGGCCACCAGCGCGGAGTCGTAGCTCCCGCGGCGGTAGGCCTGCTCGCCCCTGAGGAACGCCTTGAGCGCGCCCAGGGGCGCCGAGCCGATCGCCGCCTGGCGCACGGCCGCAACCGGCCGGGTCCGTGACAGGATACGGAGAATGCCGACGCCGAGCGAGTCGGCCAGGACGCCGACGGCCGCGGCCGAGCCCTCGACGTCGACCTCGCCCAGCAGATCGTCGGCCCGGGCGTCGAACAGCGCGGCCCGAAGCTGCACGCGATCGGCGCCCGGCTGGCTCACGTCCCCCGTGGCCACGATGCCGGCGCCGGTCCGTCGGCCCAGCGCCAGGGCCGAGGCCCGATCCGACCGGCCGGACCAGCCGTGGAGCACGACGGACGGCGAGACGGTGCGGAGGCTCCCCGCGCCGTCCAGGGTGCGCGCGAGCAGGTCCACGATCCCCTCGCGCCACACGTCGAGGCCGGTGCCCGTCACGTCGAACGGCGCCACCGCGAGCCGGTTCGGGTCCAGCGCCGACACCGGCGCCCGCCGGAACAGAGCCACCCAGGCGGCACCCGCCAGCAACACGACGACCAGCAGCACGGCCAGCATCACGCCCCACCGCGCACGGGGAAGGCGCAGCGGGTTCGCGTGCCGGGGCGCCTGCGACGGCGTGGCGTCGTCCGGTTGATCCAGCGCCGCCGCGAAGTCGCGGCCCGTCGCGAAGCGATCGGCCGGCGCCTTGGCCAGGACCCGCGCCAGCGCCGCGTCCACCGCCGGCGACACCGTCTCGCGCAGGAGGCGCACCGGCGGAATGGTCTGCGACAGCCGCTTGGCGGCGATGGCCTGCGGGGACGCGCCGAGGTGCGGAGGCTCGCCGGCCAGCATCTCGTAGAGCACGCAGCCGAGCGCGAACAGGTCGCTCCGGCCGTCGATGTCCCGCTCGCCGATCAGCTGCTCAGGACTCATGTACACCGGCGTCCCGAGCGTGAGGCCGGTCTCCGTCATTCGCTCGCCGGCCGCCGCCCCCAGCGCCAGCGCGATCCCGAAGTCGGCCACCACCGCCTCGCGGTCGTCCAGCAGGATGTTCTCGGGCTTGATGTCGCGGTGGACGATGCCGTGGCGGTGCGCGTGATCAAGCGCGCCCGCGACCTGACGCGCGATGTCCACCGCCTCCTCCACGGGAAGCTGCCGCTCCCGGGCCAGGCGGGCGCGCAGCGTTTCACCGGCGACAAACGGCATGACGTAATACGGCAGGTCGATCTCCGCGCCGTCGGCGCCGGCGCCGAGACGGGCGACGCCCGAGTCGAACAGGGGCAGAATGTGCGGATGCTGCAGGGCCGCCATCGTCCGGATCTCGGCCAGGAACCGATCGAGGCCGATCATGGCGGCCAGCTCGGGGCGCAGGAGCTTCACCGCCACCCGGCGACCGTGCTTCACGTCTTCGGCCAGGTAGACCCGTGCCATCCCGCCCTGTCCGAGCTCGCGCTCGAGACGGTATTGGCCGCCGAGCGCGGCGGACAGCCTCTCGAAGGTGTCTGACATGGCGTCCGGGGGGGGATAGGAATCAGACTAGCGCCTATTGCCTCATGGTACTCGGGTCGCCCGAGAGGCGCCAAGCCTATCGCAGCCCGATCCGCTCCACCAGCTGCTGGAATCGTGGGTCACCCCGGAGCGGCTTGTATCCGGGGTCCACGTGCAGGTAGATGAGACCCGCCGACCGCACCTGAAACGCCCGCTCGAGACAGGCGAAGGCGCGATCGAGGTCGCCCACGGCGGCATATCCCATCGCCATGATCTCCGACCGCACGTACTGGTGGCGCGACTCCTCGTCCAGCCGATGGAGGATCTCCTCGGCCTCCTCGCCACGGCCCAGCGGCGCGAGCGCCCGGACGATCAGGGCGTCGTACGATCGAATGCTGGTGTCCATCCCCTGTCCGCGCTGGAACCACTTGAGAGCGGCCTCGGGATCGCCCAGCTCGAGGTAGGCGGCGCCGACATCGAGATACGAGTAGGCGTAGTCGGCGTTCAGATCCATCGTCTTCCGTGACTGGGCGATGGTCCCGGCGTAGTCGCCGCCGAACAACAGGAATCGCCCGAGCCACCGGCTGTACACCTCGGAGAGCGGATCAAGAACCAGCGCCTTCCGCATCTCCACGACCGCCTCGTCCAGCCGCCCCACCGTCGGGAGCACGCTGCCGAAGGCCCAGTGCGCCTCCGCGTGGTTCTCGTTCAAGGCCACTGCCCGGCGGAGCTGCCGCTCCGCGCCGGCGAAGTCCCACTCGTACCAGCACAGCACCTTGCCGACCGAGGTCAGCGCCTCGACCAGGTCGGGGTCGTGCTGGAGGGCGCGGGTGGCCGCCGCCTTGGCCCGGGGATAGGCGTCGTCGGGCACCACGAAGTCGTCGGCCAGCTGAGTCCAGCAGTCGGCGATGCCGGCGTACGACCGGGCGTAGCCCGGATCCTGGAGCAGCGACTGCTGGAACAGGTCGAGCGCCTTCCGGGTCGAGGGCTCGGTGTCCTTGTTGAACACGAAGCGGCCCTTCAGATACAGCGTGTAGGCCTCAATGTTCTTGGCCGGCGCCACCAGGGTGTCGGCCTCGCTGCCCAACCGCAGCTTGAGCGCGTCCACGATGGCGCGGGAGATCTCGTCCTGGATGGCGAACACGTCCTCCAGCTGGCGGTCGTAGGTCTCGGACCAGAGATGGTAGCCATCGGCCACGTTGATGAGCTGGGCGGTGATCCGGACCCGGCTCCCGACCTTGCGCACGCTCCCCTCCAGCACCGAGCTCACGCCCAGCTTTTCCCCGATCTCCCGGATGTCCACCTCCTTCCCCTTGAAGGTGAACGAGGAGGTGCGCGAGGCCACCTGAATGCCCGGGACCTTGGCCAGGGCGTTGATGATCTCCTCGGTCATGCCGTCGCTGAAGTACTCGTTCTCGGGGTCGGCGCTGCGGTTGGCCAGCGGGAGCACGGCGATGGCCTTGCGGGCCGGGGAGGCCGGGGGTGTCCGGATGGCAGTCGTCGCCTGCCCCGACGAGCCGATGCCGTCCGCCTGACGGAGGGCCTCCCCGAATTGCCCGGCGGTGGCGAAGCGATCGACCGGCGTCCTCGCCAGGGCCCGGGACAGCACATCGTCCACCGACTGGGGCACGTCCCGGGTGACCCGCACCTTTGGGACCGGGGAGACGAACCGCTTGGCGATGACCGCCTGGGCGGTGGCCCCGGTGAAGGGCGGCTCCCCGGTCAGCATCTCGTACAGGACGCAGCCGAGGCTGTAGAGATCGGTCCGCCCGTCGATGTCGCCTTCGCCCGAGGCCTGCTCGGGGCTCATGTAGGTAGGGGTGCCCACGACCATGCCGGTCTGGGTGAGCGACCCGTCGGCGCTCAGCGCCTTCCCGATGCCGAAGTCGGCCACCATGGCCGAGCCCTCGTGGAGCAGGATGTTCTCGGGCTTGATGTCGCGGTGGACCACCTGGTGGCGGTGGGCGTAGTCGAGGGCGGAGGCGACCTCGCGGGTGATGGCCAGCGCCTCGCCCAGCGGGAGCTGGCGCTCGCGCTCGAGCCGCTCCCGGAGGGAGTGGCCCTCCATGTTGGGCATGACATAGAAGAGGAGGTCGCCGGCCCGGCCGGAATCGTAGACCGGGAGGATGTGCGGGTGGTTCAGGCCGGCGGCGAGCTTGATCTCCCGGAGGAACCGCTCGGCGCCGATCGCGGCGGACAGGTCGGGACGGAGGACCTTGAGGGCGACCTGGCGGTCGTGGCGGAGGTCCTGGGCGAGGAACACGACGGCCATGCCGCCCTGGCCGAGCTCGCGCTCGAGCCGGTAGCGACCGGCGAGGCCGGCTTCGAGCTGCTGCTGGAGGGTGGCCATGAGGGAGGGAAGATGTGTAGAAGGTCTGGGGTGTGCCAGAGCGAGGCGCTGGCTGACCGGCGGGGCATCTGCGCCGTTCACTCCACGACCTCCATGAACCGCGGGTTACGCCGCTACCTCATCGGAAGCCCCACGGCCGACGACCCGGTCGCGCCCGGCCCGCTCGATGTCCGGCTGCCCCACCGCGCTCAGGAACGCCTGGTACACGTCGGGCCGCCACCAGTGCGGGACCTCGGCCATCCGGCTCAGGGCTTCGGCCGGCGGGTAGGCGGACTTGTAGCTTCGGGTGGTGGTCAGGGCATCGTACACGTCGGCGATACAGATGATCTGGGCCATCACCGGGATCTGGTCACCGCGCAGACCATCGGGGTAGCCGCTCCCGTCGTACTTCTCGTGATGCCACCGGATGATCGGCTTGAGATCCCAGGGGAAGGCGACTTCGGTCAGCATCTCGAGGCCCCACAGCGGATGCATCCTGACCAGGGCGAACTCGTCCTCGGTGAGCCGGCCGGGCTTGTTGAGGACCTCCTGCGGGACCCGGACCTTGCCCAGGTCATGCAGGTAGGCCCCGATCCGGAGCGTGGTGACCTGCCCGGCGTCCAGGCCGAGCGCGCCGGCGATCGCCACCCCGTACTCGGCGACACGGCTGCAGTGCCCGTGGGTGTAGCTGTCCGCGGATTCCAGGGACTGCCCCCACTGGTGAACGATCCGGAGGTAGGTGCCTTCGAGATCGCCGATCTTGCGGCCCACGTCCACCAGCTCCGACCTGGCCTCGATCCGACGGAACATCTGGTACGAGGCGTTGAGCGCCTTGAGCGCCTCGACGTTCCGGCCGAGCCCCTGGTACAGCAGCGCCAGCTCGCGGTTGGCCTCGGCGCCGCCGAGGACGGTCTGCAGCTCGCCGGCGAGATCACGGGCCCGGAGCAGGTGCCGCTCGGCCGTCTCCAGCTGGCCGGTCGCCCGATACACGGTGCCCAGCATCCGGTAGGCGTCGGCCTTGTCGATCCGGGAATCGAGCTGGTCGAAGATCCCCAGGGCGCGCTCGATGCCCGTGCGGGCCCTATCGAAGGCCTGCCGGGCCAGGTGGACCTCGGTGTGGTTCAGGAGACAGAGTCCCTGCAGGTGGAGATCGCCGGCCCGCTCGGCCCCGGCCAGGGAGCTCCGGAAGCAGGCATCGGCCTCCTCCCAGCGGCCGCGGTCCGCGTTGATCATGCCGAGGTTGTGGTAGGCGAGGGCCACGCCGCGCTCATCGCCGAGGGTGACGTACGCTTCCAGGCTCCGGGCGTAGTGGGACAGGGCCTGGTCGTGGTCGCCCTGGACGGTGCTGAGAATGCCCAGGTTCTGCTCGATCCGGGCGCGGAGAGCCGGGCTGCCGCCGGCGAGGGCCAGGGCCTGCTCGTAGCTGTCCCGCGCGCCGGCCACGTCGCCGGCCTCGAAGGCGAAGGCCCCGAGGACATTCAGCGCATGGCCGGCGAGCTCCCGCTCGCCGGCCTGGAGGGCGACCTGGTGGGCGCTCCGGGCGAGCTCACCGGCCCGCTCGGACGCGCCGCGCTGATGGTGGAGCAGCGCCAGATGGCGGAGCCCGGTGGAGAGCGCCACCCGGTCGCCGGCGGCCTCGGCCAGCGTGCAGGCCGAGACGTACGCGGGCTCGGCCGCCGAGACATTGCCGGCCCGTTCCTGCTGTCGGCCCTGCTCGAGCCACGCGGCGGCGCTTCCGGCCACCGGTGGCTCGCTCGATCCTGACTCCATCCCACCTCGCTCTCAGGGCGCTGGCCCCGTCCTGCTACTCCGGCGCCACGATCAATAGGCGATCGCGTAGCGAGAGAAGTGCCCGATGAGTGCCTCTACGATGTCATCCACCTTATCGTCTACTGAGGGCGGCAGCTCCAGTACCTGATTGCTCAGATCCAGGTACGCCACGCGGAAATCCGCGTCGGTGGGCCGGATGCAGCCCTTGTACGACAGCTTCAACTGGGCCGACTGGAGGAACTCGAGGCCGTGCGGCGCGAACTGCACATCCACCAGCGAGGACGTCGGCGCCTCGGCGGTGATCAGCTGCTCCTCGGCGAGGGCCCCCTTGGGAATCACCAGCTCGTGCGGTCCCACGTGCAACGTCCCGCCGTTGGGCCCGATGATGGCCGCGTCCGCCTCGTATTCCTTCGGCTCGCAGCGGAGCAGGTCGACGTCCGGCCCGCCCTTCTGGCCTGGGTGGGCACGCCGCCAGGCTTCCTTCTCCAGCTTGTACTGCTGCTTCCAGTCGCTCTTCCAGGCCTTCCACTCAGCCCGGGCAGCCTTGAGCTCGTCCCGGTTGGCTTCCCGCTGGGCCTTGAAGTAAGCCTTCCGCTCTTCGAGCTGCTGACGCAGCAGCTCGTGGCGCTCGCGGGCGGCGTCGCTGGCCACGCTGAACTGGACGTCGCCGCCGGCCGGCTCGGCCGGCGAGCCGGCATCCGAGCACGCTCCGACCATCAGGGCCGCCGCCACCGCCAACCACCGCATCGTCAAGGTCCGACTCATGGGCTGTCCTCCTGCCTGCGGGTTCCGCCGCTGGGAGGAGCTGCCGGCGGCCCGCTGCCGGTCGGTGCGCCCACATGCAAGCAGCGCGGTGCTCCTCCGAGGGCCGAGGCCGAGCACCGCGCTGATGGGTCTCGCGCGTGATCGTGCACCTTCGGCACCGAGCTATCTCGCCGGGTGGTCTGGCGAGACCTCTAGTTTTGCGGCCCCGGATCGCTCCGGGTGTGCTCTATCGGGTGACGTCCTGCTGGCAGGCCGCGGGCGGCCGACCGGGAATCTCCCGGGGCAAGTACTGGACCTAGACGGTTGCAGGATGTTGCACTCGCGACCGGAGGTAGGGTGGGGACGGCCTTGGCCGGCCGCTAGGTGAGGTGCCAAGATTTTACGAGACAGCGTGATACCGAGCAGCTGCCCGCCGAGTCATTTCTCAAGGGGGGCGTCCACCCTGCCCGGCCCCCGAGCACGGGTGTCGAGAATACGAACGACAGTTGTGTAGCGTGGAGCCGCACAGTCTTGCCGTATTCCCTCCCCGAAGCCATCCTGCCGGGAAGGGCTATCGCCAGGGCCTCGGGGGTGTAACCAGACCAATCAGCTACCAGTCGCCAGGAGGGACCTGCAGCCACGTCATGGCCTCTTACGACTCACCGCCCCAACAGCGATCGAGCAGGCAGGGCCGGGCCAGGTCGTCTCGGGTGACGCGGAACACCGTCAGCGCGCCCAATCGACGCGCTGGATCACAGATATCGTGCCCGATGCAGGCTAGACTGGCCCCTGACCCTTACATCGGAGCCGCTCGTGGAGATGGATTCGCTAGCCGAGCTGTACGTCGAGGAACTCAAGGACCTGTGGAGCGCGGAAACCCAGATCGTGAAGGCGCTACCCAAGATGATCACGGCCGCCACCTCCCCCGGGCTCAAAGCGGGGTTTCGCAAACACCTCGGGGAAAGCCGCGAGCACGTCCGCCGGCTGGAGCGGATCATGAAGGAACTGGGCAAGAGTCCGCGCGGCAAGAAGTGCGTCGGGATGGAGGGGCTGCTGAAGGAAGGCGCCGAGCTGATCAAGGAGAGGCCCGAGCCGGAGGTCCTGGATGCCGGCCTGATCTCGGCCGCCCAGCACGTGGAGCACTACGAGATGGCCGGGTACGGCACGGTGCGGACGTGGGCCAGGCTGCTCGGGCACCGTGGTCAGGCCAGGCTGCTGCAACAGACCCTCAATGAAGAGGGTGCCACCGACAAGGCCCTGACCAAGCTGTCCGAACGGATCAACGTCGCGGCCGAGTAACCCGGGCCGCGGGAGGGGTGCCGCGGGGGCATGATAGGGAGCTTTCGCCCGACTGCACCGAGCAGGAGGCCAGACATCTCTTCACATCTTAGCTTGAGAGGTCCATCGTGGCACGCGACAAGAACGAAGCCATCAACAGCTATATCGGCGACATGCTGGCACTCGAGGATCATATCGAGAAGGCTCTCAAGGGCCAGCTCACCGATCTAAAGGACTATCCGGACGTCGTGACGGAGCTGCGCCAGATCCATCGCCAGGTCGAGCACCACATCTCGGATCTTCGAGCGCTGAGCGACCGGCGTAGCGCCGCCGGGGTGGCCCAAGCGGTCAAGCGGGCGGGGTCGGCCGTTGCAGGCGCCGCGGCGGGGCTGATCGACTTGGTGCGCACCGAGGGACTGCCGAAGAATCTGCGGGACGACTACACCGCATTCAATCTCGCGAACATCGGGTATCTGATGCTGCACACGACGGCCCTGGCCCTGGGCGACCAGGAGGTCGCCGACCTCGGCCGTCAGCACTTCCGGGACTACGCCGAGGCGATCCTGCGATTCGACACGCTGGTCCCGGCGTCCGTGATCCGTTACCTCCAGCAGGAGGGATTGCCGGCGACGGATGTCCTGTCGCAGGTGAACCGAACGGTCAAGGAGGCGTGGGACCAGGTGGAGGGGACTGCGGTGACCGAACCCTTCACCGAGAGCCGGCGGTAGCCGATCGACAGGAGGGCTCACGGCGCTGATGCTGGCCAGCGCCGCGGGGGGCCATGCCGGAAGCCGACCCGCGTGAGGACAGATGGCTTTGCCGGCCCGGGGCGAGCTGCGACGAGGCCCTCCGGCGAGGTCATGGTCCCTCGCGAGGGTGCGACGCCTGCTGTGGCACCGTTGGGGAACGGCAGTGAGGAAACCCCGGTCGCGAGGGGACGCCAGCAAGCGGTGTCGTCTGAAGTGACTCGAGCGCCTCAGGCCGTAATCATCACGACCGGCGCGTGGTCACTGGTGCCGACGTCGGCCTGCACCACGCAGCCCTGGGTGTGGTCAAACACGCCGGACGACGCGAGCAGGTAGTCCAGCCGCCAGCCAATGTTTCGCGCACGGAGATTACGCCAGGGCGCCCACCAAGTGAACAGGCCGGCGTTGTCCGGATCGACCGCCCGCCCAACGTCGGTCAGTCCGGTCTCGAGGAGCGCCTGGAACAGGGAGCGCTCCTCCGGCCGTTGCCCCACGGCCATCGGCTTCCGCTCCCGGGGGTGCACGTCCATCTCCGTCCGCGCGATGTTGATGTCGCCACAGAGCAGCAGCTCGCGCCCGCTGGCCCGGAGCTCTCGAGCCCAGGCGATGAGTCGAGTGAAGAAGTCGACCTTGGCGGGATAGTCCCTGCCGCCGTTCGGGGCATAGATCGAGGCGATGAGCAGATCGCCGAGGTCGGCGGTCACGATGCGGGATTGCCGGTCGAACGGCGGATGGCCGTAGACCGGCTCGCCGGGAAACCGATCCTTCCGGAGCTGCAGGGACACGCCCGAGTAACCCTTGCAGCAGTGCCAGAACTCGTGATAGTCCTGCCGCCGAACGACGTCGGGCACCTGGACCAACTCCGCCTTGAGCTCCTGCAGGCAAACGACGTCCGGGCGCTCGCGCTCGAGCCACTCCTCGACCTGCGAGGCACGGGCGCGAATGCCGTTGACATTCCAGGTTGCGACCTTCATGGCCGACTCACTCCACTGGGTGATCGAGCGCGTGCGGGAATTCCCGGTTTCACCAGAGCTCCAACGTGCTCACGGAGGCCGACCCCTACCGCCCGCTCGAGCGATTCGACGGCCCAACCACCACGCGCCGGGCGGGGACCCAGTGTACCATGTCAAGATGCCGGCGACGCCCGATTTCGGGTAGCGAAGCGGACTGCCGACGCCGTCACCCGTGATCAATCCCTAGGCGTCAAACCCTGGAGCGCGATCCGGTACTCCTGGGCCGCGGCATCCCAGCGCACCCCGTAGCTCACCGGGTAGTAGCCCGCCGGCAGGTAGCGCCTGGCCTGGGGCAGCGGGATCGAGTCGGCCGAGGCGGGGCCGGTGCGCTGCGCCAGGATGAAATCGCGGGTGACCATCGGCTCGTCGAAGATCACCTGCCCGTTCCACGAGCCCACGATGAAGGTGGCGGTGAACGGCCGGTTGGCGGGCGGCAGCTCGGGCGACTTGACGTCCAGCCAGTGGAGGCCCATCCGCGGTACGGTCATGCCCGCGGGCGTGGTCTTGAGCAGCACGTGGGTCGAGACATACCCGGCCGGCATCTCGTCCGCCGCGGGTAGCCGGGCCGCCTTCTCGGCGAAGGCCGGGTCCTCCAGCACGATCTCGTTCCGCACCGCGAGCGGCACGCGGTAGAAGTGGAAGTCGAAGTGGGGCGCGGTGTAGGGACCGCCGTGGCCGAGGGGGTTCCAGTCCACCTCGACGAACCGGTACGGGGTGGGATTGCCGGCCGGCAGCTCCAGCAGGTATTCGCGGGACGGGCCGTGGGTGCCGGGCGCGTGCTCGGGCGACAGCCGGGGCAGGCTGTCGAGCGCGTCGGCGCTCAGCGCCACGCCGACCTCGACCGGCCGGCCGGACCGGGGGTCGGTCAGGACGTAGGTGCGGGCCTGGCCGTTGCCGAGGGCGACAGCGGCGCCGTATCGGGCGCTGAGGCCGGCGGCGCCAGGGATCGGGAGACGATGGGTCTTCCAGGCGGCCGCGGCCGTGAGGGCGGCCGTGGCGAGGACGAGACCGGCGCGGGTCGCGCGGGAAGTAAGAACGGGCATGGCAGGCTCCGGGGCTGGGGTCTAGGGCTCGATGCGTTGCCCGTCTGACGCGCGGCCGGGGCCGGGATTCTCACAGGTTCGTGGAGGGGGGGACCGGCGTGCTGCTCCGCCGGGGACCGGGGGTGGTGCCCGGTGGGTGACCCCGGAGAGGGTGACCCCGGGGGGTGCATGCCCCGGGGCGGGTGTCCGGAAGTAGGTGTCCGGGAGCCGGTGCCCGGAAGCCGGTGCCCCGGAGCGGGTGCGGGGGAGGTAACGGGCGGGCCGCCCCTCCCCCGGGCAAAACGGGGCTGCCGCCGCGCTACTGCGGCTTGGGCGCCATGCTGCTGTTCCAGATGTCGCGGTAGATCTTCCAGCGCCCGCCTTCCTTCTTATAGAACACCAGGTACTGGCCGTGGTCGAGGTGCTTGCCGTCGCGCGACGTCATGACCCACTTGCCGGTCTCGAGCGCGCCGGTGCCGGAGGCGGTGACGTCGGTGGTGGTGAGCTGCATCTGCTCGCGCGACTGGGCGACCGGCCCGAAGGCAGCCTGTACCCCCTCGGGGCCGGCGGCCGGGTCGGCACCGGGGGCCATGAGCAGGGCATCCTTGGTGTACATCGCCGCGACCGCGGGGATGTCGCCGGCGTTGAAGGCTTTCTGCCAGGCCTGGACGGCCTTGTCGATCTCGGCGCGTGGACCGCTCTGGGCGAAGGACCGGAGCGGGATGGCCAGCGTCACGGCCAGCAGGGCCAGGGCGATGCGGCGAAGCATGGAAGCTCTCCCAGCGTGAGGGTCGGAGCGCGAGGCGAAGGCCCAGGAACCCGGCCTCGCTATGGCGGAGGGTCGTTCCAAGGTAGCGGCCGGGCGGGAAAGCGCCATGCGGGCGTCGGTGGACCCGGCGCTTGCACCAGGTCGAATACACCCACGAGCGCGGCGAAGGTGGCCGCGGGCTCGGCGTGAGAACGTCGACGCGCTCCGCAGCCTCAGCGCCCTGCGGCCGACGCCGGACTGAACAGCGAGGGATGCGCCGCCGCCGCCCGCTTCCGCATCTCCGCCACGTCCCGCGCCATGGCGGCGACGACGGCCTGATACCGGGGCTCCTGCCGCACCGAGGCGAAGAAGGGGTCGATCCGCTGGATCCCGATGTCGCGCCAGCCGGCCCGGTAGCCCCGCTCGAGCCAGTCGAGCGACTCGCCGGTCCGGCCCTCGACGGCGCTGATCGCGGCCAGCTCCATCGGGGCGTTGAAGGTCTCCGTGCCGGCATCGACCTTCCGCCGGGCCGCCCGAGCCGCTTCGCGCCACAGCTCGGCCGCGCGCCGGGTGTCGCCCCGGCGGTACAGGGTCAGCGCATGGAGCGACCGGAGCGACTCGGGAAACATCTGTCCCGCCGCCTCGGGATCCTGCCGGGCCAGCGGCTCGATCAGCCGCTCGGCGCCCGAGTCTCCCACCACCACGGCCAGCTCCGCCAGGATCGGCGGCCCCTCGGTGTTGTCGGGCTCGTTCGCCACCATGCGACGGGCCCGCGCCAGGGCCGCCGCGCCGGACCCACGCCTCAAGTCGAGCCACGCCAGCAGTCCCTGAATCCGGAACTCGGTCGGGAGGCGCCGCTCGGCCGCGAGCAGGAACCGGCTGGTGGCCGAGTCGTCCTCGAGCGGCATCAGGCCGAGCCCGATGTGGTAGGGGGCGTGGATCATGTTGGGGTTGAGCTGCTGCGCGCGCAGGGACCAGTCGAGGGCTTCATCGAAGCGTCCGAGCGCGACGTAGACGTTGGCCAGGTCGGCCATGGCGCCGTCGTGGCTCGGGTTCAGCTCCAGCGCCTTGAGGTAGGCGCGGCGGGCGCCGGACAGATTGAAGACGACGCTCTCCAGGTCGCCGAGGGCGAACCAGCCGTCGGCCAGCTCCGGGTCGAGCGCGATGGCCTTCCGGGCGGCGATGAAGCCGGAGTCGGTGTAGGCCCGCTCGCCCGCCACGCTCCGGAACATGTGATTCCGGGCCAGCTGGGCGTAGGCCGCGGCGAAGCCGGAGTCACGCTCGACGGCCTGGCGCAGCAGCTCGCCCCGAGTGACATTGGCCGCGCGCTGGGTGGGGCTCAGCTCCTGGGCCCGGAGGTAGAGCTGGTAGGCCGCCATGTTCGAGGTCGGCGCATGGGCCACCCGGCTGGCCTCGGCGGGCGTGAGCCGGGCCTGCAGCGCGGCGGTGACCTTGTGGGCGACGTCGTCCTGCACCGCGAACAGGTCGCTCAGCTGCCGGTCGTACTGCTCCGACCAGAGCGACTGACCGGTCCGGACGCTGGTCAGCTCCACGGCGATGCGGACCCGGTCGCCCGCCAGCCTGACGCTGCCGTCCACCACGCTGCCGACGCCCAGCTCGCGCGACATCCGCTGGAGCCGGTCGCCCGCCGTGTCGTACCGCGCCGTGGCGGTGCGGCTCAGCACCCGGAGCGCGGCGACGCGGGAGAGCTGGGTGGCGATCTCCTCGGTCATCCCGGCGCTGAAGTACTGCTGGGCGGTGTCGCGCGAGATGTTGCGGAAGGGGAGGACGGCGACCACGCGGAGGTTGTCGCCCGGTGGCGGGCCATCCACGATCGAGACCTGCTTGCGCCGCCCGGCATACAGGTACACCGCCAGCGCGATGGCGACGGCGGTCGCCGCGAGGAGCGCCCGCCGCGCCGCCGGCCCGCGTGACCGATCCGGCGCCGGAGTGGCGGGCGCGGGCGTGGCGAGCGCGGCGACGAAGTCAACCACCGAGGCGAACCGGTCGGCCGGCGACTTGGCCAGCGCCCGGGCGACGGCCTGATCCACCGGGACCGGCACGCCGGGCCGGGTGGCGCGCAGGCTCCGAACCGGCTCGGTCATGAGCCGGGCGATCACGGCCTGGGCGGTGGGGCCGGTGTGGGGCGGCTCGCCCGAGAGCATCTCGTAGGTCACCGCCGCGAGGGCGTACTGGTCCGACCGGGCGTCGATCTCGCGCTCGGCGGCGGCCTGCTCGGGGCTCATGTAATGCGGCGTGCCGAGGGAGAGCCCCGTCTCGGTGACCCGCGAGCCGCCGGCCTGGGCCACGGCCAGGGCGATGCCGAAATCGGCGATGACGGGCTGGCCCGACTGGAGCAGGATGTTCTCGGGCTTCAAGTCGCGGTGGATCACGCCGCGGGCGTGGGCGTAGGCGAGCGCGTTGCCGAGCATGGTGACGAGGCGGACGGTCTCGTCCACCGGGAGCTGGCGCTCGCGCTCGAGCCGGGCACGGAGCGTCTCGCCGTCCACGTATGGCATGACGTAATAGAGGAAGCGGCCGGCCTCGCCCGAGTCGAACAGCGGGAGCAGGTTGGGGTGCTGGAGATTGGCGGTGACCCGGATCTCGGCCAGGAAGCGCTCGGCGCCCAGGGCGGCGGCGAGCTCGGGCCGGAGGACCTTGAGGGCGACCTGGCGGTCGTGCTTGAGGTCGTGGGCGAGGTAGACGGTGGCCATGCCGCCGCGGCCGAGCTCGCGGTCGAGGGTGTAGCGGTCGGCGAGGGCTTCGCGCAGGTGATCCGGTACGCCCATGGGATTCCGCGGCGGAGGAGAAGCGCGCGTGCTGGGAGGCTAGAGACGCTGATAAGGTAAGTCGCGCCCGCGGCGGGGCGCCAGCGGCCGTTGATCCCACTGGGCTTACCTCCGCCGATGATGGCGAGGGGCCGCCGGCACTGGTGGCCCAGGCACGGCGCCCGTACCTTGGCGCGGAGTCCGGGAAACGCCGTCCCCCCACTCGCCAGCGTCTGGAGCCATCGACCCGATGCGGTTTCCTGCGATCCCCCTGCTCGCGCTCCGTCACCGCCGCGCCGACGCGCCCGGCCGCTCGCCCGGCCGCCCGCAGCGCCTACCGCCGGCGTCCTCGACTCCAACGACTATCGCCGCCCTGCCGGCCGGCTCGACGTGAAGACGCTGTCGCAGGCGTGGATCATTCCAATCGTGGTGCGGGGGCGATGAGGCGCGGGCTGGTGCCGGCGGTGATGCTGCCGCTCGCCCTGGCGTGCGACAGCCTCGGTCCGTCCGACTGCCTCGACGGAGTGACTTTCACCGTCAGCGCCGGCACCGAACCCACGTTCGACTGGGCACCCTCGTGCCGGATGCAGGCACTAGTGGTCCACCTGGCCGAGGCTCCCAACCACGACTTCGTCTGGTCGGTCCATACCCCGCTAGGCAGCAACGGGCTCCAGCCCCCGATCCGATACGGCGAGGTCCCGCCCCACGCCAGCAGCAACAGTCCGGCGCCCGCGCTGTCGGAGGGGACGGCCTACCGGCTGAGCCTGTATGCCTCGATCAACAGCCCGGTGGACAACGGGTCGACGCAGGTGCCGGTGGACAGCACGGTGTTCGTACCCTGAGGGCCCATGCCCTTGACGCACACCCATCGGCTCAGCGAGGTTCGGCGCGCCTTTACCCCAAGCCCTTTCCCTTTGGAGAGCTTCATGTCGCGCCTTCCGTGCCTGCTGGCCGCCGCCCTCAGCCTCCCACTGCTCCTCGCCTCGTGTGACGATACCGCCCCACCCAGCGGTCCCGGGACCCAGGCCAAGGGCACGCCGGCCGCGCGCGTGTCCCGCCTGGCGGCCAGCCATCTGAAATACCAGATCCACGACCGGGCCGCGAACGCGTCCTTCAGCACCGTGGACCCGTCAGGCTGCGTGGAGACGTTCGTCTTCGTGTTCGGCTCGAACGAGACGGTGAAGGACGGCGGGAAGCCGACCAGCGGCCCGCTGGCGGTAGTGCAGCTCTCGCAATACGACTTCTGCCACAACACGATCGGCGAGTACTTCGGCATCGCCGAGGATGCGGCGTTCGAGGTGAGCCGGCTGCTGGATCAGGCGCACCTGAAGGCGACCGTTCCCGGCTTCATCGACGAGACCGGGGTGGAATCGCCGGCGGTGGTGGACCTGTCGTGGACCGGCGCGGGCGACCCGGTCCGCGAGACCGATCGGACCCGGCTCAAGTTCCCGGGCTCGATGCTCACCCAGTGGCTCAAGGGCACGTTCCGCCCCGCGCAGGTGTCGGGGACGGTGCTGGTGGGCAAGACGAACCTGGCGGCGAATCCGGTGGACGCGCTGATCCTCCGCGCTACCCAGGGCAGCTTCGAGGTCGTGCGGACCCACTAGGCCGGTCGCCGTCTCGTCGCCGTAATCGTCGGCCAGGTTGAAGCCGACCCGGCTCGCTCACCGTTCCGGGTCGGACAGTGGCAGGCCCCGTGGAAGGATGGGCCAAATCTGCCTTCGGCGCCGGGGGATCGCCCACATGCGCCGGTGCGCCGGGGGATCGCCCACATGCACCGGTGCGCCGGCGGTGCCCCCACGAACGTGCCGCCGGCAACCGCGTCGACCTACGCCCCGGGGAGCGGAGCGGCCCACCCACCTCTGTGGACAGGTATCAGCCCATGCCGCAGGACCATGCCGGCGCTACCGGAAGACTCCCCGCTCTCCCGCATATCGTCAGGCTGAAGACTCCCCCGCTGGCGAATGGTCCAGAGACGGGCCGGGACCGAGATTGTCCTCGCGGTTAGATCAACCGTTGAGGGCTCTGACATCTCGCGTCCTGGTTCGCCGCATGCTTCGTGTGACAAGGCTCGTTCCCCGCCGTGAGGCCCGGCGCCGGCTGACTCGGCGGGTCGGATTCAGCCTCCTGGTCGCCTGCCCCGCGGCCGGCGCGTTCGCCACGCCGCTGGCGGCGCAGTCCGTCTGCCGGCCCTCGGCCGACTCGCACGAGGCGAGGACGATGGCCACCTTCTCGGTCCCCCTCGCGTTCGGCCCGGCCGGGGCGCCGGGTCCCCGCACCGGCCTCTCGCTGGGTCTCGAGGCCGCCTCGGTCCCCAACGTGGATCCGGTCACGGCCACCCCCACGACGTGCCAGCCCGGCAAGGGCCCCGAGAACACCGACCTTCTGCCCGCGCTCGCCCGGCCCCGGATCGCCGTCCCGCTGCCGCTCGGTCTGGCGCTGGATGCATCCTGGATCCCTCCGGTGCGGGTGGCCGGGGTGAAGGCGAACCTGATCGGGCTGTCCCTGAGCAAGTCCATCGGCGGTCCCGACGGCCTCGCTGCGGCGGTGCGCGCCCACACCACGTTCGGATCCATCCGCGGGCCGATCACCTGTGACCGGGAGGCGCTCGGCGATCCTGTCAGCGAGTGCTTTCAGGGCACCCTGTCGGACGATCGCTACTCGCCCAACATCATCGGCGTGGACGTCAGCCTCGGCGGGTCGCTGGCCGGCGGGCGCCTCCGTCCGTATGCGGGGTCCGGCTACAGTCGCCTGCAGTCCCGATTCCAGGTGCATTTCAGAAACCAGTTCGGCGGCCTGGACACGACCCGGGTGGCCGTGAACCTGGACCGCGTCGCCGTGTTCGGCGGGGCGGCCTGGCAGGTGTCCGACCGCCTGGCCCTCACGGGTGAGATCTACGCCGTCCCTGCGGACGCCGCCGTCGGGCGCCTGATCGTCCGACGAACCCTCGGTCCATAAGTGCGGGGCGACGCCATTCCGGCGCGTGCCCGTCCACCGGTGGCAGACATGGAGAGAAGAACATGAGCAAGCGATCCTGCGCGCGCGGGCCAGGCCTCGTCGTGCTGCGGCTGCGCGCGGCCGTCCTGACGATGGCGCTGGCACTCTCTGCCGCCACGGTGCGGGCCCAGCAGCCCGACGCGTTCCGGCCGGCACCCACGGCGAGCGACTCGGGCCTGTCCGAGGCTCCGCTGTCCGGCACGGTGGACGAGCGCCTCCGGCAGCTCGACTCGGTGACCTACCGGCTGGCCTCGAGCAGCCATCTCCAGGTCAAGACGGGCAAGGCCGGACTGTTCGGGTTCGCCGGCCACACCCACGTGATCCAGGCCCGCGCCTTCCGCGGGGAGGTGGTGTACTACCCCCGCAACCCCTCGGGCTCGCGGTTGGACATCACCGTGCTCACCGACAGCCTCGAGGTCCTGACGCCGCCGGACACGGCCGAGATCCGCCAAGTCACGGCGTCGATGCGCACCAGGATCCTGCGCACGGCGGAATTCCCCGAGATCCGGCTCACGTCCCGGCAAGTGACGCCGACCGCCACCGGCTTTCATATCCTGGCGGCGGTCACCATGGTGGGGCAGACCCGCCAGGTGCCGATCGACGTCGCGGTGCAGATCGGCGGGGATACGCTCTTGGCCGCCTCGACGTTCTCGCTGAAACAGACCGACTTCGGCATCAAGCCATTCAGCGGCGGTCCCGGCGGCACGGTCAAGGTGGCCGACAAGGTCACCTTCAGTATCCGTGCGGTCGCCTTCCGATCGGCGCCCGAGCACCTCGCCCGGCGCTGAGGCGCCGCGTGGGCAGCTCACCAGCGGCGCGGCGGGAGAGGCGCCGTCGCGCCGAGCGTTCCGGGACCCTGACTTTGGTCGGGCACCGTGCCCCTCCGCGGCGCGGTGTCCGGTCGGCGATCGTGGGAGCGAAGTCAGGCCGCACGCCGGATGCCCGGTCACCCGTCGGCTGCCAATATAGCCCCCTGCATCCACGGGTACATGACTCGCACTCACACAGGGGGTATCACATGCTCGGACGTCTTTTCACGGCTGTCGTCCTGGCCGCACTGGTCGGCTGCTCCGGCAGCTCACCTACCAGCCCCTCGTCCGGCAACGGAACGGGCGGCGGCTACAATGGCGGGAACGGCGGCGGCACCGGTGGTGGCACCGGCGGCGGCTCAACTGGCGGCAATGGGGGGAACACGGGCGACAGCACCGGCAGCGGCAGTGGCTCCGGTGGGGGCGTCGCCGGCCTCGAGGTGGCCGTGACCGTGGGCAACATCTTCTTCAAGAGCGATCACAACGGCGCGGCGAACCCGGCCATCGACACGGTCGCGGTGGGTGGCACCGTCACGTGGACCTGGAGGAATACAGGCAGCGTGCCGCACTCCATCGAATCCCTGGGCTCACCGGCTTTCGCGAGCAGCACGGTGGAGACCGGCGACGGCAGCAGCTATCAGGTCCGGTTCTCCGTGCCCGGCACCTACCAGTACGACTGCGCCGTGCACGGCGCGCTGATGTCTGGCACAATCATCGTCCGGTGACGATGGCTCGGGGGGTTGAGCCGGGGATGGTTGGCCGGAAGATGGGCCGGTGGGGGCGCTGGGGGCGGCCGCCACCGTCGCGGATCTCGAACCGGACCAGCTCCAGATCAGGCCGGCACGTCGAGCTGGGCATGCACCGCACAGCAGGTCGCCTTGCCGCCGGTCGGCGCCTGCGGGTGCGCCTTGAGCAGCCGTGAATGGTAGACCAGGTTCTGCGCGAGATTCTTGGCCATGTG
>DATAOR010000237.1:0-2253 GCA_036265635.1 Gemmatimonadales bacterium
GCGCGAGCGGCTGGTGTGGCTTCCGGCCGGGGCTGGACGGCCGTTCACGCTGGCCTTGGACGAGCTGTTTCGACCGCTCTGACCCGGCCGTTCGGCGCTACCGCTTCCCCTCCAGATCCCCCACCGCCGCCAGCTCCGCCCGCACGCTATCCACCTGCGCCACCCGCGCGGGCTCGGGATCCACCCGCAGCCTGAGATAGTTCCGATACGCCCGGATGGCGCCCGCCTTGTCGTCCGCCAGCGCCGCCAGCCGCCCCTCCAGCCGGTACGACGCCGCCAGCCCGCCCGCCTCCGGCTCCCCCATCGGCAGGTGCCGCCGCCGCACCGCCCGGAGCGCCCGGTCCACCCGGCCCTGCCGCTCGTAGAGTCGGGCCAGCTCGATCGAGGAGAAGGCCGCCCCGGCCACTCGGCCCCGGCAGAGCGAGTCGGCCACGTCCACCAGCCGCGCCGCCGCCGGGTCATGGCGGTTCAGCGCCAGCCTTGCCTCGATCAGGCCGACGATGATCGGCGGCAGGGCCGCTGTGGAGTCCGCCGCCGCGCGGTCCCGCCACAGCTTGAGCAGCCGCTGGCCGGCCGCCGCATCGTCCCGGGCCCAGAACCGGTGCACGTCCACCTGCTCGGGGCTGAGCAGGGTCGTGTCGGCCGGCCCGCCGTCGAACCAGATCTCGCCCAGCAGGGCGTTCAGGCCGGCGGCCTGCCGATCGATCGCGGCCAGGCTGTCGATCCACTGCGCCGCCTCGGCCGGCCGGCCCAGGTTCTGCAAGTAGCGCGACCGGGCGATCGCGACGTCCATCCGGGCGGGCTTGGTCGCCGAGAGCCGGTGCACCGCCTCGAGGAGCGGCGCCCGGTTCGCCGTGGTGACGCTGTCCAGCGTCCCGAAGAACAGGACCCCCTGCGGCACCCCGACCTCGCCCGAGTCGAGCCCGGCCAGAAACGCCCGGATCCCGGCCGTATCGCGGGTGGCCTGCAGCAGGTTCCACCGGGCGAACGGCACGCCCTCGCTGGTCGAGTCGAGCGCGATCATCCGGCGGGTCCACACCCGCTGGGCCGCGGTATCGCCGGTCACCCAGGTCAGCGCCGCCAGGTGCTGGATCGGGGCGCCGAACAGGGAGTCGCGCTGGAACGCCTGCTCGAGCGCCTGCCGGGCCCGCGCCTCGGGCTGGGGGAGATCCACCAGCCGGCCGAAGTGAAACAGCGCGTCGCCCAGGTTGTACCAGGCATCGGCGCTCTCCGGAATGGTCTGCACCGCCCGCTCGGCGTCGGCGATCCGGACGGTCCACGGCGTCGGCCGGGGAAACTGGGAGCCGAGCCGGAGCGACAGGAACAGGGAGTCCTGCGGGTTGAGCCGGCCGCGGTACTGCCAGGCCAGCCGCCGGATCCGGTTCATGTCGGTGGTCGCCGGGTGCCACCCGTCGGACTCGATCAGCGCGGAGAGGGCCAGGGCGAAGGTCGAGTCCTGCTCCACCGCGCGGCTCAGCTGCGGGGTGGCGGTCTGGAAGGCGCCCCGGCGGTAGGCCGCCACCCCGTCGAGATAGCTCCGGAGGGCGTCGAGGTTGGTGGTGGTCAGCGCGCTGAGCTGCGCCGAGCTGGCGCCGGCGCCGAGGGCGAGGAGCTGCCCGGTGAGCCGGTCGATCAGGACGAACAGGCTGTCCTTGGAGCCGGACACGCTGGTCTGGGCCAGTGACTTCCCGTCGGGCACGGCGACCAGCGCCGCCGTCATCACCAGGTGATCGGGCGACCCTACCAGGCTCCCCTGGAGCAGCCGCCCCGCGCCCAGCTTCCGCGCCACCCCCGCGGCCGCCTCCTCGGACAGGTCCTGCGCGTCGCTCCCGCCGGCGTCGCGCACGGCCGCCAGGACCGACCGGGCGTCGGCCGCGCGCGGGCCGCCCTGGCCGGTGAGCTTGGCCTGCATCAGGTCCACCATGCCCTGGCGAAGGTACTGCACGCTCGGGTCGGCCCCTGCGGTCCGGAACGGCAGCACCGCGACCAGGTTGGGGTCGAGCGGCCGGGCGGCGGTCCGAGACCACGGATGCCACGCCGCCAGCCCGGCGGCTGCGGCCACCAGCACGGCGGCGGCGCCCGCGATCCAGGCGCGCCGGCGCGGGGCAGCTCCGGACCCCGCCGACGGCCCCGGCGCCGCTCGCGTCGGGGCGCTCGGCGCCGCCGCGCGCACCGGCTGGGTCTGGGTCGGGGTGATCCCGCCGCTCGGCCCGGCCAGCGGCTCGAGCGCCGCCACCAGCTCGTCGGCCGTCT
>DATAOR010000238.1:0-3395 GCA_036265635.1 Gemmatimonadales bacterium
CCCCTTCCAGCCACCCCGCCATCGCTCCAACGCGTCAGCCAAGCCAACCCTCCACATCTAAATTTTCGCCGCACGTCAGCATTCTCACCCGTATCACCTTCCTTGTCATTCTGAGAGCCTGTGAGCTTATGCGTCCTGGGCCGGATCGGCGTTTGGTGGGGCGTGTCGGGGCGTCCGGGCCGGCCGGACCGGGCCCGGACGCCGCGGCGCTCGCGCCACGTCCGGTGGGGCGCCCGGCGGCCCCGACGGTCGGCGCCCGCGGGGGTCGGGCGGGTCCGGCGCGGGCGCTTCACGGCTGCACGGCCCACCACCGCAGCAGGTTGTGAGTGAGCGCCAACAGCAGCACGGCGGCGGTGACCCGCTCCAGGCCCCGCACCGCGAACTGCCGCAGGCCGTGGCGGGTCCGCGCCTGGGCGTTGGTCCACTCGGCGGTCGAGCCCCGCTCCCTGTAGGTCGCCTTGGCCTCGTCGGTCCCCATCCGCGCCCGCCAGGCCGCCACCTCCGGGGTGTCGTCCGGCCGCGGATCGGTCGCCGCCCGCCCGCCGTCGACCCGCGGCGCCTCCGTCGGGGCATAGACCGTGACGCCGCGCCGCTCCAGGGCGGTGACGTCGTCGCGGGTCGCCAGGCCGCCGTCGACCAGGTACGCGTTCGGGCGGCGGCCGCAGCGCTCGGCCACCTGCTCCTCCAGCGGCGCGGCCAGCCCGCCGTCGCTGCCACGGTTGGTCACCTCCACCCCGACGATCGCCCGGCCGTCGCGGTCGGTGGCCACCTGGACGTTGTAGGCCGGGCGGAAGCCGCCGTCGGCCATCTTCATCACCCGCGCCTCCGGGTCGGTGGTCGAGACCCGCGCCTCGGCCACCCGCTCGCGCCGGCCCCGCGCCAGCTTCTTCCGCTGGCGCTCCTTGCTCGCCTCGAGGGCCGGCAGCTCCGCCACGGCCGCCTCGACCCGCGCCGCCCGCTCCTTCGCGGCCCGCTCCCGCGCCGCGGCCTCGCGCCGGCCGACCGTCGGGTCCGGGTGCTCGGCCTCGGCCGCCAGCTGGTCCACCCGCGCCCGCGCCTGGTCCAGGCAGCGCTCCAGGCTCGCCCGCCGGCGGAACGAGCCGGCCCCGGCGCTCGCGCGCACCCGCACCCCGTCCTGCGCCACGTGCCGCAGGGTGACCAGGCCCTGGTGGAGCAGCACCGCCACGGTCTGGCTCAGCAGCCCGTCCAGCTCGGCCCGGTGCCCGGTCCGGAAGGCGGCCAGCTGGTGGTAGTTGACCGGCACCCCGCCCCGCAGCCAGCGGTACGCGTCGTGCTCGCGGCTCAGCCGCGCCAACTTCCGCGCGCTGCCCACCCCCTCGACCGTGGCCAACACCCACAGCCCCAGCAGCACCCGCGGGTCGGCCGCCGGCCGCCCGGGCCCGTCGAGGACCGCCCGCACCTTCCCGTAGAACGCCGCCAGGTCCAGCCGCTCCAGGAGCGCCCAGACCGCCCGCGCCGGGTGGTCCGCCGACACCGCCTCCTCCAGGCTGCGCGGGACCAGCTCCACCTGCTCGCGCGCCGCCCGCACCACCCGCGCCGCGGCCGGCAGGGTCGGCGCCTCGGCCCCCGCCCGCTCGCCGGGCTCGGGCATCTCGGGCAGGACCGGCTGCGCGCTCATCGCCACCTCACCGACGCAAGCTCCGCCCATTGTGCCAGCCCCGCCCCCGACTTGCATCCACGGCCCATTTCCTCACAAGCTCTGAGCTCGGCTTTGTCCATTTCGTAGACAGAAGGAGAGAGGCAGGGTACCGTGGACTCACACCCCACTGCCAAGGAAGGGTGAGTCATGGAGACCCTGCCGAGAGAGATTGTACGCCTGCTGCGCCTGTTCGAGGACGTCTTCAGCGAACGGGTGTGGGACTGGGTCCAGGTGCTGGTGGTTGGGGCGATCCTGACCCCGGGCCAGCGCACGGTGGCCGCCGTGCTCCGGGTGATGGGGCTGAGCGACGAGCGGCAGTTCCAGAACTATCACCGGGTGCTCAATCGGGCGCGGTGGTCGAGTCGGGAGCTCAGTCGGCGCCTGCTCGCGGTGCTGGTGCAGGTCGTGGTGGCGGCCGATGCCCCGGTCGTGGTCGGGCTGGATGAGACGATCGAGCGTCGGCGCGGGGCGAAGATCGCGGCCAAGGGGATCTACCGCGATCCGGTGCGGTCGAGCAAGAGCCACTTCGTCAAAGTGAGCGGGCTGCGCTGGATCTCGATGCAGGTGCTGGCCGAGATCGCGTGGGCCGGCCGGGTTTGGGGCTTGCCGTTCCTGACGGTACTGGCCCCCTCGGAGCGGTACGATCAGACGCACGGCCGGCGCCACAAGACGCTCCCGACGTGGGGGCGCCAGATGATCCGCCAACTGCGCCGTTGGCTCCCCGATCGCGCCCTGGTCGTGGTGGCGGACAGCACCTACGCTGTCCTGGAGCTGCTGGCCGACGCCGCGGCGCTGCCACGACCGGTGACGGTGGTGACCCGCCTGCGCCTCGACGCGGCGCTCTACGCCCCGGCGCCCCCGCGGGCACCGGGAACGCCGGGGCGGCCACGGATCAAAGGCGAGCGCCAGCCGACGTTGGCGACACGCCTGCTCGATCCGGCCACGGGGTGGGAGACGCTCACCGTCCCCTGGTATGGCGGCGGGACGGCTCCGGTGGAGGCCGCGACGGGCACCGCCCTCTGGTACCACCCCGGGCAGCCGCCGGTCGCACTGCGCTGGGTCCTGCTCCGCGACCCGGCCGAGCAGTTCGAACCGCAAGCCCTCCTCAGCACCGATCCCACCGCGCTCCCAGCTCAGATGATCGCCTGGTTCGTGGCCCGCTGGCCGCTGGAAGTCACCTTCCGCGAGGTCCGGGCGCATCTCGGGGTCGAGACCCAGCGGCAATGGTCCGACCTCGCCATCCTCCGCACCACCCCGGCCCTGCTCGGCCTCTTCTCGCTGGTGACCCTCTGCGCCCACGCTCGCCTCGACGGTCAGCCGCTGCCGGCCCGTCAGGCCGCCTGGTACGCCAAGTCCGCTCCGACGTTCTCGGATACGCTCGCCTTCGTCCGCCGGCGACTCTGGCCGGTCACCATTTTCTCGACCTCACCCTCGACCGACGAGGTCATCGAAATCCCCCGCGCCCTCTTCGACCGTCTCACCGACACCCTGGCGTTCGCGGCTTGAACCTGACCCAAGATGGACAAAGCCGAGCTGAGCGCAGCGAAGGATCGGGCATCCCGCTTCGGGAGGCTTCCCCTCTCAACGCTGAGTCCCCGATCCTTTGCTGCGCGCAGGATGACAGGGGAAAACTCAGCTCGGCTTTGTCCATCGTGGGTCAGGTTCAAGCCGCGAACGCCAGGGTGTCGGGGAGACGGTCGAAGAGGGCGCGGGGGATTTCGATGACCTCGTCGGT
>DATAOR010000239.1:0-9184 GCA_036265635.1 Gemmatimonadales bacterium
CTCGACGCGCTCACCGCGCGGCTGGACTCGCTCGAGACCGGCCAGTGCCCCGCGCGCCAGCCCGTCGTCGCCCCCGCTCGCACGGGGGAAGCCCGCACCGACAGCCTCATCGCCACTCTCGAGGCCTTGAGCCAGCGGCTGGAGACGCTCCGCGCCACCCGCTGCCAGCCCGGGGCTGCTCCTACTGCAGTGCCCAGCCCGGGTGCGCCGAGCCCGGGTGCGCCGAGCCCCTCGCGTCCGGACGCCCGGGCCCCCGCTGACACGACCGATGAGCTGGCCGCCTTGCGGGCCGCAGCCGCCCAGGCGGCGGGAGCGCCTGCCCCGCCTGCCCCACCGCCGGCTGCCGGCGGCGCCGAGCCGGCGCCTCGCGATACCACCCCCAAGGAAACCGAGTTCGTCGGCAAGCAGCGGAACGCCTCGGCCCTCAACCCCGAGATCAGCGCCACCGGTGACATCCGGCTGGTCGCCCGGGATGGCCGGCAACACGACAACGGGGTGGCTCGCGAGTTCGAGGTCGCCCTGCAGTCGGCGCTCGATCCCTTCTCGAGCACCAAGATCTTCCTCACCTTCGAGGACGGCGAAGTCGGAGTGGAGGAGGGCTACATCTACTGGACCGGTCTGCCGGGCCGGCTTCGGGTAGACGTCGGCAAGGTTCGCCAGCAGATCGGCGACCTCAACCGCTGGCATCTCCACGCCCTGCCCGAGACCGAGTATCCCCTGGTGTACCAGCGATTCCTCGGCCCCGAGGGACTGTCGGGCGTCGGTCTCTCGCTCTACACCGCGCTGCCCGTCTCGGTCCTGGGCGGAACCCATGAGGTCTGGCTCCAGGGCACTACGGCCGAGAGCGACCCGCTCTACGCCGGCGGGCGCCAGCCCACCTTGCTCTTTCGACTGCAGAACTTCTGGCAGCTCGACCGGTCCAGCTACGCCCAGCTCGGCTTCACCGGCACCGGCGGCAACAACGACGACGCCGACCTCCGGAGCCGGCTGCTGGGGCTCGACTTCCGGCTGACCTATCGGCCACCCGAGGCCGCCACCCGGCGGGAGATCACCCTGCGGGCCGAGGGATATCGGCTCCATGCCGACGAGCTCGCTGCCACAACCAACCGGTACGGCGCCTTCGTGGACCTCAACGCCAAGCTGTCTCGCCGGTGGGTGCTGGGCGGCCGGTACGACTGGGTAGAGGCGCCCCGCGGGCCGGACGACACGGAATGGCGGCTGACCCCGTCCGTCACCTGGTGGCAGAGCGAATTCGTCTTTCTCCGGCTCGAGGGCGAGCACCGCCACCGCGACCTCGACGGCTCCCACAACCTGCTCTCGCTCCAGGCGGTCTGGGCGATGGGCCCCCACAAGCACGAGACCTACTGACATGCGCGCCGACTATCGCTCTTGCGGCCGGGAGACCGTACCCATGACTTCCGCTTCTCGCACCCTCATCTCCGCCGGCCGGAGTCACCCGGGCCGTCCCTCCCGCAGCCGGCGGCGCTGGGCCCTCGCTTCTGCCCTGCCCGCGGCGGCGCTTGCGCTCTTGATGCTGACCCCTCCGGTCCGCGCCATGGCCGAAGCCGGGCCGGGCGGCCGAGCCGGGCCAGGCGGCCGGGCGGTCCCGCCGCTCAAGGTCGTCACCAGCCTCACCACCTACGGGGCGATCGCCCGGGAGATCGTGGGCGACAAGGGGACGGTGACCTCGATCGCCCAGGGCGACGAGGATCCCCACTTCGTCCAGCCCAAGCCCAGCTTCGTGGCGGTGCTGCGCGACGCCGACCTGTTCGTCACCACCGGGCTCGACCTCGAGCTGTGGGTGCCGCCCCTGATCGACCGGGCCGGCAACCGGAAGGTGAGCGAGGGCGGGCCGGGCTACGTCACCGCCTACACCGGGATCCAGCTGCTCGAGGTGCCTACCTCGCTCAGCCGGTCCGAAGGAGACATCCACCAGGACGGCAATCCGCACATCCACACCGATCCGGTCAACGGGATCATCATTGCCCGGAACATCCTGACCGGGCTCAAGCGGGTCTCTCCCGACAACGCGGCCTACTTCACCGGCAAGGAGCAGGACTTCGAGAAGCGGGTGCTCGAAGCCACCCTCGGCCAGGAGCTGGTCGGCGTGCTGACCCCGGCCGTCGCCTACGACCTGCTGAAGAGCGACAAGCTGTACGACTTCCTGGGCACCAAACAGTACCAGGGCAAACCCCTGCTCGACCGCCTGGGCGGCTGGATGAAGACGGCCCAGGCCTTCCGGGGCAAGGAGATGGCCTGCTACCACAAGGAGTGGGCCTACTTCAGCCATCGGTATCAGGTGAACTGCATCGAGTACATCGAAGCGAAGCCGGGCATCCCGCCGACGCCGGGCCACGTGCAGCAGGTCATCGCCCTCATGAAGGAGCGGAAGATCCCCGTGCTGTTTGCCTCGAACTACTTCGATCGGAACCAGATCCGGCAGGTGGCCGAGCGTACCGGGGCGCAGGCGGTGATCGTGCCGGAGAACACCAACGGTGCGCCCGGCGTCAACACCTATTTCGACCTGATGAACACCTGGGTCAACGGCCTTGCGGCGGGCTTCAAGGGAGGGGCCAGCTGATGGATCTCAGTCTGTTTCTGCCGCCGCTGGCGGCTTGCCTGGTCATCGTGGCGATCCACTCGTACCTCGGACTCCACGTGATCGCTCGCGAGGTCATCTTCGTGGATCTGTCGCTGGCTCAGATGGCAGCGCTCGGCTCGGCGGTCGCTATTCTGGCGGGGAGCCAGCCCGACTCGACCGCGGCCTTTCTCTACGCCCTGGGCTTCACCAGCGTGGGGGCGGCGTTGTTCGCGCTGACCCGGACCGAGGAGAAGGGGCGGGTGCCGCAGGAAGCGTTCATCGGCATCGTGTACGTGGTGGCGTCGGCGGCGGCCATTCTGGTGGCCGACCGGACGCCCCGCGGAGGCGAGGCGATCAAGGACATCCTGGTCGGCAGCCTGCTCTGGGTGACCTGGCCTGTCATCGGCCGGCTGGCTGCGGTGTACGCCGTGATCGGCCTGTTCCACTGGCTGCTCCGGCGCCGCTTCCTCACCATCAGCTTCCAGCCGGACACGGCACTGGCCAACGGCTGGAGGATCCGCTGGTGGGACTTCCTGTTCTATCTCTCGTTCGGCCTGGTGATCACGTTCTCCGTGCCCATCGCCGGGGTGCTGCTGGTGTTCTCGTTCCTGGTGGTCCCGGCGTCGATCGCGTTCCAGTTCACCCGGCGGTACGGCCCGCTGGCGATCGTGTCGTGGCTGGTCGGCGCGGCGGCTTCGGCCTCCGGGCTGTTCATTTCCTTCAAGTACGATCTGCCGACCGGGCCGATCGTGGTCTGCATGTTCGGACTGCTGCTGCTGATCGCATTCGTGGTCCGGCGGGTGGTGGCGACCGGGGTGGAAACCGGCGTGGGGGCTGTCGAGCCGGTGACTCCGGCGCATGCTCGGCTGGGGGAGCCGGTCTGAGCGAGGTGGGCCGGCTGACGCTCAGGCGCGACCTGGTCAGGCGGTGTCCGGCTAGCGGACCTTCTTCCACCCCGGCAGGTAGGGTGGCGTCAGCAGCGCCGTCCGGCGCAGCAGCTCGAGATGGGCGGCTACCAGGTCGGCCAGCTGCTGCGCCGGGCCAAGGTGGGCCTCACGCAGGATCGCCGGCGGGCGGGCCGTCAGCACCAGGGCGCCGTGAATCCGGCCCTGGACCCGGAGGGGAACCAGCAGGCGCGCCTCGCCGTCCACCAGCTGAAAGGAGTGGGCCACCTCGCCCAGGAGCACGGCCGCGAGGGTGGTGCCGGCCACCGGCACCAGCGGCAGGTCGGGTAGTGCCCGGCGTTCGCCCGGCTCGAGCAGCACCACCCGGTCGCCCTCGCTCAGCCGGAGCGCGAAGCGGACGCTGTCGAACGGGATGATCCGGCCGGCCAGGTCGGCCACCCGGCGGGCGGCCTCGGCGAACTCGGGGCCGGTGGCCAGCAGCTCGGCGGCATCGAGCAGGCTGGGCCCTGGCGGTGCGGCGGGCGGCGGAGGCGGGACGGCGCGGCCGACCAGCACCATCACCTGGCCCGCGATGAGCCCCGCAACGCGTCGGAGCAGCGCCAGGTCTTCGTCGTCGAACAGCTCCGCGCCGATGCTCCCTGCCAGCAGGTAGACGGCCCCACTCTCTCCCGGCAGTCGCGCCACGATGGCCGCCCGGAGCTCGGCCCCGGCCGGCTCGGCGACGGTGAAGTATCCCCGGGGCCAGCGAGGCTCGTGATACGTGTCGGCGATGAGGATGGTGTCGCGGTCGCCCAGCAGCCCGGGCAGGTCGAAATGCTCCCGGGCCAGCTCCAGCGACGGGTCGGCCCAGAGCAGTCCGCCGACGTCCTCCCCCAGCCGGTACATCCGCGTCCCCGGGTCGTCCGCCACCAGCAGCTCTAGCCGGTCGTGGGGCAGCACGCCTTCGAGCGCGCGGCTCAGCTCGCCCAGGTAGAGGTGGGGCGACGCGGCGTGGGTGGAGGCATGGGCGATGACGTCCACCAGCGCCGCCATGCGGTCGGTCTGCGAGCTTCCGCCGACACCCTCGCTCCACTGACGCGACAGCCGTCCCAGCATCGGGGCCAGCCGCTGGGCCACGACATCGAGCGTGACTTCGGTCGCCTCGTCGTACTGCCCGCTTCGGAGGTCGGCAGCCAGAACCAGGCCGACGTCGCGGCGGCCCGACCGGATCGGCAGGCCCAGCACCGAGCCATAGCCGGCATCGCGCACGATGTCCTCGAGCAGCCGGATCTGTCCGGGAAGCAGCTGGGGGCCGGGCGCCGGCGGCCGCAGGTCATCGGCGGCGAGGGCTTCGGGACCGAGCAGGACGGCATCGCCATGAGCGGGGTACAGCCAGAGCGCCAGCAGATCGTGGGGGACATCCGTGGCAAGCCCGTTGGACAGGGCGGCGTGCCAGGTGGCAAGGGCGGCCGGGTCCCCCAAGGCGTCCTCGACCTTGAGCAGGGGCACCAGCGGTTCGCTCCGCCCGGGTTTGGCGGACTCGGAACGGCCCGACGACTGGGAGGACATGTCCCCGAGAAGGGCAGGAGGCATGCCGCTTGCTGAGGCAAGGTAACTCTCGCTGACACAACCTGTTATGGGAATTGCCCCGGGACTGTGGCACCAATCGAAGCCACGCGCGTGGCGTCCTGCCCGCGTTCGTTGCAGCCTGCTGCCACCTGCGATCCCGGCGGAAGCCCAACCAGGAACGCGGCTTGACATACCCCCCTCCCCTATCTAGATCTCTCCTGGTCCCCACCGGTACGGAGATACCATGACCCGTCTTACCCTGCACATCGAAGGCATGAGCTGCGGCCATTGTCTCAACGCGGTCAACCAGGCGCTGGCGGCGGTCCCGGGCGTGAAGGTCGGCTCGGTTCGAATGGGCCGCGCCGAGCTCGAGTACGACGAGCAGTCGACCTCGGCTGCCCAGATCGAGGCCGCGGTGTCCGAAGCCGGATACCGCGCCACCAGCGCCGCATGACCAGCGGGCAGATCCTGGTGACCGTGCTCGGCCTGGGGGCTATCGTCTGGGTCAACTGGTACTTCTTCGTCGCCGGCCGCACCCCCGTGACGGCCCTGCTCGAAGGCGGCGGGCTGCAGCGCATCCCGGTCAAGGTCCAGGGCGCCTACACTCCGGCGGTCATCCGGGTCCGGGCCGGCGTGCCGGTCCAGCTCGAGTTCGAGCGCGACGAGACCAACCCCTGCACCGAGGAAGTCGTGCTCCCCGCGTTCGGCATCCGGACTTATCTGCCGGCGCACCGGACCACGCCGGTGCGATTCACTCCCGGCCCAGGAACGTTCGAGTTCGCCTGTGGCATGGGCATGGTGCGCGGGACGATCATCGCGGAAGGCTGAGCCGAAGAGGACCACCGACATGGCGGACACGATCACGTCACCCACGGAATCCTGCACCATCCCGGTCACCGGGATGACCTGTGCCGCCTGCAGCGGCCGGGTCCAGCGGACGCTCGAGCGTACCGCGGGCGTCGCCTCGGCCAACGTCAACCTGATGACCGGCGCGGCCACCGTCTCCTACGACCCCGGGCTCACCTCACCCGGCCGGCTGGTCGAGACCATCCGAAGCACCGGCTACGGCGCCGAGCTGCCGGCGCCCGAGGCGTCGGGCGAGGGCCTGCTGGATGCCCAGGACGCGGCCCGGGCGGACGAAATCCGCCGGCTCAAGCGCAAGTTCGCGGTCAGCGCGGCCGCGGCCGTGGCGGCGATGGCGATCCAGATGAGCCCGCTGGGCATGAGCCCGCAGACCGGAACCGACGGTTCGGCAGGGCGCTGGCTGCTGCTGGCGCTGACCCTGCCCGTAGTCGGCTGGGCGGGCCGGCACTTCTATACCCGGGCCTGGGCGGCGTTCCGCCATCACGGCGCGGACATGAACACCCTGATTGCCATCGGCACCGGCGCCGCCTTCCTGTACAGCGCGGCGGTGACCCTGTTCGCCGGCTGGTTCGAGGCTCGCGGCGTGGTCCCCCACGTCTACTTCGAGGCGGTGGTCTGGATCGTCACCCTGGTCCTCCTCGGCAACCTGCTCGAGGCGCGGGCCAAGGGCCAGACTACCAGCGCCATCCGGCGCCTGATCGGGCTCCGTCCGGCGACGGCCTGGCTGATCCGCGATGGGCGCGAGGAAGAGGTACCGCTGGCCGCGCTCCGTCCGGGCGACGAGGTGCTGGTCCGCCCTGGCGCTACCGTGCCGGCCGATGGGGTCGTGCTCGACGGCGAGAGCCACGTGGACGAGTCCATGCTGACGGGTGAGCCGGTTCCGGTCTCCAAGAGCCCGGGCGACCCGCTCATCGGCGCCACCCTCAACCGGAACGGCGCGCTCCGCCTCCGGGTCGAGCGGGTAGGCGGGGACACGGTGCTGTCGCGGATCATCCGGCTGGTGCAGCAGGCCCAGGGCAGCAAGGCGCCGATCCAGCGGCTGGCCGACCGGATCTCGGCGGTCTTCGTGCCGGTGGTGATCTCGATCGCGATCGCGACGTTCGTCATCTGGTTCGACTTCGGGCCGTCGCCGGCGTATCTCCACGCCTTGGTCGCGGCGGTCACGGTGCTGATCATCGCCTGTCCCTGCGCCATGGGGTTGGCAGTCCCGACCGCCGTCATGGTCGCCACCGGACGCGGTGCCGAGCTGGGTGTCCTGATCAAGGGCGGCGAGCCGCTCGAGCGGAGCCACCGGCTCGATACGGTAGTCTTCGACAAGACCGGCACCATCACCGAGGGCCGGCCGGCGGTGCAGGCCGTCGAGCCGCTGCCCGGCGCGGGCGACGAGACGGCCCTGCTGGCGCTGGCCGCCGCCGTCGAGCGGCCGAGCGAGCACCCGCTGGGCGAGGCCATCGTGGCCGAGGCCGAGCGTCGCGGCGCCGCCGTCCCCGGGGCGGTGACGGGATTCGAGAGCCGGACCGGACAGGGCGTAGTCGGCACGGTAGCCGGCCGCCTGGTGGCGGTGGGGAATGCAGCGCTGCTTCGCGGGCTGGGCGTGGACCCTGCGCCGTTGCTCGCCCGGGTGGAGTCGCTGGCGTCAGAGGGTTGGACCCCGATGCTGGTAGCGCTGGACGGCGCGCCGGCCGGCGTGATCGCCGTGGCCGACCCGGTGAAGCCGGCCAGCGCCGAGGCCGTGGCCCGCCTGGCCGAGCTGGGCCTCGAGGCGGTCATGCTGACCGGAGACAATCCGCGCACGGCGGCCAGCGTGGCCAGGCGGGTAGGGATCACCCGGGTGGTGGCCGAGGTGGCGCCGGACCGGAAGCTGGCGGAGATCCGCCGGCTCCAGGCCGAAGGCCGGGTCGTGGCGATGGTGGGCGACGGGCTCAACGACGCGCCGGCCCTGGCGGCGGCGGATGTCGGGATCGCGATCGGGACCGGCACCGACGTCGCCATCGAGGCCGGCGCGATCACCCTGATGCGGGGCGACCCGCTCGGCGTGGTGACGGCCATCCGGCTGTCGCGCCAGGCCATGCGGGTCATCCGGCAGAACCTGTTCTGGGCCTTCGTTTACAACGTCATCGGGATCCCGATCGCGGCCGGCGTGCTCTATCCCGGGTTCGGGATCCAGCTCACGCCGGCCCTGGGCGCGGCGGCGATGGCCGTAAGCTCGGTGAGCGTGATCTCCAACAGCCTGCGGCTTCGCCGCTTCAATCCGGGAGGCCGGTCGTGACCCAGCCCGTCGTTCCCTGCGCCTGCGCCCGTCCGGGCGACGGCACCCACGCGGTGGCGGTGGATCCCGACATCAAGCGGAGCGTGCTCAATCGCCTGCGGCGGATCGAGGGCCAGGTGCGCGGCCTGCAGAAGATGATGGATCAGGAGCGCTATTGCGCCGACGTCCTGACGCAGGTGACGTCCGTGCAGGAGGCGCTGCGCGGGGTGAGCCGCTCGCTGCTCCACAATCACCTCAAGCACTGCGCGTCCGAGGCGATCCGGTCGGAGGATCCGGAGAAGGCTGAGGCGATGTACGAGGAGCTGCTGGATCTGGTGTTTCGGTCGAAATAGGCCGGGCGAGCGGTCATTCCAGGCCGCACCGAATCAGATCGTCGCGACCCGGCGCATGTCCCTCCCCACGGTCCGCACCGCGCCGAGCACCACCAGCCCGCCGACGATCACCACCAGCGGTAGCAGGAGGATGGCCCGGTCGAGGCCGAACCGATCGCTCAGGCTGCCGACCAGCGGGAGGGCGATGGCGTCGCCCGCCAGGTGGATGAACAGCAGATAGGCGCCGGCCACGGTGGCGCTGATCCGGGCCGGGACGACGTCGAAGATGACCGCCGTCATCGGGCCGTTGTACCATGACAGGCAGAAGAAGGCGACCGCGAAGACGCCCTGGAACAGGTCGGGATCCCGGATGGTGAGCAGCCAGAGGGCCAGCGGGCCGCCCAGCAGCAGCCCGAGGGCGACGACCCGGACCCGGGCATTGGCGTAGCGCCGGCGGAGCCAGTCCGCCAGGATGCCCCCGAACAGGGTCCCCGCGGTCCCCGAGATCAGCCCCCACTTCCCCAGCAACGCCGCCGCCTCGCCCGAGCTGAGGCCGAGCTCGCGCACGACGAACGCCGGACCCCACCCCACGATGCCGTTCAGGCCGAAGGAGATCATCGCGCCGGCGGTGAAGACGTAGACCAGGGTGGGCGTGTGCAGCACGGTACGGCCGGCCCTGACGATGTCGTCGAAGGCGCTCCCGATG